>NZ_JAAGNZ010000002.1:910473-1213964 GCF_010747415.1 Spirosoma agri | reverse complement strand
CGAACTTTGCCATACCGTTAGCGCTTCAACGACGTTCGGTACGGTCCGTTTTCCGATAACGCATCAGAATGATTCTTAGAACCGAAAATTTAATCAAAAAATACGGGTCACGGTTTGTCAATAACAACGTGTCGTATCAAGTCGAAACGGGTGAAATCGTGGGACTGTTGGGTCCGAATGGCGCGGGCAAAACTACTTCGTTCTACATGGCCGTTGGGCTGGTAAAACCCAACAGTGGCAAAGTTTTTATCGACGATATTGACGTAACTGACCTGCCCATGTACAAACGCGCCCGGCTCGGACTGGGCTATCTGGCGCAGGAAGCATCCGTTTTTCGCGACCTGACGGTCGAAGAAAACGTACTGGCTGTGCTCGAAATGAGCGATTTACCGAAGAGCCAACGGAAAGAAAAAGTAGAGGAACTGCTTGAAGAATTCAGTCTGACGCACGTTCGCAAGAGTAAAGGCAAAGTCTTATCGGGTGGTGAGCGCCGACGGACGGAGATTGCCCGGGCGCTGGCCGTCGATCCCAAATTTATTCTGCTCGATGAGCCATTCGCGGGTGTTGACCCCATTGCGGTTGAAGACATTCAGAGCATTGTCGCCAAACTGAAGCACCGCAACATTGGCATTCTCATCACCGACCATAACGTGAACGAAACGCTCTCCATCACGGATCGCGCCTACTTGTTGTTTGAAGGCAAGATTCTCAAACAAGGCTCTGCCGAAGAACTGGCCAGTGACGAACAGGTTCGGCGATTATATCTGGGCCAGCATTTCGAGCTGAAACGCAAAATTTAACGTAGGGCGGACGGTCGGCCATTGCCATGAAAACCCGCCATTTGTGCGTCAAAACCGCTTAGTAACTACCAATAAGGGAACAGAAGCGGGTTTCCACGGCAGCGATCGACCACCCGCCCTACCGCATTACATTATCCCAGCACTTCGCGCAGGACGGGCAACGATTTTACTTCGCCGACCGAGTCGATATGAATCTGGTAATAAGTAACCAGGGCATCCAGCAGGTCGTTGCGGGAGGCCCGGGCCAGTTTGATTGGCGTGCCGAAGGGTTGCCGCAGCATGATATTGAGCGCCGTTTCCATCTCGTCGTCGGGCAAAAACGGATAGGCATTTTCGCGCAGCTGACTCTCAAATTCGCGGGCGTTTTCGGGACCGAAGCCCAGAAAAAACGAGAGTTTCAGCAAAAACGTAAGGTGAAAGTTTTCGTAGTTTGTGCGGGCTTCCTCCAGAAACAGCACCGAGTCACCCAGGAACCGGAACAGCACCGGACTGCCCGCTTCTTCTTTCAACACTTTGTTCAGCATTTCCGTCACGAACATCGCGATCGTCGATTTGCTCACCTCGAAAGGCAGACTCTGAAACGGATACCCGGTTTTGATCTCCGAAAGGCGGTGAATGTCGCGGTCTGGCTTGTTATATACAACCATGTCCAGCAATGTCAGCGGCTGAAACAGGGCAATTTTGTTGTTTTTACTCCGCGCCGTCCGAACACTGTTGACGATATAACTCTGTAACCCAAACTCTTCGGTGTAGATACGGGCAATAATGGACGTTTCGCGGTAACGAATATAACTAAGGGCAATACCCCGGGTTTTTTGCAGCATTGGTAGTTGTGCGTAAGCCTACTAATATAACTCTTTTTCGACAGAATTTATAGATTTCATTACCCAACGCCTGACAAAAAAACCCACGATACCCAAACGACTCTGTTTCACCCAAGAACCCAATACATCCGATTTGATCGGGCTAGCGCGGGATTGGGCAATTCTATCTGACCGATTTTACGGCGACGATCAAGTAAAACGCAGCGCAGAATTTCTTTACAACTAGCATCCTATCTTCTCACATGAAACTTTACAGAACCCGCTCCGGCATCGTACTCGAATCCAACAATCAGTTCTATGCCGTTCCTGCCGACAATTGGGACGATTTGATCAATCAGGATAATCTGTATGCCGTTCTGCAACAGGTAACTACATCGGTAAGCGCAGCGGACGACCACCAGCAATGGGCGCAGACAGGTTTATTAGCACCCATTGGCCGACAGGAGGTTTGGGCATCGGGGGTGACGTACCTACGCAGCCGTAACGCCCGTATGGAAGAATCCAAAAAATCGGGGGGCGATAATTTCTACGACCGGGTTTATGATGCCGATCGGCCCGAACTGTTCTTCAAATCGACACCCGAACGCGTAGTCGGTCCGGGCGATAATGTCCGTATCCGCGCTGACTCGACCTGGAACGTACCAGAACCTGAACTGACGCTGTTTATCACATCGTCCGGCAAGATTGTTGGCTACACCTGCGGTAATGATATGAGTTCGCGAAGTATAGAAGGCGAAAATCCGCTCTATCTGCCACAGGCCAAATCGTACGACGGTAGTGCCGCTCTCGGGCCGTGCCTGTTCGTTCCCGAAACGCCCATCGCACCCGAAACGAACATCCGACTCGAAATTAGTCGAGCGCAGCAGACCGTCTTTACGAACACCATTGCGATCAGTCAGATGAAACGGCAGCACACCGAGCTGGTTTCTTTTCTTTACCGCGAGTGCTCGTTCCCGTTCGGCTGTTTCCTGATGACCGGCACGGGCATTGTTCCTCCCGACGATTTCACGCTTCAATCCGGCGACGAAATACGGATCAGCATCGATGGAATCGGAACACTGGAAAACGTCGTTGCTTAGCAGAGACGCACTACCATACGTCTCTAGGCTTATACATCGGTGCCAGTCAACGAAAAGATGATAGCAATTCGTTAACTGGCATAAACGATTATTTACCCGTATTTTTACTGAGGAATGGGCAACTAGCCTAACAACCTCATGAAGCGATTAGGGTGGTATTCAGCCGGTTTACAGAGCATCATCGCCACCATACTGCTCGTGCTGGTCGCTGGTCTGGGTCAATCGTTCAGACCCGACCAGCCAAGCAAACAGGTAAAATCGGATTACCTAGCCAACTTAGCGCGCCTTGATTCGACCGTAGCCGATTTACAACGCACGATTCAGCAGCCCCAGTCAGAAGCCTTGGTTCAGGCCGCGTTTCGTCGGTCCAGGCTAGCGTACAAACAGGTCGAATTCCTGACCGAGTTCTACTTTTCGGGGTCGGCAAAATCGCTCAACGGACCGCCCGTCGCCGAAGGCGAGGTTGACGATGGGGTCGGTATTGTCATTCAGCCAACTGGCTTTCAGGTGGCCGAAGAACTGATTTTTCCGCTGGATGCCGATCAACACACGGCGTTGTTGCAACAGGTGACGTCGATGCAGAACACCATCCGTCAGTTACGTCGGGTGGCTGGATACAACGAACTGACCGATAGTCAAATCTTTGACGCCATGCGGCTGGAAGTCGTTCGGCTGATCACGCTGGGCATCACCGGATTCGACTCGCCGGTGGCGCTGCATTCGTTACCCGAAAGCATTGCAGCCCTCGAAAGCATAGAGTATACCCTTCGAGCGTATCCGCTCGCGGTCCAGCATTCGGCCCTGTCTGCTCAGCTTGACCAGACCATTGACAGGGCGATTCAGGCGCTGCGTAAGTCATCGTTCAACCGGTTCGATCGGCTCAGTTTCATCCGGAACTATGCGTATCCACTAAACGGGTTACTCATGGACGCGCAACTGGCCCTTGGTTATCCGCTGGCAACCAGCAAACGAATGCTCCGCCCAACAGCCCGGACCCTCTCGGATTCCAACGCCTTCGACCCGACCTTTTTTCTGCCCTACAGCCACGCCCAACCAACGGCGGATCGGATTGCGCTCGGGAAACTGCTTTTCTTTAACCCGGCTCTTTCCGGGAATGGGCAACGTTCCTGCGCCACTTGTCATCAGCCCAATCTAGCCTTCACGGATGGAGAAGCATCGCCGTTTGACCTTGATGCCAAACAACGCATCGGTCGAAATACCCCTACGTTGCTGAACGCAGCCTTTCAGTCGTTTCAGTTTATGGATTCGCGGAGTTTTTCGCTGGAAGATCAGATCACCGATGTCATTCATAACACGCAGGAAATGAGCGGCTCTATTGCCCAGGCAACCGCCGTATTACGAAAAGATTCGACCTACAAAGCGCAGTTTGCCAACGCGTATTCGGATGGCGTAACCGAAACGAATCTGAAAAATGCACTCGCGTCGTACATCCGGTCATTGGTCAGTCTGAATGCCCGACCGGATCGGTATCTGCGCGGAGAAGAAGTAGCCCTGACCGCGCAGGAGAAACAGGGCTTCAACGTATTTATGGGCAAAGGCAAATGCGCAACCTGTCACTTTTTCCCGCTGTTCAACGGCACCGTCCCCCCCGCTTACGTGAAAACCGAAAGCGAAGTACTGGGCACACCCGCCACGGACGCGGAGAAACAACTCGATACCGACGCCGGTCGCTATAAGACAACGAAAATCGACATCCACCGGAACGCGTTCAAAACCCCGACCGTCCGGCAGGCGGCTCTCACGGCCCCTTACATGCACAATGGCGTCTACAAGACGCTGAATCAAGTTGTTGACTTCTACGACAAGGGGGGCGGAACGGGGCTAGGCTTCACGCTGGAAAACCAAACCCTCCCCACTGACAAGCTCAACCTGACAGCCGCCGAAAAACGGGCGCTGGTTGCCTTTATGAAGTCACTGTAAGTAGCGGAGCAGAAATTCGACACGCCAGCTATTGACGATTTGGCATATCGACCTTCTACTTCGCTCTTAACATCTATTTTTTGACGCGTTCGTTCAGATCCAGTTGCTGAATCAAGGCTGGATTTTCGGGGGTCAGCGTAAAAAACACGTCCACATTGCCCTGTTCGCCTTCGATCAGGAAACGACCGCGCAACTGATTTTCGGGCACTACTTCACCAACCCGAACTACCTTACCAATTTTTTCGAACAGGGCCTGGGCCGCTTTCCGACGGTTCTCCAGCGAATGATCCGGGAAGAAATTCTCGGCAAAAATCGGACTCTTCTCAGCATTCGTCCAGTTAGGCAACAGCCGCACCAGCTCCGCTTTGCGCTGCTTAAGAATCGGCGAAACGGGTAACTGACGAGGTTGCAGTTTCGCCATCGATATCAGTGTATCCAGCACCGCCCAGTTCACCGTCCCCAGATTGGCGTAGGTCAAGTTTCCGTAGGCAATGATCCCAATCCCATAGTCAGGTAAGATGCGCCACTGGCTACCAAAACCGGGCAAACCACCGCTATGCGCGACATACTCCCGCCCGTCAGCATCGCGGCTCCAGGTCAGTCCATAGGCGTAATGAGTGACCATCGGACTGACCCGGCCACTCGGAAAGCGAAACGTTGGTGACAGATCCCGGAACGTGCGGGGCATGTGCATCTCCCGTACGGAGCTGCGTTTGATGGGTCCCGTTTCGGCCTCATTTCGGGCGGGCCAGGCCGATTGATGAAACGCCACGTAGCGACTAAAATCCTCGATGGACGTAATCAGTCCGCCCATGGCCCCGTAACTACCGTCGTGAAGCAGTGGCTCCTCAACCCACTGATTGTCAAGCCATCGATACCCATGCGCCAGCTGATCTGCGGGTACTTTGGTGTATTCCCATTCGGTATGCGTCATGCCGAGCGGTTTCAGAATGGCATCGGTGATGTACTGCTGATACTGTTTGCCGGAAGCTTTCGTAATGATCCGGCCCAGCATGGCAAACCCCATATTGCTGTATTCGTAGGCGACACCCGGCACGTTGGAAAACGAAATATCTTTTTTGAGAAAGGCCAAGAGTTCAGCGTCAGAATCGGCCAATTGCCGGTCACCCCAGGGGTTATCTTCGGGGAAACCCGCCGAGTGCGCCATCAGATTCCGGACAGTTATAGCTGGCGCATCGGCGGTAAGATACGTCAGGTTGGCCGCTTCCGGTATGTACTTCGACGCTGGATCATCGAGTTGGAGTTTTCCTTCATCGCGCAGTTTCAGAATAGCCATCGCCGTAATGCTCTTGGTCATGGAGGCAATCCGGAATACCGATTTTGGCGTCGCTGGCGTTTTGCGCGCTACGTCCGTAAAACCCAGACCGCCCGAATGTACCAGTTTCCCATCGACAACCAGCCCGTACGCAAGGCCCGGATAATGATTTTTGGCAGCATATTCCTGGTAGATTTTGTCGATTGCCGAATAGGTAGCTTCGATTTTAGCCAGCCGGTTGGGGTCGGTAAAGGCTGGCGGCTGGTAATTTTTCTGTTGCGATGAGGCCATGATTGACGTTGACTGGCTGAAGGCCACCGACGCCCAGAGTGAGGTTATGAGTAAAACGATTCGGTTCATAAACAGGTCAGGTTGATGCGATAAAGATAGTACTTTCGCACTGATCAGCGTACTGCGCATCGGCCCCGCCCGAACGTTATCAGGCCCCGGCTGGATGGGCCGTATTCTTCACCCTAAACCTTATGCTATGAAAGCCATTTTGTGCACCCAGTTTGGCCCACCCGAAACCCTGGTTTTCGACGAAATCGAATCGCCCAAAGCGGGCAAGGGACAGGTTGTTGTCAGCGTCAAGGCGTGTGGCGTCAACTTTCCGGATACGCTCATGATCGACGGAAAATATCAGTTCAAACCGCCCTTCCCGTTCTCACCGGGGGGCGAAGTAGCGGGCGTCATCAAAGAGGTTGGTGAGGGCGTTACGCACCTGTCGGTGGGCGACAACGTCTTTGCCCTGACCGGACATGGCGGATTTGCCGAAGAAGTCGTCGCCAACGCATCCACCACCCTGCTCATGCCGGATGGCATGGATTACGTTACGGCGGCTTCGACCCTATACACCTATGGCACATCGTACCACGCGCTAAAAGACCGGGCTAATTTAAAACCGAGCGAAACACTACTGGTTCTTGGGGCCGCTGGCGGTGTGGGACTGGCCGCCGTTCAGCTGGGCGTATTGATGGGCGCACGGGTCATTGCCGCTGCATCGAGCGACGAAAAACTGGCAGTCTGCCGCCAGCTGGGTGCCCATGAAACGATCAATTATACGGCCGAAGATCTCCGTGAGCGCATCAAAATCCTGACAGAAGGGACTGGCATCGATGTCGTTTACGATCCCGTTGGCGACCGCTATGCCGAACCCTGCATCCGGTCACTAGCCTGGAAAGGCCGGTATCTGGTCGTTGGTTTTGCGGCTGGCTCGATCCCGACCATTCCGCTGAATCTGGCATTACTCAAGGGGGCCTCTCTGGTGGGCGTATTCTGGGGTGCCTTCGCGCAGCGCGAACCAGCGGTTAGCCTGGCCAATTTCGATCAGATTCTGCGCTGGATCAACGATGGTCAACTGACGCAACACATTTACAAAACCTATCCGCTTACGGAAGCACCGCTGGCGTTGCGAGCCCTGATGGATCGGCAGGTGATTGGAAAAGCCGTCGTTGTCTTGTAAAAGCCTAGTAAAATCTTACTACGAATCAAAAAAGCCGCGTCGAATCAGCTCGAATACGGCTTTTTTTATAAAAAAGTTATTCCGGTGGGTTTGAGCCGTATTTTTACAAATGATTTGTGAGCGAATCACAATTATTCTACGGCGGGTTGATAGTTCGGCAGAAGAGCTATTGGCCCCTCCTTACCACTATTATTTATGCAACTTGATAATTTCAGAACTGTAGCCGCGAATTACAAAGTAATTTTTTTCGATGCGTTTGGTGTTCTGAAAAATTACGAAGGTGTATTGCCGGGTATTGAAAACACGTTCAACTGGCTTCAGTCAACTGGCAAAGAATTCTATGTGCTTACCAATGACGCGTCGCGCAGTCCGACTGAATTAGCCGAATCCTATTACCGACAGGGTTTGTATGCCATCACACCCGAACGGATTATCTCGTCAGGGATGCTGGCGCGGGAATACCTCGACCTGAAAGTCAATCACGGTACGGTTGCTTACCTGGGCACCGATAGTTCAGCGCATTACCTCGAAACGACTGGCCTCAAAACATTGCCAATTAGCAAAGTAGACCTGGCGGATGTGGCCGATATCAATGCGCTGGTTCTGCTCGACGACGAAGGCTACGATTGGAATACAGACCTGAACAAAACGGTCAATCTACTGCGTAAGCGTAACATTCCGGTCATTGTTGCCAACACGGACGAAACCTATCCCGTCTCGAAAACCCGCATTGCCATTGCGATCGGTGCCGTAGCGGAAATGATCGAAACGATTGTCGGCAAACAGTTTATCCGGTTCGGAAAACCCGATGCGCAACTTTTTATGTTTGCCTACGAACGACTCGACAACGTAGTTCCCCGTGGTTTGGAGGAACAGTCAGCGGGATACATCGGCAAACGCGATGTACTGATGGTGGGCGATACCCTGCGCACCGACATACTCGGGGGTAATAAGTTTGGGCTGGATACGGTTCTGGTGCTAACGGGCAACACACAGGCGCAGGACGTCGACGTACAGATTCGCAGTACCGGTATCATTCCAACGTATATCTGCGAGTCGGTCCTGATTTCCTGAGATGGCGTTAGTCAGCCCTGTCTAGTTTACAATCAACCAACAAAAAAGGCATCTCCATCGTGATGGAGATGCCTTTTTTACGAACGAAGCTGTTCTTACTTTTTCAGCAACCGTACGGTTTTTGTCTGCGTAGCGGTATGAACGTTCAGCAGATACAACCCGGTAGCATTACCCAGTTGAAGCGTTTGCCGCTCGATCTCGGCCGCCTGACCGATGGCCAGTTTGCTTATCGACCGTCCCTGCTCGTCGAACACCTGGAAGTTCAGCGACTCGCCGGTTGCACCACGAACTTCAACCTGAGCCTGTTGACCCGCTGTCGGGTTTTCCAGTACCGTTACAGTCAGTTCGGCCTTCCGTTCAACAACGCCGATCCGCGCCGGTGCATTACACGCAGCAAGCCAGTTATAGCTGTAGGTTGCTACGACTGCGGTGCCGGTTTGTGCCGCTCGAAGCGTAACCGTTGGGTTATCGGTATACAGGCGGACCGTGTAAGGAGCAGGTGCCATCGTCGGTGATGTTTCGTTGACAACCGAGAAGGTGATAGCCTGACCGTTGGTGCCCGTGTATTGTGGTGCGAAGGTCAACTGACGCTCGCCAGCCGACGTAGCCACGCAGCTGATGGTATTGACACCCGCAATGGTGAATGCAGCGGGTGGCGTGGTGCCAATCGTCAGCACAAACGAACCGGTCGCGAAGGCACCCGATGCGTCAGTTGCCCGAACGACTACCGTTCTGCTACCAACCACCGTGGTCGTTCCGCTGATAACGCGGGAAGTTACGCCAATGGTAAAACCGGCGGGCAAATTGGTGGCCGTATACCGGAGCGTTGCCTGACCGTCTGGATCGGTGAAGGCCGTTGCCGGAACCGTGTAGCTGAAAGGTACGCCAACCGTAGCAACCTGGTCCGTCAATCCACCGTTATAAACAGGTGGGCGGTTGGCGACTGGTGGTGTACCACAGGCAGCCCGGAAGTTCCACACAAAGTAGGTTGCCCGGGTAGCCGCGTCCTGAATCGGAAGGATGTACTGGTTGTTATCGAACGAATACGTATACTGAACGCCCAACTGACCTTCTCCCGTTACGCCGTTGATGAGCAGTGGTGGCAAGGCTGGCGTAAAGGAACCGTCTGCATAACCCACAACGAAATTCACGCTCGACAGACCGGCGCTTGTCGTGTTACAGGTGAAGCTGGTGATCGTCAGTGAAGGAGGTGTTGCTGGCTGGGTAGCGGTTGCGCTGATTGCAATCGTGAACGTACCCGAAGCGGACAGACTGCCCGGATCAGTAGCGACAAGGGATACCGAGCTAACACTCGCCGTTGTGGGCGTACCGCTAATGACCAGTGTAGGGGCATCGAACGTCAGTCCCGCGGGTAAACCCTGCACAGCGAACGACAGTGGTTTTCCCTCTGGATCACTGAACGAAGTAGCTGGTATGTCATACCGGAAGGCAAGACCAACCGTACCTGTCAGCGATGTAACGCCATTGAATACGGGTGGCTGATTGGCGGCTGGCGTCGCACAGGCTTCGCGGAAATTCCACACGAAGTAGGTTGCCCGGGTAGCCGCGTCCTGAATCGGCAATGTGCTCTGGTTGTTATCAAACGCGTAGTTGTATTTAACACCCAACTGGCCCGCGCCGGTCACACCGTTGATGAACAGGGGAGCAACAGCGGGCGTAAACGTCCCGTTTGGATAGCCAACCACAAAATCGACGCTGCTCAACGAAGAATTGGTCGTGTTACAGGTGAAGCTGGTAACAGCCAGCGGCTCGTTCGATCCCGAAGCCTGAAGTGCTCTGTCGGCCTGAATGAACCCGTAGCCGGTTCTGAAGTCAAAACCCGCATCGAAAGTAGGTGTCAGCGGATCATCCATATCGATAGCCGTCTGCTTCATAATCGACAGTACTTCGGCAGGCGACAGCTTATTTTTCGCCTTTTCCTGCATCAGCGCGGCTACAGCCGCAGCATGTGGAGCCGCAGCTGATGTTCCGAAAAAGTTCGGAAATCCATCTGGCTCGTAGTCAGCCGAGAAGAACGTATTGTTGCCGCCATCGACCGATGTGATCTCCGGTTTTTCCCGAACGATACCATTCTGGCTGATACGTTGTCCTGTCGCGTCGAATAAGGTGGGCGTGCCACCAGCCGACGAGAACGTTTCGATTACCGCCGTCGTCAGGTTGGGGTTATAAGCTGGCGTGTTGAAATAAGGCGCTGCACCAACGGCAATAGCCCGCGATGAACCACTGTGTCCGAACGATGCACCACTGCGTGTATCGTATTCGATCACAACCGTCCGGCTACCAAAATTGACCCACTTAACCAGACCTGGATCAGGACCAGCGTACTTTACGATCACGACATCGATATCGACCGGAGCCGCCGTATTGTTCGTATACGTACCGGTTACTTCAGCCGGATCACCGCTCGCAATGTTATCGGCAGTACCACCGCCAATCGCAACTCCATTTCTAAAAAATAAGATATCCAGATCAGATTTGGCTCCTACACCACCGCTCACCGACCGGAATGGATCATCCCACTGAAACGACAGGCGCAGGGTTCCACCCGATGGTACGGTTACTTTCTGGTAAATATCGCCACCACCGAAATCGTGGGCAATACCGTAGCCTGGTATGTTGATACCCGAGTTGACAAACTTGGCCTGATAGGAAGACCGCGCCTGGTTACCGGCTGCCGAGAAATACGTTGCGTTATTATTAGTGACCACCTGATCAGCCGCCTGGCCTACAATACCGTCCTGAAAGAACGGCTCGGCCAGATAGATGATGTCATCGACAATGATGTTACAACCAGCTGCCGCTAAATCGATGATTCCTTTGGCAAAACCAGCCTGTCCACGGTAGGCGGTGTTGAACGCAATGGCCGCGCCGGGAGCGACGTCGTAAACGATTTCAGCCATAGCACGTCCTTCGTCGCTGGCACCGGCTACCAGGTAATCGTCAATTACCTGTACGCCTGCCGCCGGAAGATCGCCGGAAGCTATGCCTTTCGCGGCACCACCCAGTGCATTGTAGGAATCCGAGATAACGCCCACTTTAGACCCAGCACCCGTTACGCCATACGTCTTGCGAGCCAGATCAGCTTTCAACGCTTTATCGCCCTGTGAGGTTACAGACCCTGTGTTATTGACGGGTTTGTAAAAAGGTCGTGCGTAGCCCAAGGAGGCAACATCCTTCAACTCATCAAGTTTGTCGATAGGTAGAAAACCGAATATCATACTACGATAGGCGACTCCGTCCGTAAGACCCAAGCCCCGCAATTGGGCTAATAAAGCCTCGCCGTTCTGGTCATTGGCAACCGCTTCGATAGCAACCAGATTTCCCGTAATAACGTACTCGTTTCTTATTTCTCCATCCCGAATGGGCGGGGGCGTTGGTGCACCGTTACTCCGCTGAACGCTTAGCAGATCGGGCGTAATTTTGGCAGCTCTCGACGCAGCCTTAAGCTCCGTCGGCGTTTGCGCTTCGCTCAGTAGAGGAACACAGAATAGTGCCGCTACCGCATACGCAACCGCACTACGCTTTTGTAGTGATTTTAACATACACAAAATGGGTTAGTTATATTGACAACAAAACGAATGAAGCTAAAAAGTAGCGGGGAATTGGATGAATAAATTCATAACTATTCATCTATTAATCCAATTCCCCGCTCCCGTTAACTCCATCCAGACGCAAAATGACCCCAAAACGATTAGTATCAAAGATTATTATACTTATTTTTCATTATTTATCCATATCTATATATACCTAGTCATACATCAGTCAGTAATTTATATGGCTTATCAACCCTATAAGCTGAATTACAGCAAATGGAGACATAAAGTAAATCGGTCGTAGTTTCCTTCTCTTTCGGACGTTACGTTTTTAGAACCGGGTGCTCAACATCCGGCTATCGACAGGCCCACCAATGAGCGCCCTGATCACTAAAACCATTGAATCAATACCAACGAAATGGGGAATCCGCCGTGCAAATTCCCCATTTCGGTGTTTAGTCTATTACGCCAACTTCGGTGTTAATTGGCTCCTCAACCGGTTGCCCTTTGGGAGCTAGCAGCCGGTCGTATAGCCGCAGCAACTTGCCTCGTTCGTGCGTCCACGATAATTCATTGGCCACCCGTCGGTAGCCAAATTCGGCCATTTCCGTACGAACCGTTTCGTTGTCGAGCAGGTAGGTAATCTTCGCTGCGAAATCATCGAGATCGTTCGGGCGGGCATAGAGCGATGCTTTCTGGGCCGAGAACCGACCTTCCTTCAGATCGAACTGAACGATGGCTTTCTTAAGGGCCATATACTCCATGATCTTGTTCATGGTGGAGAGGTTATTCATCTCCGTAGGCCGGTCGGGGTTCACGCAGAGGTCGGTCGTGTTCAGTACCTCCAGCAACAGATCGTCGGGAACGCGGCCGTAGAAATCCACGTAGTCCGCAACACCCAGTGTACCGGCCAGCGCCTTCATTTCATCCAGGCTGGTTCCTCCGCCCACAATAGCGAACTGCACATCCTGGCGAACAGCGACAATTTTTTTCACCGCTTCGAGCAGTAAGTCAAGCCCTTCGCTTTGCGCAATAACACCCAGATAGCCAACCAGATACCGACGACCCTTCTTGTACGCGACGTTGCCGGGAACGATCCGGAGCCGTTCCAGTTTAGGACCACTCCGCACGATCGTTACTTTCTCCGGCTTCATTTTGCCCCGTCGAACCGCGATTTCTTTGTACGATTCGTTCGTTGCAATACTGACATCCGCTACTTTGTAGGTGATCCGTTCGAACATCAGCATCAGCCGATAGAAAAAGTCTTTCTTATCGAATTTAGCCAGATAGAACTCCGGATTGATGTCGTGGTGATCAAAGACGTATTTTACACCGAGCAATTTGAACGGCAGCGCAACCGTAAAAATCAGGTCGGGCGGATTGCAGCCGTGAATGACGTGAATTCTCTTTTTGGCGAAAATCCTGATGGCGTACCAGTACCACCAGAAAATAGACGTGCCGTATTCGACCAGATAACCCAGTGCTCCCGACGCTTCGACCGGCAGCGGATGGCGATAAATATCGATACCGTCGAGCTGCTCGAACGCGTCGGTATAGCCTTTCATTTTCGGGCAGATGATACTGATCTCAGCACCGGCCTCGCGCAACGTGGTGGCCTCCTGCCACACGCGTCGGTCGAACGGAACCGGAAGGTTTTCGACAATGATCAGAATATGCTTACCCGCCAGATTTTCGTAGTTGGTTGTATCCATAAGTAGTACGTTTGCGATGTGCAGCCCACGATTAGAGGCTATAGCTTGCTGTGCTGTGGCCGTCTATCTGAACGTTAATTGAGCGGGGGAATCAGTTGCGTCCTGCGACCAGTTGATACCGATATACTGATTGCTGGCATCTACATCGGCCTGAATCCGGACCAGATCAAGTACTACCTTATTGCTCGTTTCACTCAGAACATGCACAAATTCGGCTTCTTTGGTGCAGACAACCAGTACATCACTCCACTCCGTCAGCTCCTGCGCATCCTGCACCATCAATCGCGACAGGTGGGGAATATGCTGATCGATGTATTCCTTATTAGTCCCCGTCAGTTTTGAGGTGTGCACATTGCGATCATAAATCTTGAGGGAAAAACCTTTTCCCAGCAGCGTTTCGGCCAGTTCAACGGCAGGGCTATTGCGGAGATCATCCGTTCCGGCTTTAAACCCGATTCCCAAAAATCCGATGTTCCGGTGGCTATGGCGCATCAGGACAGCGATGGCCCGCTGCATCTGAATCTCGTTCGTGCGATGAATGCTGTTGATCACCGGCACCTGAAGATACAGGTCATGGGCCAGCGTTTGTAGTCCTTTCAGGTCTTTGGGCAGGCAAGACCCACCGTAGGCAAAGCCTGGTTTGAAGTAGTATTTGGAAATATTGAGCTGTTTGTCTTTACAGAAAATGTCCATCACCTCGTGCGAATCGATACCGAGCGACGAACAGATGTTTCCAACCTCATTGGCGAACGAAATTTTCAGCGCGTGGTACGTATTGTTCACGTACTTCATGATCTCAGCCGTTTTCGTTTCGGCCACAATAACTTCGGCGGGTAATTCGTCGTAGAGACTCCGCACCACAGCCGCAGCCCGCTCAGACTCAGTACCAATCAGCGTCAGAGGTGGATGGTAATAATCATAGACCGCCGTACCTTCCCGCAGAAACTCAGGATTGCTCACAACCGCAAAGTCCACATTACGCGTTTTTCCGGAACGCTCCTCAATCATGGCCGCGATTTTTTCGCAGGTGCCCGGCATTACGGTCGACCGCAGCGCAACGACGTGAAAGCCTTCTTTTTCCCGAAGTACATTGCCAAAATGCTCGGCAACGTTCAGGATGTAGGTCAGATTCAGATGGCCCTGTGCGGTCGTGGGCGTTCCGACCGCAATGATGGATAAGTCTGTATTAAAAATCGCTTCCCGGAAATCAGTCGTGGCCCGAATCCGACCCAGCAAATGTTGTGTGGCAATAATGGCGTCTATGTCTTTCTCAACAATGGTTGCCCGGCCGTCATTAATCTGATCGACCTTGGTCTTATTAACATCGACACCTACCACCTGATGACCATTCTGGGCCAAACACCCAAGGCTCACGCATCCTACGTAGCCAAGACCAAAAATACTGATGTTCATGTTTACTGTAAGGTTGAATAACTAATTAGGTACATACGATATATTTTCGGCTTCATTAGCTCTGCAAACCCAGACGCAGCAGGTGCGGCTAGCCTGACCCGTTCGGACGATTTCGCATACACTGCCCGAACGTTTGCGTATCTCGCCAACCGAGAACAACGCTACTGTTTCTCGAATACTTGTCGCAATATATATACAATTAGTTATTAGTACTCTAATTACGGTAACTAATAGTTAAAATTAATTTTAGCGAGAATTATTTTAGGATGTATAAACTATTTAACTGATTTATTTCAATATTGCCGTACATACAACGGCAATACGGCACATTTAAGCACTTTTCAGCTGCTGTCACAAAAAAAATTACATAAACGTCTCTGGATAACTACTTACTTATTAGTTAACATTATTTATAAAAAATCTATTCCGACGTATCTAATGTTGTCAATAATCGATATTAATGTATTTTTGTACATAGGCAAGTCGAGATCATCGGGCGTGATGAACGAGCGACGTCCATAGAGGGATCGTCTTTTCGGATTGAACCAGAAAGAGAAGGAAATCGAAGAGGGTAAACTTACAGCAGCGATTCGTTGAGAAGCGGTTGTTTACGGAGCAATTCGTAATCGGCGGTTGAGAACAGGGCAGCAAGAGAAGGAAAGTCGGCGGGCCGGTGCAAGTCACTACCAACAAAGTTGACCCAGCCTTTTTTCAGCAGAAACCGGCCCTGTGCCTGAGCCCGTTCGCCATACCGACCCGTCAGCGAACCCCAGTTCAACTGAAACAAACAGCCTTTCTCGTGCAGACTGGCGAGCGTGGCCTGATCTTCGTAGTAAAATGAATAACGTTCCGGATGAGCAAGTACAGGAGTATAGCCACGGGTTTGCATACGAAACAGCAGATCGTCCAGTTGTCGGGGGGCCGCTGCCCAACCTACTTCAAAAAGCAGGTAACGAGCATCGCCGAAGGTGAGGATGTCATCAGCCGCCAGCAGGGCAGGAAAAAATTCATCGAGCAGATATTCGGCGGCTACTTCAATTTGCAGGTTGAGGTTGTTTTCGGTAGCAAGGGCTTGCAGGATAACCTGACTTTCCCGCAGCGTAGCCGATTCGGTTGGGTACCAGTCACGGCTGACGTGTGGTGTCGTAATAACTTTCTGAATACCCCAGGCCGCCAGTTGTTTCAGACAGGCAAGGGATTGTTCGGGGTCCTTCACACCGTCGTCAATACCGGGAATTAGATGCGAGTGCATATCAACCCGCCAGAAACATGAATCTGCCAGGTCTTCTGGTGTCTGAGAAGAACGCGAAGTAATCGTTTGCCGAATGGTTTGCCAGAAACCCATACCTAATGAAGTAGGACTGTAATCATGCTTACTGCCTTTGCCGAACGCCAAAAATAATACGCATTTCTATGGAAAGCTACCGCAAACTTTAGACTTGACCAACCCGAAAGTTAGACCTATGGTTATCGTCAGTCTATTTTCCGTAAACAATCGTACCGAAATTCAACCTGATAAGCGTTTCTTTTTATGGTAATTTTACTCACTGGAGCAGCCGGTTTCATCGGCTCCCACCTGACCGAACACCTTTTAGGCCTTGGTCATACGGTCATTGGCTTCGATAATTTTGACAATCAGTACGATCCGGCCCGGAAGCAACTGAATCTCCGCCTGATCAAAGGACATCGCAATGTCAACGTGATCGAAGGCGACATCCGCGATCAAACGTTGCTAGCCGATGTGCTGCGCCGATACCAGTGCGACACCGTTGTTCACCTTGCCGCCCGGACAGGTGTCCGCGATTCGGTTCGTGAACCGGCGCTCTGCCTCGATGTGAATGTGAATGGCACCTTGTCGCTGCTGGAAGCCATGCGAACAACAAACGTCCGGCGTCTGGTTATGGCGTCGTCGTCGTCCGTGTATGGCAATTCAACGTTTGTTCCATTTCGCGAAGATGACGACGCCAACCTACCGTTGTCACCCTATGCCATGTCGAAGCGATCGGCTGAACTGCTGACCCATACGTACCATCATCTTCATGGATTTAATGTAGCCTGCCTCCGCTTTTTTACGGTATATGGCCCTCGCCAGCGTCCCGAAATGGCCATTAGCCGGTTTACGGAGAAAATGTTTGGCGGGCAGCCCATCACAATTTTTGGCGACGGCAATACGTCCCGCAATTACACTTATATATATGATACCGTGATGGGCATCACCAGCGCGATCAACCACCTCAACGGATTCGATTTATTGAATATTGGAGGAGCGGCATCGACGAATCTGCGTGACCTGGTCAGTATGATCGAGCGGGCTGTTGGCCGGAAAGCCGTCATTGACTGGCAACCAAATCAGCCCGGCGACGTAACCCTGACTTGTGCCGATCTGCACCGCGCGAGTAACCGGATCGGCTATTTTCCATCCATTCAAATCGAAGAAGGAATCAACCGTTTCGTCCGGTGGTATCAGCAGTCGGTTCTGTGTTCGTAAGGTGACTGTTAATGACCTGCCCAAAGACGGCTAGCCTCTGGCGAGAGCGATGCTACATTCGTTCGGTTCAATGCACAAGCCATCGTCAACCTATCTTCTGGCAGAACCGGCTGGTTATAATAGACTTACTGGATTACACACCCATCGATTTCCTATGTGTCCGCAGTACACAGAAATAAATTAGGGCGGCAATACTCTTTTTTATGTAAATGAATATACTTTTATGATTAGTCTTACTGTCATACGAACTACCTATACCCTTATTTAACGACAATAGAGTACTGATCCATTATATACAGAAACCATTTATTCGTTAATTTATCGCAATCGTAATACAATTAGTACCGTATTTAGAGTACTTAGTGTACTCTTATTTACCTTATCATCCGAAATAACTCCAAAAATTAACTAAACGGCATATTAAGTAATCCCTCCATCAGTATATTTACGCGTCTATCTCGTTGTTTACAAACTTTACTATTGGTTATGAAATTATCAGTACTTACTAAATTACTCCGTGAAAAAGGGTGGGAGGTTGTCCAGAAACACAAAAGCTACAGCTTATTCGGTCACTCAATAAGGAACCAGGCTGCCTGCTATATCATTCCTGCCACCGGTTCAGATCAGCTTCCCATAGGTACGCTCAATGCGATACTACGAGCGGCAGGGAACAAGTCAGGCAGTAGCAGCCACTGGACCACTCAACTTCGCTACACGAAAGCAGTAAACGTAATTATTGAAAAACAGGGTAAATCCATCTGGGGTCGCATTGAGATACCGGGCCTTCTGGCAACGACGCGTGGTCGTACCGTAGATGAGGTTATCAGTCTGCTGCGAAGCGTTCTGATTGGCTGTGCATCCGATGAATACACCTGCTACAAATCCACGCTCGATTCGATCATTTTTCAGCCTCTCTACGATACAACAGCCGTCTGGGATCTTTTCAAGCAGATGAAAGCCAACCACATTGCGGGGAATGCAGGCATCGATATGGAATCGATCAACCAATTTATGACCGGCTCAACGTTCCCTTCTGTCGAACAGGCAGAACGACTGGAAGCGTCTATTCACGAATTAGGCCGCCAGTTGATGCAGGTTTCTATACGCTGATATAAACTACATAGGCATGCTTTCAAACGGGAACGATCGCATTGATCGTTCCCGTTTTGTTTGTTCACGATCAGTAGCCTGTCAACCCCACAAATACACTACCTCTTGTCGATGACCTTCATGTCCCTATCAACGCCCAGCCAACCACTCATTTTCTGAAAAACGAGTTTATGAGGCCTGTATCTCGTACGGTAAAGCGATAGGTCGGGGATAGTACGTAAGTAGTTCGCTCATCGAAACCGATACCCGACTCTGAGTATTTTTACGAGAATACTGGCCTGTTTAACCCGTTTTTCTGCAGATCGCAGGGTAAGCTGATTCCTACAGTTGTACCGCTGCTGAAAGAAATTTTTCACTCCCATCAATCCAAACCCCTACCAACCTGCGTAAGTCTTCCCGTCGATCGATCACACAGTACATTTACTTAATTCATTCTTCCAATCGAACTTACGAGTATGAAAGCGTTCAAACTAGTCTTTTCAGTGATTACCCTGTTGGCCGTTAGCCAATTCTCTTTTGCCCAGGAAAAAACCGTTACGGTAGGTGGTGCTCCTATGTACCCATCAAAAAATATCGTTGAGAATGCGGTGAACTCGAAGGATCACACCACATTGGTAGCAGCCGTTAAGGCCGCTGGTTTGGTTGAAACCCTGTCTGGACCCGGTCCGTTCACCGTGTTCGCTCCAACGAACAAAGCGTTCGATAAACTACCCAAAGGCACGGTTGAAACACTGGTTAAGCCAGAAAACAAATCGACGCTGACGGGCATCCTGACGTATCACGTGATATCAGGTAAAATGAGCGCGGCTGATCTGATGAAAGCCATTGCTGATGGTGGCGGCAAAGCAACCCTGACAACCGTTGCCGGTGGCACACTGACTGCTATGCAGAAAGGCAAAAAAATCGAATTGATGGATGCTAAAGGTGGCACCGCTACAGTTACGATTGCGGATGTTAATCAATCAAATGGCGTAATTCACGTAATTGATTCGGTTCTGTTGCCCCAGTAAGCCGGAAATTTTGGTGGCTCATAGCCAAGTAATAGCTGCCCGACCACGACTGGTCGGGCATTTTTTGTGCACGATTTTTGGCCAATTGTGAAACAGACAAGCTGATTTCCAGAAAAAATTCCGGACATTTCTTCAGCAATACTGAATTGGATAGCGCATCAGGTTTACAAAAGCCTTACCATCGGTTTATGAACACTATACTCACTCGTTTTCGGCCAGCCAACAGCCTTATTGTTGTGGTTTTTCTGTTGGTTGCCTGCCGGAACGATAGCAAGCTACCCGTCGATCGGTTTCAGAAAAGTACAACGGCGGCTGTGGCAGCGATCAGCTTCTATTATAACGAGTTGAATAACTATGAGCGAACGCTCTACCTACAAAGCGTGGCCACGGATGCCTCCCAGCCATTGGCCGTTAGGGACAAAAATGGCCGGGCCACTCCCCTACTAAGCGATCCGTTCAGCGCGACCGGCATTCAGGCTCGCCTGGCCTTACTTCAGCACCTGGGCAACTACGCCGAACGCCTGACGTCGTTAAACGGCACGACGTCTACCGATGAATTTCAGACAAATGTGTCGGCATTGGCCAGCAACCTGACCGCCTTACAGACAACGTTTACCAGTTTGAGCCAAACGTCAGATGCCAGCGCAGCGCAGTATGTTGGGCCAATTAATTCACTGGTCAACGTCATTGGCGAGCTTCTGATCCGAAAAAAGCAACAGAACGCCTTGCGTCAGGCTATTATTTACGGCGAAGGGCCAATCACGAATTTGTTAAGTTTTCTGCGGCAGGATTTGGAAAAGTACGTTTCAGCGACGCGGATTTCCGGCAGTTTGCTGGTCTTAAGCGATCAGGTCATCAGCTACAATGGTGCCCGCAAAAAGCTTACGCTGGCTGAACGGCAGGAACGCCTGAACACGATTGCTAAACAAGCGAAGGAATACCAGTTGCTCAGTCTGGTTCGTCCTTCGGAGGTGGTTCAGCAGATGCAGATTTCTCATCAGGCACTGGTTAAAGCCGTAAAAAGCGGAAACCCGCTAACGTTGGGCCTGGTGCTGGGAGCGATCGATGACTACGAAGCGGCCGTACAACGGTTGCTCACGGCGACTCGTGCGTTAGACGACTTACTGAAGAAATAGAGCCATGAAAAAAATTGATAATCAATCGCTGTTGGGTTGCATCGAATCCTGCTTCATGCTGTCGATGGACGACCGGCTCACCCTCAAACAGCAAAAGAAGATGAACGCCCTGGGTAAGCAACTACGCGGTAACCTCCTCAACCTGCTTACGGCCCAATTCAACGACGACGTAAAGCAGGTTGACTCGGCCAACCAGCAGCTTCAGCAGCTCAATACGCAGCTCGCCGATACGCAAGCGGCCATTGCCAGGCTCAATGATACCATAGCCACCGCAGCCAGTGTCGTAAAAGCCCTGGACAAACTGCTGCTGTTGGCCGTGTCCTTTATATAAGTCTGGGATTACACAGAGGACACGGCCAACAGTCTTATGCGTCGTAACTCAGCACAGGAGCCAGCCAACGCTCGATCTCTTCAATCGGCATGTCTTTCCGCAGGGCGTAGTCCTGAATCTGATCTTTGTTGATTTTACCAACGGCAAAATATTTCGATTCGGGGTGCGAGAAGTAAAAACCGCTCACCGACGAAGCCGGATACATGGCGTAACTTTCGGTCAGTTCGATACCGATCTTCGTTGCATCCAGCAGGTTGAATAACGTACCTTTTTCGGTATGGTCAGGACAGGCCGGATAGCCTGGCGCGGGCCGAATGCCCTGATACTCTTCCTTGATAAGCTGTTCGCCGGTCAATTTCTCGCTGGTCGCGTAGGGCCAGAATTCGGTCCGTACGCGCTCGTGCATACGCTCGGCAAAGGCTTCTGCCAGCCGGTCGGCAATGGCTTTTATCATGATGCTGTTGTAGTCGTCATGATCGCGTTCGTATTTGTCGATCAGTGCTTCGATGCCGATACCAGCCGTAACGGCAAATCCACCGATATAATCTTCCCGACCGCTTTCCAAAGGCGCAATAAAATCAGACAGGCAGAAGTTCGGCAAACCGGGTGCTTTCTGATTTTGCTGACGGATGAAGTGCAGCACCGTTTTGGTATCGTAAATTAACTCACCCGCCGAACTAACCGACGTCTGCGATTGCGCTCTGCTGATTTTGTATTCGATGTGCCGGTGCGACCCATGCCGTTCGCACGGAACCTCGCGCACCTGCTCTTCGTAATTGTGCAATAACACATCATCATCCGCGGAGTTAGCCGGGAAGAATCCAACAACGGCTTTGGCTTTCAGCAATTTGTTATTGATTACTTCCTTCAAAAGCTTCTTTGCGTCATCGAACAGCTGACGGGCTTCGTTACCAACAACGGCATCATTGAGGATAGCCGGATATTTGCCGTGTAACTGCCACGTCTGGAAAAAAGGCGTCCAGTCAATGTAGTCAGCCAGTTCGGCAATAGGGTAATCGTCAAAATAGCGGTTACCCAGGAATGTCGGCTTCGTTGGCTCGAAGTTAGTCCAGTCAATGGGCGTCCGGTTTTCGCGGGCTTTTTCGATCGTCAGCGTGGCCTTGTCCTGCCGACGCCGGGCGTGATCGTCTCGCACTTTGGCATATTCGGCCTTGATTTCCGTGAAGATCGTATCCCGCGTTGATTGCAACTCGTTGACGAGACGACCCGCTACCGGAACGCTTCGGCTGGCATCCAGCACGTGAACAACCGGCCCCGAGTAGTGCGGATCGATCTTGACGGCCGTATGCACCCGCGATGTGGTAGCGCCACCGATCAGCAGCGGCATGGTGAATCCCTGCCGTTCCATCTCCTTGGCAACGCCAACCATCTCATCGAGCGAGGGCGTAATTAACCCGCTTAGCCCAATAATATCTACGTTGTGTTTCTTCGCTTCTTCCAGAATTTTCTGCGTCGGTACCATCACACCGAGGTCGATAATTTCGTAATTATTACAACCCAGCACGACGCCAACGATGTTTTTACCGATGTCGTGAACGTCACCTTTGACCGTTGCCATCAAGATTCGGCCCGCAAAGGACGATTCGCCACCTGTTTTTTCGGCTTCGATAAACGGGGTGAGGTAAGCCACGGCTTTTTTCATGACCCGCGCCGATTTCACGACCTGCGGCAGGAACATTTTACCGGCACCGAACAGATCACCGACAACGTTCATACCGTCCATCAGTGGTCCTTCGATAATGTGCAACGGGCGCGCAACCTGCTGCCGGATCTCTTCTACATCCTGATCGATATAATCCGTAATGCCCTTGATGAGCGCATGTTTGAGCCGCTCATGCACCGATTCCTTACGCCACGCATCATCCTGAACAATGGCTTTCCCCTTGGCCTTTACCGTTTCGGCAAAATCGACCAGGCGTTCGGTCGCGTCGTCCCGGCGGTTCAGCAAGACATCTTCACAACGTTCCAGCAAATCTTTAGGAATGCTATCGTATACCTCCAGCTGGCCAGCGTTAACGATACCCATGTCCATACCCGCCCGAATGGCGTGGTACAGGAAGGCCGAGTGCATTGCTTCGCGTACGAAGTCATTCCCCCGGAAACTGAACGAAATGTTGGATACGCCCCCGCTCACTTTGGCCAGCGGCAGGTTTTCTTTGATCCAGCGGGTAGCATTGATAAAGTCGACGGCGTAGTTATTGTGTTCTTCGATACCCGTTGCCACTGTCAGGATGTTCGGATCGAAGATGATGTCCTGCGGATTGAAATGGACCTTATCGACCAGAATCCGGTACGCCCGTTCGCAAATCTGGATGCGTCGTTCATAGGAGTCAGCCTGACCCGTTTCATCGAATGCCATCACCACCGCAGCAGCTCCGTAGCGTTTGACAAGATTGGCCCGTTCGATGAATGCTTCCTCGCCTTCTTTCAGCGAAATAGAGTTCACAATCGCCTTGCCCTGAACGCATTTCAGACCAGCTTCGATAACTTCCCACTTGGACGAATCGACCATGATCGGGACGCGCGCAATGTCGGGTTCGGCAGCGATCAGGTTCAGGAACGTGGTCATGGCCTCCACCGAATCCAGCATGCCTTCGTCCATATTGACGTCGATCACTTGCGCGCCCCCTTCCACCTGCCCCCGGGCAATGCTCAGGGCTTCATCGTAATTGCCTTCTTTAATAAGTCGGGCAAATTTTTTCGAACCCGTCACGTTGGTCCGCTCACCCACGTTCAGAAAGTTGGTCAGCTCCGTGATTTTCAACGGTTCCAGACCACTCAGTTTCTGATAGGGCTCCGGCTCCGGCACCTGACGGGGCGGGTATTTGGCGGCTACCTGGGCAATGGCCCGAATGTGATCGGGCGTTGAGCCGCAGCAACCCCCAACGATGTTGATAAAATTGCTCTTAACGAAATCTTCGATTTGCAACGCCATCATATCCGGCGTTTCATCGTATTCACCAAATTCGTTCGGTAACCCCGCATTCGGGTAGGCCGAGGTGAAGAACGGAGCCTCTTTGGCCAGCGTCTGAATATAGGGCCGCATCAGTTCAGCACCGAGCGCACAGTTCAGCCCCACACTTAATAATGGCAAGTGCGAAATCGAGTAGAGAAACGCTTCAGTCGTTTGCCCCGACAATGTCCGGCCACTGGCATCGGTAATGGTTCCCGACACCATGATCGGCAGCACGGTCCGCTCCGGATTCTCCGCGAAATATTTGTCGATTGCAAACAGCGCGGCTTTGGCGTTGAGCGTATCGAATATGGTTTCGACCAGCAACAAATCGGCTCCCCCTTCGACCAGGCCACGAACCTGTTCATAGTACGCATCGACCAGATTATCGAACGTAACAGCCCGGTAGCCGGGGTTGTTGACATCGGGCGATAACGAGGCCGTGCGGTTTGTGGGTCCCAGTGCACCGGCCACAAAGCGCGGCTTATCCGGATTTTGCTTCGTTATTTCGTCCGCAACGTCTTTGGCAATCCGGGCCGATTCGTAGTTCAGTTCATACGCCAGTTCTTCCATGTGGTAATCCGCCATGGCAATCGACGTACTGCTGAAGGTATTGGTCTCGATAATATCGGCACCAGCTTCGAGGTACTGCTTATGAATTTCCTGAATGATCTGCGGCTGTGTGATCGACAGCAGATCGTTGTTTCCCTTTACGTCGTGCGGATATCCTCTAAAGCGTTCTCCCTGGTAATCGGCTTCACTAAGCTCGTACCGTTGAATCATCGTTCCCATCGCACCGTCGAGAACAAGAATCCGCTTTTTCAGTAGGTCTGTAATCAGTTCCAAGTGATCCAAAATTTATAGAGTTGACAGCGCGCCAATGGTCGCTTTAAAGCAATGCGTCGTAAAAACCGGGGCTTATCAAAACAGGCGAAGGAAGCAGAAACGCTAACTTATCTGTCCCCGCGCAAACTGGGGTGGAAAGCGGCACCTTTTCCGGCTTGTAGAGTAAGCGGCTGGTTGCCAAGACATCGCAGGGTCCAATCCCTCCGTCTTTCTTGATAAGCACTTAAGCAAAGGTATAGATTCTAGCCATAGTCCCCAAAAATAGCTTAATTTTGGGCGCATGAATGAATGAGCAATTTAGTAAACAGAGGCCGTTCGGTTGTCAGTATTACCCATTAATTTGCTCAGTTATGGCACTGGCAGTCCGATTGGTCACGACTTATATTTGATGAAACTAGCAGCCATTGATATCGGTTCCAATGCAGCCCGTCTGCAAATTTCAACAGTATTACATAATGACGACATCGTTAGTTTCAAACGGGTTGAATACGTCCGCTTTCCGCTTCGACTTGGGCACGATGTCTTCAATTTTGGCGAACTAACGCCCGAAAGCGAAGCCCGCACCACCAAACTAATGCAGGTGTACAAACTGCTGATGGAACTGCACGAAGTTACGGACTACATGGCCTGCGCTACGTCGGCCATGCGGGAGTCATCCAACGGACAAGAAATCGCCGATCGTATCGAAGCATCAACCGGCATCAAGATTCACATTATCGATGGCAGTAAAGAAGCCGAACTGATCAATAATGTGGTTGTGCAGGCACTCGACGATCAGCAGTTTCTCCACATCGACGTGGGTGGTGGCAGCACCGAACTGAACCTGTACCGGAACCGGCAAAAAATAAATTCCAAGTCGTTTAAAATAGGCTCTGTGCGACTGCTGGAAGGGAAAGAAACGAAAGGGGCCTGGCGGAAAATTGAGGACTGGGTTGAAGAAAATATCGATTCGTCAGCGGAAATCATTGCGGTCGGTACGGGTGGTAACATCAGCAAACTCTTTAATCTGGCGTCTAAAACATCCGACTCCGAATCAACCCGAGCCGAAATCGAACGAATCCGAAATTACATCGCCGGGTTCAGCCAGGAAGACCGCATCAATAAACTTCGACTCAATGCCGACCGCGCCGATGTGATCGTGCCCGCTGCCGACATCTACATTTCGGTAATGAAATGGGCTGGAGCCAATAAGATCGTCGTTCCGGATCTCGGCCTGAAAGATGGTATCATTCAACTGGTTTTTGAGCAACTCAACAAGGAGAAAACCGCTCTCTAACGCAGCTACACAAGTCAATAAAAAATCCCTGTGATCGTCGATCGCAGGGATTTTTTATTGGTCCAGTCGCCACAAATATAATGCAAGTGCCTATTTATATACACTTACACTATATTTGTGTACTAAATTTTTAAGTTGCTTGGGTTTATGACGGACTATATTCTGCTCCGGCAGCAGCATCCACAAGCTTCCGACGTTCCCGCATTCTGCCAGCCCGGTTTTTTCTTCAATGAACACGAACACCTGTGCCAACAACAAAGTGGATCGTTTTACCTGCTCTCGGCACTGAATCAGCGTACAAACCAGGCAGACGCGCGGTGTGCTTTTTTTGTTACGGCCAACGGAATCGTTAGTCCTGTTGCGGCCCCGTTTGGGTCAATCGAATTTGCCGAGACGCTTCCCGGCACGGTTCTCGACGCATTTATTAAATCGCTTCAGGAAACGGCTCGTTCTTTCGGAGCCTCGACCCTACGCCTGGTCAACTACCCCCATTGTTACGCCCCTGAACAGGCAAACCGGCTGGCAGTTGCCTTAGAGGAACAAGGCTTCCGACTGATCAAACTACACGAGAATTTTTTTCTGCCAATTACCGAACGCCCATTTAGCGCAACGATCAACGCATCGGAACGCCGACGACTGCGGAAATGCCGGGAGGCCGGTTTTCAGGTTAACCTTTGGCCAACGACGCGCGTTGACGACGCCATAAACTTCATAGTGGAAGCAAGACGGACGAAGGAATACCAGCTTACGATCAGTCCTGAACAGTTGACCACATTACTACAGAAATTCCCGGATCAATTCATTGTTTTCACCGTGAACGATGCGGACAAAATCGCAGCCATGACGGTTGCTGTACGCGTACGAAAGGATATTTTATACAGCTTTTTACCAGCATCGAATCCCGATTATCAGTCATTTAGCCCACTGGTTATGCTCACCGATGGATTGGTTACCTATTGTCGGCAACAGGGCATACGACTATTGGATCTGGGCGTATCGCTCGACAATGACCGGCGGCCCAAACCCGGTTTGATCCGTTTCAAGCAAAATCTCGGTGCGCAGTCATCCCCAAAAATGACCGTTGAGAAAACCCTGTGAACCCGCTAATTTTATTACCGGCGTGTCTGGTGTTTTTTTCGTTATTTTGTGGAAAAAGTGGCTCCTGTCTGGTGCCGACCGCATGCTTGAAGCTGGTTTTAATTCCCTGAGTCAATTCCTGAGCGAATTCGTCAAATCGCTGCTGTCACTGGTAAAAGTCGTGATTCGTGGTCGCCATAAAGCGCAGCTACCGGCCCGACAGCTACCGATTTGCTCGGTATTGGGAAACGGTCCATCGCTGAATGAGTCGCTGGCGGAGCATTTTGATTTTATCCGGCAAACCGAAATCGTCTGCGTCAATAATTTTGCCCACGCCGATATTTTTCATCGCCTTCGCCCTCAGAACTACGTCATTTCGGACCCTAATTATTTCGTTTTCACGAAGCAGACAACCGACCGCGATGATATTCGCCAAACGTTGTCGGTCTTTCTGGAACGCGTAGACTGGCCGATGTTGCTCTACGTGCCTCATTTTGCCAAAGGCTCTTATTTGCTCGGTCAAATTGAACGCGGCAATCCGCAGATCAAGGTCGTTTATTTCAACTACACCGTGGTCAGCGGTTTCCAGTGGCTGACCTACTGGCTCTACGCCAATGGGTTTGGGATGCCTCAGGCGCAGACAGTTATCATTGCGGCCCTGACCCTCATGATCAACCGCCAGTTTGAAACGATTTACCTGTTTGGCGCGGATACGTCCTGGCATGAACAGATTCGATTAACGGATCAAAATCAGTTGCTGATCAAGCAGATTCACTTTTACGACAAGCCCAAAGACGTAACGCATCAGCCTGTGTATTCTGACAAGCACCGACAACGCACGTTTTCGATGGCTTCGCAGTTCTTATCCTTACATAAAGTGTTCCGAGGTTACGAAGTTATCCGCACCTATGCCGATCACCGGGGTGTCACCATCCTGAACGCCAGTGCGAAAAGCTACATCGACGCCTTTGACCGAACACAGATAAAGCACTCCGTAGCGAGTAAATAGCGGATAGACCGATCTGGCTTGGTACACAAACGCCCGACCGTAATATTACGGTCGGGCGTTTGTGTACCAAGCCAGTGAAAGCCTTTATTTCTTTTCCAGCAGTTGCTTTACGAGTTGCTTCAACTCGTTCACCTCTGCTCTTAACTGGTGTAATTCCTGTTGTTTAGCCTGATCAGCTTTTTCGAGTTGAATGCTGTAGAGCGTCAGTTCTTCGACCTTTTCCAACAGCTTGGCGTCCATCTTACCGACATCAACACCTTCCCGAATAACCTGCTCTGCCGAAGGAACGCCCGGTAGGTACCCGTTTTTTTGGATGAATTGTTCGACCTCAGCTAATGAACGAAGTCTGTAAGCAGGATCAAAGACTTTGTCGGACCAATCGTTCACTTGCTTAACCGAGTAACGACCCGTTTGAGCCAGCACGATTTGACCATTGTCATCAACGGTAAGTACTTTGTCGAGCAGGGTCAGCCGAGCAGGACTACTAGCCGTAAGTCGGCTCATTCGGATACCAGATTCATGATCAATACCACTATTGACATCGAGACGGGCCGTGGGTGCTGACGTACCGATACCCACATTAGCCTGATTACCCAACACCACAGCATTGCTAACCGCGACATTTGCACCAGCCCCAATAGCCGTTGCGTTGATCAGATTCTGCGCAATGGCATCAGCTCCAGTACCTAGGAATGTATTTCGTGAGCCGCTGTCATGATTTCCTGTCGTGTAGCCGATATAGACGTTATCGTCCATGTTGCTACTGGCAGGACCGGCACCATTACCAACGAACGTATTATGGCTACCCGTCGTGTTCCCTCGCCCTGACGATGTACCAAAAAAAGTGTTGCCTTTCCCGGTTGTTGTGACGTAACCGGATTGGTAGCCGACAAAGGTATTGGAATCTGCAACAGCTTTATAGCCGGATTGATAACCAAGATAAGTATTTTGTTGCCCTGTCTGGTTAGACCGTCCTGCGCGGCTACCAACCATCACATTTCCCGAACCTTGATTATTAGCCCCTGTACTATCTCCGATCATGACGTTATAATTAGCATTGTTGTTATTATATCCGGCAAAATCACCAAAAAAACAGTTGTAAGAACCACTCGCAAAAGTCAGTTGAACGCCATCCGTTCTACCATTCCCAGCTCCTGCCTGTCTTCCAAAGAAACTATTATGATGACCTGTCGAGTATAAGTGTCCTGCAGCTTCACCAAAAAACGAATTGAAATAACCAGATGTATTAGAAAAGCCTGCGGCAACGCCATAAAACGAATTAGAATACCCAGAAGTAGTACTTGATCCTGCTATATATCCTACAATAGTATTGTTCAAACCAACTGTATTTTCTCTACCTGCGCCGTAACCGTAAAATGAATTTGCAAACCCAGTCGTATTCTTGGATCCAACGCTAGCCCCGACAAATGTATTAGCCCCCCCTGTTGTATTAGCAAATCCAGCTTTGCTACCAATCATAACACTACCAGAAACGGTATTATTATAACCAGCCGAATCACCAATAATCACATTATAGGAACCATTCTGACTGGTCCCACCTGCGTTGTAACCCAAATATATATTATTTGTGCCACTGACGTTTTTGAAACCACTGAAAGCACCTACAAATGTGTTTCTAGTAGCGGATTTACTCCAGGCACCCGTTGAAGCACCCAAAAAAACGTTTTCATCACCATTGTTAAGCCACCCTGATCCGGTACCAATCATTGTATTACCAGCACCCGATGTGTTTGTATTACCAGCCAAGTACCCAAAGAATAAGTTACTATTGCCCGTCGTAGTATTCAGACCAGCTGATTTACCAATGAATGTATTTGATAAACCCGTCGTCAGATTATTACCTGTATCGTGACCGACAAGCGTATTATTTGTACTATTTTCAGTTTGACCCTTATATCGCCAGGTCGGGTTAACGATAACATTACTGCTACCTGGCGTTTGAGAAGTGGGTGTGGTTAGTATTAAATTCTGCGCCTGCGATAGAGTCACAACCGTCAGTACAAGCTGAAAAAGTAATGTTAATCGGTAAAAAAAATTCATAAATTAATTAAGTAAAAGTTACATACTAGGAAACCGTTGCAAGTTACTAAACTCGCCCGAATGGGTAAACTCACTTGAGATAGATTAACATACCCTCATTTCGGCAGTCACGTTAATCCAACTAGTGTGAACCTGATAGTAACAAGATTGACAGGTTCATGGCGTGGTCATTGCGTAGGAACTTCTTTAATCATTCTATCAATATTGATTCCTCTAATAACCCTACCTTTGCAGTCAGAAGCATTTAAAAAAGTAAGGTTGTCCCGGCCCCCTGTCAAACTGGTCGAGTAGAGGGCCAAAAAATAGCGACAATAATCTATGAATCAATACAATACGGGCCAACCCTTTGACCTGACGAACAAATCGATTTTAATTACGGGCGGCACCGGCTCGTTTGGCAAGAAGTTCATTGAGATGGTATATCAGCGCTACCCGAATATCAAACGGCTGGTCGTCTACTCCCGCGATGAGTTGAAACAGTTTGAGTTAGCGCAACATTACCCAAGTTCGAAGTATAAATCCATCCGCTTTTTCATCGGTGATGTACGCGATAGCGAACGCCTGAAACGGGCCTGCGAAGGAATCGACATTATCATTCACGCGGCTGCGTTAAAGCAGGTGCCGGCCGCCGAATATAACCCGATGGAGTGCATCAAAACCAACGTGTTCGGTGCCGAGAATGTCATCAACGCAGCGCTCGATAACGGGGTTCAACGCGTGGTAGCCCTTTCGACGGATAAAGCAGCCGCGCCCATTAATCTCTACGGGGCCACCAAGCTCTGTTCTGACAAGCTGTTCGTAGCAGCCAACAACATGAAAGGCAGCCGTGATCTACGCTTTTCGGTGGTTCGCTACGGCAACGTGATCGGATCGCGGGGATCGGTCGTGCCGTTCTTTCTGGAGAAGCGTAAAGACGGCGTATTGCCCATTACCCACTCCGACATGACGCGGTTCAACATCTCGCTGGAAGAAGGCGTTGACATGGTGTTGTACGCGCTCGAACATGCCTGGGGCGGTGAGATTTTCGTGCCCAAGATTCCGTCGTATCGCATTACGGATGTAGCCACGGCCATTGGTCCGAACTGTGAGCAGCAACTGGTTGGTATCCGGCCCGGCGAGAAACTACACGAAGAAATGATTACGGAAACGGATTCGCTCAATACCGTCGAGACGGATAAATACTACGTCATTACGCCTTCCACACCAACCTGGAGTACCGACGATTACCTGAAAGCCTTCGACGGGCGTCAAGTCGAGATGGGCTTCAAATACAACTCGGGCACCAACACCGAGTGGCTCGACGTTGAGCAGATCCGGGAACAAATCCGGGAGCATGTCGATCCGGCCTTTCAAGCGTGATGTAGTAGAAAAGCCGTTATTAGTGTCTATCAATGCAAATGCGGGTTTTCACCCGCGTTATCAATGAATCAGCCAATTCCATACGGTCGTCAGCATATTACGGACGAGGATATTGCAGCCGTTGCCGATGTTTTACGCGGTCCATTTTTGACCCAGGGGCCCCACATCGGTGCTTTCGAAACCGCGTTTGCCGACTACATCGGTTGTCGCTATGCGGTGGCCGTAGCCAATGGTACGGCCGCCCTGCATTTATGTTGTATGGCGCTTGGCGTCACAACGGGTACGCGGGTCATCACTACACCGATTACGTTTTCGGCATCAGCCAACTGCGTCCGCTATTGCGGGGGCGAGGTCTATTTTGCAGATATCGATCCTGAAACGGCCCTCCTTGCTATTGATTCGGTTCGCGAGTTGCTCAGTAAGCATCCGAAAGGCTATTTTTCAGGCATTGTTCCCGTCGATTTCGCGGGTTACCCGGTTGATATGGCGGCCTTTCGGGAGTTAGCGGATGAACATGGATTGTGGCTTCTGGAAGACAGTTGCCATTCGCCGGGCGGGGCCTTTACGGATACGAACGGTACCATGCATCGCTGTGGCGATGGATCGCTGGCGGAACTGGCCATTTTTAGTTTTCATCCCGTTAAGCACATTGCAGCGGGTGAAGGCGGCATGATAACCACCAACGACGAAGCCCTGTACAAGCACCTGCTTCGACTGCGTACGCACGGCATCACCAACAAACCCGGTGAATTGACGGAACCGTATGCCGGTGAACCGGAACGCGGTGGCTGGTACATGGAATTGCAGGAGTTGGGCTATAATTACCGGCTGACCGACATGCAGGCAGCGTTGGGAAACAGCCAGTTACAGCGGGTCGATGCCATGTTCAGCCGTCGGCAGGAAATCGCGAAACGGTACGACGACGCATTCGCCAACTCAGCTATTTCCATCATTGTTCCGCCCGAAGGTATCAGTCACGCATATCACCTATACGTCATTCAGGTCGACGACCGGAAAGGGCTGTACGATTTTCTGCGGACGAGAAACATTATGGCCCAGGTGCATTACATCCCGGTGCATTTGATGCCTTACTACCGGCAGTTTGGCTGGAAACCCGGCGACTTTCCGAACGCCGAACGCTACTACGCACGCTGCCTGAGCCTCCCTATGTTCCCGACGCTAACCGATGCCGAGCAGGAGTATGTCATCGCATCCGTGAAGGAATTTGTCGGCGCATGAGTAGCGTAGCTATCATCACCGCACGGGGCGGCAGTAAACGCATTCCCAGAAAAAATATCCGGCCGTTTCTGGGTAAACCTATCATTGCATACGTCATCGACGCGGCCCGCCAATCGGGTTTGTTTGCTGACGTGATGGTATCGACGGACGATGAGGAGATTGCGACCCTTGCCCGACAGTACGGCGCATCGGTTCCCTTCTTGCGTAAGGCCGAAACCGCCGACGATTTTGCGACGACAGCCGATGTGCTGCATGAGGTGCTGAACCAGTATGCACACCAAAGCTCATTGTTTAACTATGCGTGCTGCCTCTACCCGACTGCACCTTTTGTCACTCCAGTACTCCTTCAGCGGGCATTTGCCACGCTTTCGGAAAAACAATTCGATACGGTCTATCCGGTGCAGTCGTTTGGTTTTCCAATTCAGCGGGCGGTGATGCTGGCGGACGATAAAGTACGCTGGGTTCAGCCGGAACATGCGCTGACCCGGTCGCAGGATCTGGAACCGGCTTACCACGATGCAGGCCAGTTTTATTTCTTCAGCACAAACACGTTTTTGCGTACCCGACGGCTGATCACAGACAACTCGGGTGGTATTGTCATTTCCGAAATGGATGCCCATGACATTGATACCGAGACAGACTGGCGACTGGCAGAACTCAAATTTCAACTAAGCAGGAACCGCTAAGCATCATGAATCAACTTCTCTTTCGGGCCGACGGCAACGCACAAATCGGAATGGGTCATGTCATGCGCTGTCTGGCACTGGCCAATATGCTGAACGGTGACTTTTCGATGCGGTTCGCTATCGTTGAGCCAACACCAACCATTCATTCCCTGATCGAACAGGCTACTATCAACGTTATTACCCTGCCCGACTCATCAGCTGAAACGACGTTTCTGGACTTAATTGAACCGGACGATGTCGTTATTTTAGATGGCTATTCGTTCGATGACGGTTTTCAGCAGTCGGTTCGCTCGCGGGCGAAACGGCTGGTTTATATCGATGATCTGACAGCAGGCCATCAGGTGGCCGATATGATCATCAACCATGCCGGGGGCATTACATCAGCGGATTATGAGGCCGAAGCGTATACCCAATTTTTTCTGGGTCCGCACTACGCGTTATTACGCCCGGAATTTCTACATCCAGACGGTTTTGGCGATACACCTGCTGACGGTCCGATTTTCGTAAGTATGGGCGGGGCTGACCCGCATAATACGTCGCTCACGGTTCTGGAAGCCATTCGGCAGGTCGACCCCAGTTTACCCGTCCAGATCGTTTTGGGGCCATTTCATCCGGATCGGAAGGCTATTGACGCATTTCGAACTGAGTTACCAAATCTTACTATCCTGCAAAATCTGGATGCCGGTCAGATGGTTTCAGCCTTGCAGCAATGCAGTCTGGCGATCACGGCCTGTAGTACAATTGCCTATGAAGTTTGTGCCATCAACCGCCCCTTGGTTACGGTGGTCACGGCTGACAACCAGGCTCGACTGGCTCAGTTTCTCGCGGAGGAGAAGCTTGCTTTATCGGTCAATTTCCCAACGCTGCTAACTCGGCTGACGCCCGTTATCGGCCTGGACCAGATGATAAAGTTGTCGATCCAATCGGCTCAGTTTTCACCCGAAACGGTAGCTGAGTCGCTGGCGAATCAACGCCGTTTTTTCGATGGTCGCTCCCCGGAACGGCTGCGGGATTTGTTTCATCAGTTGACACGTCGCTAATCATGCTCACCTGCCGCAAAGCCAAGCCCACTGATGCACAACGTTACTTCGACTGGGCTAACGATCCCGATACGCGCCGACAGTCCTTCAACTCTGCACCTATTTCCCTGGAAACGCACACAGCCTGGTTTTCGCGAAAACTAGTCGATGCCAATGCGCTGCTGTTTGTCTTTGAGAATGAAACCGGTCAGGCCGTTGGGCAGGTGCGCTTCGAGCGAACACCGGTCGCCGATATGCCCGACGAAATCATCATTGGCGTGTCTGTCGATGCCCGGTTCCGGGGTCAGGGGCTAGCCAGTCAGCTGATCGGTCAGGGGTGCGACGCCTGCAAACAAGCGTGGGGGGCCGTCACCGTTCATGCCTACATCAAACCTGATAATCAACCCTCCGTTCGTTCGTTTGTTAAGGCAGGGTTCGCATTCTCGCACGAAAGCGGTAAATTTGCGAACTCAAGTTTAGTCTTTACCAAGACCGTGTAAGCATTCGGCGCTGTTTCACAAAAGTCGCATCCGCTACTGATACGGTTTCACCAATTATGACAGCAACTCAACCGATTCAGGTTGCCCACTATACGATTAGCCCAGCGCACCGCCCGTTTGTTATCGCCGAGATGTCCGGAAATCACAATCAGTCGCTCGACCGGGCGCTCGACATTGTTGACGCGGTGGCCGATGCCGGTGCCCATGCGCTCAAGTTACAAACCTACACGCCAGACACGATCACGTTCAACGGGGCCTCCGAAGAGTTTTATATCCGGGATGCCAAATCGCTCTGGGCCGATAAAAATCTGTACAAACTGTACGCCGAAGCCTACACACCCTGGGAATGGCACAAGCCCATTTTCGACCACGCGAAAAAGCGCGGCATGATTGCTTTCAGCTCACCGTTCGATACCACCGCCGTTGACTTCCTGGAATCGCTTGATGTACCGCTCTACAAGGTTGCTTCGTTTGAGAACACGGATCATATTCTGCTGAAAAAAATCGCGCAGACGGGTAAGCCGGTCATCATGAGTACGGGTGTCGCGTCGGTAGCGGACCTCGATGAGTCGGTGAAGGTTTTGCGGGCCAACGGTTGCAAGGACCTGATTCTGCTTAAGTGCACAAGTACCTATCCAGCGACCCCCGAAACGACAAACCTCCATACGATTCCGCACATGCGGCAGTTGTTCGACGTTCCGGTTGGGCTCTCGGATCATACGATGGGCATTGGTGCGGCAGTGGCGGCAGTGGCACTCGGCGCGGTAGTGCTCGAAAAACACGTCACCCTACGTCGGGCCGATGGCGGTGTCGATTCCGCCTTTTCGCTGGAACCGGACGAGCTGAAAAGTCTTGTCATTGAAACCGAACGGGCGCAGCTGGCCATGGGACAGGTTAGTTATACGCTCACGCCCAAAGAACAGAAAAGCCTACAGTTCAAACGGTCGCTCTACGTCGTGCAGTCGATGAAAGCGGGCGAATCGTTTACGCCGGATAACGTGCGCAGCATCCGCCCCGCCAATGGGCTGCACACGCGCTATTACGACGACGTTCTTGGTAAAACGGCCACCATCGACATCGTGGCTGGTACCGCGCTGACGTGGAACTTAGTTGAAAGCGAAAGAGTGAATGAGTGATTCAGTGAATAGCTGACGCATGTTTTCACTCATTCACTCTTTCACAAACTAGCACGTGGGTATCATTAAACGGCAGACCATTCAGAGTTCAATTTACGCTTATGCCGGTGTAGGTGTTGGCTTTTTAACCCAGGGCGTTTTTTTTCCGCACCTGCTCAGCAAAGAGCAGATCGGATTACTGTCGTTGCTGATTGCCGTATCGCAGGTGCTGGCGCAGGCATCCAATCTGGGCCTCAATAGCGCGGGCGGCCGTTATTTCCCCTATTTCCGCAACATCGACCGACAACACAATGGCTATCTGTACATTGCTACGTTGACGACCGTTGTTGGCTGTGGTGTTTGTGCCCTGACCCTGTGGCTGGCCCGTCCTTGGGTGATTGAACATTACCAGACTCAATCGGCGCTGTTTGTCGATTATTACTACCTGCTCATTCCGCTGATGTTGTTCACGGTCTTTTTCGCCGTTTTCGACACCTACGCCCGCCTGTTGTATGACCCCGTTACGGGAACGCTGCTTCAACAGCTGGTGCAGCGCGTGCTGGTCCTGATCGCCGGTGGTCTGCACTGGTTCGGCTGGGTTACTTTTCCGCAGTTTCTGTTTTTTTGGTTGCTCGCTTTTTTCGTGCCTTTGGTGCTGATGATCTACAGCGTAGCGCAGGACAGCGCACTTTTTTTCAACCGCCGTTTTGTCGCGGTCAGTCCCGAACTGCGCCAGAACCTGATTCGCTACTCGGCACTCACGTTAACCACGGCGTTATCAACGCAGATCATCTGGACCATCGACAAAGCCATGCTCAGCACGAGCAAAGGATTGGACGATACGGGTGTTTACAGCACGGCTTCCTATTTTGCCAGCGTTATCGCGTTACCAGCCACGGCCCTGTACAAAGTATCTGGTACGCTCATTGCCGAGTCGTGGAAGGCAAACGACCTGGATAATATCATGTCCATCTATCGCAAAAGCTGTCTGAATCAGCTCATTGCGGGATGCCTCGTTTTTGTGGGTGTAGCGGTCAATCTACCCACTATTTTTGCCGTGTTACCCGCCGGTTACGAAGCGGGCTATTACGTAATTTTGTGGCTAGGCCTGAGCAAACTGATCGACATGGCTACCGGCGTCAACGGGGTTATCCTGAATACGTCGCGGTATTATGCTTATGATTCTGTCTTTTTCGTTCTGCTCATCTTCGTTACGATTCTGGCCAATAAACTGCTGATCCCCCAATACGGCATGAATGGTGCGGCTGTTGGTGCGGTGTTAGCAACATTCCTGTATAATTTTGCGCGTACCCTGCTGGTTGGGATTAAATTTGGCCTGCAACCGTTTTCCTGGCGCAATCTGGCCGTTCTTGTGCTGGCCGGCTTGATCTGGTTTCTGATTGAACGGGTGCCGCATGGTACCGGCTCCTGGTGGTGGATAGGCCTTGACGTGGCGTTGCGGTCATCGGCCATAACGATCCTGTTTCTGTCCGGCATTTATGTGTTCAACCTCTCACCTGATGCGACCGAACTGATAAACTCCGTCTGGCTGCGCATCCGAAAAACGATCGCCCGCTAACGCCCTAAACGAACCGTAGTCTTATACTAGTCATTCTGCCTTATGCGAAAACTCCTCATTCAATTGTTCGGCCTCGATTTGCTCTACAAAGTCCGCAAAGCGCCCGCCGTTAATTTCCTGCCCCGAATCAGGCAGGCCAGCCGAAGCTACAACCACCGGTATGGTCAGATTCTGCGCTGGGGAGTCAACTCACGCGAGGATACCAACTTTACGTACGAGTTAACCGACGATAACCTGCTGTATCTGGCGCATACCGTAGCAGTGGTAGCGAACGTCAAGCCCGAAACCGTACTGACCTACATCAACGAGGCCCGAAACGACGTAGCCCTTCGTGACTACATTCTGGAAAAAACCAGAACATCGTCGTATCGCCGGGTGGCCGATCTGCGTGTTGAGTTTGGTCGGCGGCTGGGCTGGTATGCGCTTGTGCGGCTGCTCAAACCCGGCGTAGTGATCGAAACGGGCGTCGACAAAGGCTTGGGAGCGGTTCTACTCTGTTCGGCCCTGTTACGGAATCGGGCCGAGGGGAAACCGGGTCGCTATTATGGCACCGACATTGCTCCGAAAGCGGGTTACCTCCTCGATGGTCCTTATAAGGAAGTGGGTCAAGTGCTGTACGGCGATTCACTCACCAGCCTGAGAGCGTTCAGCGAACCAATCGATCTGTTCATCAATGACAGTGATCACTCGTCGCAGTACGAACACGATGAGTACCGGGTCGTGTTGCCCAAACTAAGTGCAGCGGGCATTCTTTTAAGCGACAATGCCCACGAAACGGGCGTACTGGCGCGGTTGTCGCTGGAAGTAGGTCGTAAATTCGTTTATTACCAAGAAGTTCCCAAAGATCACTGGTATCCGGGTGCTGGTATTGGCTTTTCGTATTCGTAGGCATTTATGTGGCTTTTTCGCTATCTCTTCACGAACCTCTACCGGGCGATCCAGACCTCGAACGGGCGACTGCTGCTGTGGTTATTTTTCCGGTATGCCGGTCGGCCACGTCATCAGAGTGGTATGATTCCGTTTTTGCAGTACCGCTTTCAGGTGCCGGATGCGCTCTCGTTCGTTTGGCAGTTCAAAGAGATTTTCGCCGACGAATCCTACCGCTTTCAAACAAACAGCCCTGAGCCGGTTATTCTGGACTGCGGGGCCAACGTTGGGTCGAGTCTGGCTTACTTCCGGCATACGTACCCCCAGGCGCGTATCATTGCGTTCGAAGCTGATCCGGACATTGGCGCTATTCTCGATCAGAATTTGCGTACCAACCGGATCGAAGGCATAGAGGTAGTCAATAAAGCAGTATGGATCGACGAAGACGGCATTGATTTTGGGAGTGGCGAAGCCGATTCAGCGTCCTTGTTTTCGGAAACCAATCGTCGGCGTGTCCCATCGGTTCGGTTACGGGATTACCTGCTGCGCGAACCGCGTATCGATATGCTCAAAATTGACATTGAAGGGGCCGAAACGGATGTGCTGATTGATTGTCGGGATGTGCTGACCAACGTCCGGAATCTGTTCATCGAATATCATTCCTACATCGGGCATCCGCAAAGTCTCGGCACCGTCGTGCAGATTCTGGAAGAAAATGGCTATCGCTATTACGTCGACAGCAACCAGTCGCGCGTTCGCCCGTTTGTCAACCACCGGTACAAGAACAACGCGGTGATGGACCTGCAACTCAACATTTTTGCCTATCGCCCGTGAGAGTTACGCACCTGAGCACCTACCATCTTTTTGGCGGAGCAGCCGTAGCGGCCAACCGGCTGCATCAGGCGTTGTCGAACGTTGGGCAGTACGATGGTTCGGTTGAAAGTACCCTGCTCGTCGGCACCTCGAACCGGCAGGAAAAACACCGTCCTGGGCCGGGCGTGACCTATTTAGCCAATAATTTTCTGGCCGAGCAGACGGCCTTTGGTCGGTTTGTGGCCGAGCGTCTGTATTTCCTGCCCTACGAACGCGACCGATCCGTCCGCTTTCAGTTTTCACCGGCGGCCTTTGGCGCCAATCTGAACTTCCACGAAGCCATTCAGCAGGCCGATATTCTGCATCTGCACTGGATCAACTTCGGCTTTCTGTCGCTCGACGGGTTACGCGCGCTGTTTGAGTTGGGGAAACCCGTTGTCTGGACCCTTCACGACCAGTGGGCGTTTACGGGCGGGTGTCATTATTCGCGGGGCTGTGCTCACTTCCTGACCCATTGTCGCCAGTGTCCATACCTGAAAAAACCCGGTGAGCAGGACTTGTCGTACCGAATTTTCGAGCAAAAAAAAACCGTCTTCGCGAACGCCAATGTGCATTTTACGCCCCCCAGCCGGTGGTTATCCGACGAGGGAATTCGCAGCACGCTACTACGGAATTTTCCGTTTACGATCATTCCCTACGCGATCGACCAGCGTATTTTCCAACCTATTGATCGTCAGGAAGCCAACCTCCGCCTAGAGATCCCGGACAGTAGCTCGTCGGGCCTCACTCCGGCAAGAGTCTTATTTGGCAGTGCCAACGTAACTGATACGCGCAAAGGCTTTCGGTATTTTGCCGAAGCCTTACAGTTGCTCCATCAGCAACACCCTGCTCTGAATCTCGAAGTACTCGTATTCGGGAAAGGGCGCTCTTATCTGCTGAATGAATTGCCGTTTACGGTCCGGCACCTGGGCATCCTCACGAGCGAAGACGCGATTGTGGCGGCCTATAACGCAGCCGACGCGATGGTTGTGCCATCGCTGGAAGATAACCTGCCTAATACCGTTATTGAATCGCTGTCCTGCGGAACGCCCGTGATTGGCTTCCGGACGGGGGGCATTCCCGAAATGGTCGACCATCAGCAGAATGGGTATCTGGCCGATGTCGGCTCGGCGCAGCAGCTGGCCGACGGCATCGCGTTCGTCCTGAACCACCCGAATCCGGAAATCTTACGTCAACAGGCCCGCCAGTCGGCGCAGGAGCGATTTTCCGAAGCGGTTGTAGCCAGACAGCACATTGAACTCTATGATAAACTAATGAATGGGTGATTGAGCGTTTGGGTGATTATACTAGCTGTCGGACGGCTAATCACTTGTTCACTCAATTACTAAACTACTCATTCAACCTATGCCAACGGTATCGATTATTACCATCACATACAACGCCGAGCGGTTTCTGGAGCGAACGATCGATAGCATCGTCACGCAGGACGCAACGGATTACGAGTACATTGTGATTGATGGGGGGTCGACCGATGGAACGCTGGCCACAATCAGGCGTTACGAAAGCCACATAACCCATTGGGTGTCCGAGCCCGACAGCGGGCTCTACGATGCCATGAACAAAGGGTTACACCGGGCAGCGGGCGATTATGTCTGGTTCATGAATGCCGGTGACGAGATCTACGACGCTCAGACACTGACCAATTTGCTGGCGAACATCAAAGCCAAAAGTGGGGATGTTTACTACAGTGATGCGTTGTTCGTTCGTGACGATGGAGACCGACGATCTGGTGCCGCCGTTGGCCTGAGAAGTGTTGTTACTCCGCACGTACTACCGAAACACCTGACCTGGCGCGACATGAACCTAGGCATGAAAGTTTGTCATCAGGCTTTTGTAGCGAAGCGTTCTCTAGCGCCGGATTACCCAACCGATAATTTAAGCGCCGATCTGGACTGGGAGATCAACTGCCTGAAAGCAGCCAAAAAAATCGAGTACCTACCCTTTGTGCTGTGTAAGTATCTGGTGGGAGGCTTGTCGGTGCAGCAACATCGCCAGTCATTAATCGACCGGTTTAAGGTACTGGCAGCCCATTTTGGCATGTTACCGACCCTGGTCAATCATGGTCGCATTGTCTGGCGTGCGGTATCGTACAAAGCAAAGAGGAACATATAAGCAGCCTGTCGGCATACCGTAAGCCCGGTGCTTTATTATTTTCAATTCTGTGCTTTTTATGAAATTTACACGAATCAGAAGGGAAATTGCCGAAAGGATGCCTTTAGATTGTGAAATGCGGATAAATTTGCGGGGTTTATTACAAGAAAGCCCTAGTTTCTTGTCCTTTTCCTGTAAAAAATAGACTTGATCAATGAAAAGAATTGCTGTTTTTACCTCGGGTGGTGATGCGCCGGGTATGAACGCCTGTATCCGGGCCGTTGTCCGGGGAGCGGTCTATCACGGTCTCGAAGTTTTTGGTATACGCCGGGGATACAGCGGGATGATAAATGGTGATATTTTTCAGATGTCCTCCCATTCGGTGAGCAATATTGTTCAGCGCGGTGGTACCATTCTGAAATCGGCCCGTAGCAAAGAGTTCATGACGCCCGAAGGTCGCGCTAAGGCCCACGAGCACCTGCAAAAGTTTGGTATCGAAGGGCTGGTCGCTATTGGTGGGAACGGTACGTTTACCGGTGCTACCATTTTCTTCGACGAGTACGGCATACCAACGGTTGGGGCTCCCGGCACCATCGATAACGACCTCTACGGAACCGATCACACGATTGGTTTCGACACCGCCGTTAATACAGCCCTGGAGGCCATCGATAAAATTCGGGACACGGCCGATTCGCACGACCGGATCTTCTTTATCGAAGTAATGGGCCGCGATTCGGGCTACATTGCCATTCAGTCGGGGATTGCGGGCGGGGCGGAGCTGGTCATGGTTCCTGAGGTACTGACGCCAATCTCTGAAGTCGTCGAAACCCTGAAATCGGGCTGGAGTCGTCAGAAGTCCTCGTCGATTATCGTGATTGCGGAAGGTGAAGAGGAAGGCAACGCAACCGAAATATCCGAGAAAATTCGCGCGCAGGTACATTCAGACATCGATATGCGCGTCACGACGCTGGGACACATCCAGCGGGGAGGCATACCAACGGCCTATGACCGCATTCTCGCCAGTCGGCTGGGCCTTGGGGCGCTGGAAGGCTTAATGAACGGCGAAAAGAACGTTATGGCGGGTATTGTCAACAACGAGCTGGTTTATACACCCTTCCGGGATACGATCCGCCTGCCGAAGCCAATCAGTGAGGATCTGCTTCGGATGGTCAAAATTTTAAGTGTTTAACTGGCTTAGAAACGTATCACGGGTTTAACCCCTTTGTAGCTGAACGACGGGTTAAAACCCGTGGTACGTCTTTAAGCCAGTTAAATGTAGCCGACAAGCCGATAGGTGGTGTAGCCGACCAGTTCCTTCACCAGGTAATAGGCATTGGCGAAGGGTTCTTCGTGGGGCAAAAGCCATTCACTCGGGGCAAAGGACCGTCGACTACTCATAAATGCGCCCGGAAAGGGAAGGGCCAAAATGCCCTCCTTGCGAAAGCACCCGAGCGCCCGGCGCATGTGAAAGGCTGATGTCACTACTACATATTGGTAAGCGGGAAAGCGCTTGCGCAGTAGCTTGGCCGAGAAAACGGCATTCTCGCGTGTGTTTCTCGATTTGTCTTCCAGAATAATATCGGCGGGACGAACACCGGCAGTTTCCAGAAAACGAGCGATCATCTGGCCTTCGTCGTTAACATCCCGTTCTTGAAACGGCAGATCGCCGGACCCACCGCTGATCAGGATTTTCTGCACAACGCTCGTCTTGTACAAATACAGCGCCTGCCCCGCCCGGTCGGCTTCGTGGCTCAGCAGATACCGATGGTCAGGCGTTTCTTTTTTGGTATTGGTCATGCCACCCGTCAGTACGACAGCCACGCGTTGGGTCGAATCAGCCGGTATCACTGTCGGCGGGTATTCCCACGCCAAGGCTAACTCATTCATTAGAAAGGGATTCCCAAATACGTAGAATACCAAGAGTGCCACAAGTACCATTCGACGCCGGAGCAGCGCCTTCTTCGTAAACAACGCCACTACTAGCGCAGTCAAAAGCCAGCCCGCTGGCGTCAGCAAATAATACAGCGTCTTAGAAAAGAAATAAAACATAGACTAGAGTTAGCGTAGCAGGCGTTTTTAGAGAGGCTAAATTCCTGAATTAAATCATGTAAATTTGTCTCTATTCAGCCGCGAAGATACGTAACCGCTTGTATGAAAAACCTCCTTGTTACCCTCTTTGGCCTGTTCCTGGCAATCAGCTTGCAGGCGCAGTCAACTAATGCGTCCACCCAATCTGAGGGTTTTAAAATTACGGCCCACATCCAGGGCATTAAAGACACAACCTGCGTATTGGCGCACTACTTTGGCGCGGGTCAGTATATTCCGAAAGATACCGCCCGTATCGATGGCACCGGCAACCTGGTTTTCGAAGGTAAAAAGACGTTGCCGCAGGGACTCTACATTGCCGTGATGCCCAAGGGTAAGAATCCATACATCGAGCTATTGATCACTGATGATCAGAACTTCTCGTTTCAAACCGATACGGCTGACGTAATCAAAAACATGAAGGTGAGCGGTTCGAAAGAAAACGAGCTATTTTACACCTACCAGCAGGAACTTGGCAATTTTTACAGCGAAGCAAGAGGGCTTGAAACGCAGAAGAAACAAGCGACCGATGCGGCTTCTTCGGAAGCGGTAGCCCAAAAGATGAATGACTTACAGAAAAAGGCGCAAGGGTATCGGGAGCAGTTTTTCAAGGATAATACGGGTACATTTGCCGTTAAGCTGCTGAAAGCATCAGCCGAACCCGAGGTGCCACCCGCGCCTAAACTGGCCAGCGGACGACCCGATTCGGTGTGGGTATTTAATTACTTCAAAGGTCATTTCTGGGACGATTATGACTTTACCGACGAGCGCTTTGTTCGTACGCCGATCCTACAGAAGAAAATAGATCGTTACCTGAAAGAACTGACCGTCCAGACGCCTGATTCACTCATCAAGGAGGCCGACTTCATGGTAAGTAAAGCCAGAGCCGGGAAGAACAAAGAAATTCTGTCGTATGTAGTCTGGTACATAACTAGTCAGTACGAACAACCCAAGGTGATGGGTACGGACGGTCTGTTTGTCCATATGTTCGAGAAGTACTACGCTACGGGTATCATGCCCGTTTCGGATTCCTCGACCATCAAGAATATTGGCGAACGGGTCAAAACGCTCAAACCACTATTGGTCGGTAAGATCCTCCCGGCACCCGTGGTCAGCGATACGCTTCGCAAGCCTATCCCGTTCCAGACGATCAAATCCGATTATACCGTCGTCTTTTTCTACGATCCTCATTGCGGCCACTGCCGCGAGAGTGCGCCTAAACTGCAAAAGTTCGTGGATACGTACAAGGGCAAAGGCGTAGAAGTGGTCGCCATTGCCATCGATCAGACACCCGAAGAATGGAAGAAGTTCATTCGTGAGTTTAAGCTGGGCAAAGCCATCAACGGCTATGATTATGCCGCGCGTACTGACTACCGGCACCAATATGACGTCTGGACAACCCCAACGGTGTACGTACTCGATAAGAATAAGAAGATCATTGCCCGCAAACTTCCCGTCGAGCAGATTGAGGATTTTGTGCTCTTTCACAAACGCCAGCAGGCTGCCCAAAAGCCAGCGGTTGCGCCAACCAACGCGAAAGCCAGTTTAAAAAAATAGACGTAACGCGGACGAATGTCCGCGTTACGTCTACCTCATTTTTGTTCGTTTCACCAGATACGAGGTCAGAATCTGATCGAATCCCTGGGCAATATCGGCCTCGATAAAGTCGATCTTGTACTGGCCGCACCGCATCTTCAAATCCTGAAAATACGACTTGACGGCCTGCTGGTACGTCTCGCGAACCTGCCCTGGTTGAAGCTTTACCGTTTCGCCCGTTTCGAGATCGATAAATTCGTAAGGGCGTTCATCGAACGCAAAATCCTCTTCGGTTTTTTTGTCGGTGACGTGAAAAAGCAGCACCTCGTGGAGATTATGCCGTAAGTGCTGAAGGGCCGAAAAGAGCGCATCGGCCTTGTCCGCATTTTCGAACATATCACTAAAAATAACCACCAGCGACCGCTTGTTGATCTTTTCGGCCACCTGATGGATAACGTCAGCCGCCGATGTTTTGCGCAACGGTTTGGGTTGCTGCATCAGCTGATCCAGTTGCGTAAACAGTTTATGAACGTGCGAAGGCGTTGACTTTATGGGCGTCTGTATGTCAATGGTATCGGCAAACGTGGTCAGGCTGACCGCATCTTTCTGGCGCTGGAGCATGTAGGCCAGACAGGCAGCTGCCATTACACTGAATGTCATCTTCCCATAATTTGCCTCCGGGTAATACATCGATGACGACGTATCGATCAGCAGATGGCAGCGGAGATTCGTTTCCTCTTCATAGCGCTTGACAAACAACTTTTCGGTCTTGCCAAATACTTTCCAGTCAATGTGCCGGGTCGTTTCGCCGGTATTGTAGAGTCGGTGCTCGGCAAATTCGACCGAGAATCCGTGAAACGGTGATTTATGCAGACCGGTAATAAATCCTTCGACTAACTGACGGGCCAAAAACTCGACATTGCCGAACGAGCGGACCTGTCCCAGATTAAGAGTTTGTTTCATAGGTATGCCGGATTGGGAGCGGAATATGTCGCATTAGTTAGCTAACGAAGTGACAAACAGCCAGCGTGCCTACAAACTACAAATCCTGGACCGTATAACAAAAAAGAACCGTTCAGCGCCCGCGTCAGGAATTGCACGGATGAGCGTTGAACGGTTCGACAGCGCGGACCAAATGTCCGGATTTTCTTACAGCACCGGCTCCAGCAGCGGCTGAAAAGCATCAGGTGTGTTGATGGTTGCCGACGGTACGAGGGCCGCGAGGGCCTGCCCTTTTCCAACAACCCGAAGTGACACATTGGCAACCCCTCTGGAGACCATACCGAGCGCCTGAGCAGCCGCGTGCGTGAGATCAATAACACGACTCTTTGTAAAAGGGCCCCGATCATTGATTCGTACAACTACTGAACGCTGGTTATCGAGGTTTGTGACTTCAACCAATGTGTTTAATGGTAATGAACGGTGGGCACCTGCAAGGGATTCCGCGACAACGCGTTCACCATAAGCGGTCTTGCGACCATTGAACTTCTTGGAATAAAAAGACGCTTTGCCTTTCTGTATGAGGCTCGGGAGAGCCTCCGCCGGTTTAATGCTGTTAAAAAACAGCATCAGGGACATGATATAACTCATACAGCTTTTGGTTACGTGAAAAAATAAACGAAGGCGAATCAGTTGTATCTTCCGATCACCCCCGTCTCCAAAAAGTGCAATTCCTTTCAAACAAAGCTACGTTAAACGATCCTAATTACCAAGCATTTAGCGAAAAAACTGTAGAATGGCCTCCACAACTCTGTTGATTTTTAGGGGCATTTTACCCCTAAATATATTTCCAGCCATAATTTTTGTTCTGCCCTGATTGCCCGTATCTTTAGGAGTCACGAACGTACTAAACCTCACTGATTGTGGACGAAAGAGAACGGGAAAAGATTTATTCCAAGCGGGTTCGGGCGGGTAAACGGACGTATTTTTTCGACGTCAAATCAACGCGCGCCAACGATTATTACCTCACCATTACCGAGAGTCGACGGCACCCGCAAGGCGATGGCTTTATCTACGAAAAGCACAAGCTATTTTTATATAAAGAAGATTTTGACAAGTTTATTGAGGCCCTTCAGGAAACTGTTGAACACGTCAAAACCGATCTCATGCCCGAAGTTGATTTCACTCAATTCGCCCAGCGCGATGAACAGGATGATTTCGCCAGTGAATTAAAGTGGGAATAACCGCCGTTTTAGCTACTAAATTTCTGTATATGGGTTGACTGTACTCACTACCTCTTACGTATTAATAGACTCATCAAGCCAAGGCATCATGCTGAAGGCTTTTTTTATTCGTAATTTTGTGTAAAAAATAAAGGAGTGAAAAAGCGAACATGCATAAGGGCGGTCAAACTGCCTCACTCATTCGCCCTTTCACGCCTGTACTCTTTCACTTTCTTATGGGCTTACAATGTGGTATCGTGGGCTTACCTAATGTAGGTAAATCGACGCTCTTTAACGCAATTTCGAGTGGGAAGGCCGAAGCAGCCAATTACCCATTCTGTACAATAGAACCAAACGTTGGCGTGGTAACCGTGCCCGACGAACGCCTTGATGCACTCGAAGGACTGGTGAAGCCCCAACGGGTGGTGCCAACCATTATCGAGTTTGTCGACATTGCCGGACTGGTGAAAGGAGCCAGTCAGGGAGCGGGTTTGGGTAACAAATTTCTGGCCAACATTCGGGAGGTCGATGCGATCGTTCACGTGATCCGTTGTTTCGAAGACGACAACATCGTTCACGTTGAAGGAAAAGTTAACCCGATCTCGGATAAGGAAATTATCGACGCTGAACTTCAGTTGAAAGACCTGGAATCGGTCGACAAGAAAATCCAGCGCATCGACAAGGCGGCTCGCGTAGGCGACGCCAAAGCAAAATCCGAACTAGAAATCCTGAAACTCTACAAAGCGGCTCTCGAAGCGGGCAAAAGCGCCCGGACGGTGCAGGTGTCACCCGAAGAGATGGAAACCGCCATCGGCGATATTTCGCTGCTGACCGTAAAACCCGTTATTTACGTAGCCAACGTAGACGAAGGTTCACTGCCAAACGGTAATGCCTATTCGGATACCCTTCGCGAAGCGGTTAAAGACGAAGGCGCGGAGGTCATTATCATCAGTGCGGGTATCGAATCGCAGATTGCCGAGATGGAAGACCCTGAAGAACGCGAGCTTTTCCTCGGCGAATATGGACTTACGGAATCGGGTCTGAGCAAGCTGATCAAAGCTTCCTACAACCTGCTGGGTCTGATCACTTATTTCACGGCGGGCGTTAAAGAGGTTCGCGCCTGGACGATTCACAAAGGCTGGAAAGCGCCACAGGCTGCGGGTGTGATCCACTCCGATTTCGAGCGCAAGTTTATCCGGGCTCAGGTCATGAAACTCCCCGACTTCCAGCAGTTCAAGACCGAATCGGGCGTTCGCGAAGCCGGTAAACTAGCCGTTGAAGGCAAAGAATACATCGTTCAGGACGGCGATATTATGGAGTTCCTCCACAGTGCATAAAAAGTAGGGCGGACATCTTGTCCGCCTTTTTTGTTTCTCAACCACAGCACATGGAGCCTCTGATTGATATACTTCAATCGATCTATCCCGTCTCTGAAGCCTTTCTGCTAGAATTGAAGCGATTCCTCAGGCGCGAAGAAGTCGGTCGCAAACAGTGGCTTCTCCGCCCCGGTGAGATCAGTAGCAAGATTTATTTTATCGAGAAAGGTCTCGTGCGAGGCTTTTACATCCACAACGATAAAGAAGTAACGGTGTGGTTCATGAAAGAAAACGACCTCATTATTTCCATTATCAGTTTTTATACCCGTCAGCCTTCTGAAGAATACATCGAACTTCTGGAAGACGGCGTTGTGTGGTCGATTACGTACGAGCAACTGCAACTACTTTTCCACAATTTTATTGAATTTAATTTTGCCAGTCGGGTACTAACCGAACGCTATTACGCTTTGAGCGAACTGCGCGCTCAGAAATTACGATTACCGTCTGCTCAGGATCGCTACCTTCAGCTATTAGAGGAAATTCCTGACATCTTCACCAGAGCCCCACTCAAGTATATTGCTTCCTCGTTGGGTCTTACCCCCGAAACAGTCAGCCGAATCAGAGCAAAGAAATTGTAGAAGTGAGTCACAAAAATTGATTTCGATCAATTTTTTCAGAACGATAATGCGACAATTTTGGAGAACAAATCAACCTCCATTGTTCTATGAAAAAGCACCTTTTCCGTATCGCTAGCCTAGCAAACTTCGTAATTCCGTTTCTAACTATCAGCTGTGAGCACGTCAATATTGGCGTTAATGATCGTACAGAAACGGCGAAGATGTATAGTCAACCAATTACAGTTTCAGAAGCCAAAGCTTGGTTTGAACAAGCGATGAAAACCGAATCCATCACCAAATCCAGGAGCCGATCGAGCGAAAATACGCTGATCAACTTTCCGAAAGAACCGTACTGGCATTGCTAATAAATCGTCTTACACATGGCAGCACGTACAATCACAAAACAAGGCTGGTGGTATCTGGCAACCGCTCTATTCGTCCTTCTCACCAACGTTTTCTGGCCGGTGCGGCTCATCCCGGCGATGCTCACGCTGGGTAAAGAAGAATCGCTGTGGGGACCCATGCAGTATTCGACCCTGCATGGCGAACTGCGAACCTATCAGGACGGTGTCATCGTCAAAGGCTATTCTTGGCCGAACGTCATCCATAGGTTGAACGGTTACAAAGAATGCCGCCCGACCAGTCCAGACACGGTTCTTTATCGACTCTATGCTCTGAAGCCCTATCAGTTCTGGGATTACGTCAACTATTCTATCGAACCCCGCTGGCGACTACCTTACTTAGACCCGGCCCAGATTCAACCACCGCTCAACCCCAAACCGCCAACGCTTTGTCCTCCCAACTCGCCCGATTACCCACAACCCGAATCGTTTTACAAGGACCATCGGATTCCTATTCCTGCGGGTGCTCCCATTCTAAAGTAGGGCGGGTGGAAACCCGCCTTTTTTTGTTATGACAAACGATACATTATCCAATAGCCGACTGTCACTTGAGCAGAAACAAGGCTTCCGCGACCAATTGCGTGACGCTCGTGGGGCGGCCCTGAAAGACGCCGAAGCATTCACGGAAATCCTATTTGTTATAGAGCGATTAGGGGCTGCCTTCGTGAAAGCAGACAATAAGAATAAATTTAACTTAGGAGCTTATAGAACTACATGAAAGAGCTATTCCATATCAGCCTATCTGATTATGAGCGGAGTAATCTCTATCATACTCCGTCAAAAACAACTTCACAAACTAGTTGAAGACGCTCGGAATGATGCCTTACATCAAGGAGCTGAAGCACAGCATGTTACAACTCATGGTAGACAGAAAAGGCGGGTTGCCACCCGCTTTACTTTCGCTTGTTTACACCTACTCTCTGATAGGCAATCAACTGATCGGCGCGGGAAGCGGGTGGACGGTGGTAGACGAAGACTTCGTAATCGTTTTCGGTTGAGGAGAAACTCCCTTCGATATAGCTCTCGTTGGCCTTCTGCTGGCCGGTTGTTGGCTGAACGACATAGTCATAATTGTAGACGCCCTGCTTGAGCAGCACGGAAGCCCGGTAAGCGCCCAGCACGGAGTCGAACGTCATGCGGGTGCGGTCGTCCAGTTTCCAGAAATTGAACGCCCCATTGACGTACACATTCACATCCGGCAGTTCAGGAATACGCAGTGTAAAGATCGTCTCGATGTAGTCGGCGTTCGTTTGGCCATTACCTGTTTCGCGGTGATCGATCACGAAGAAACCGTTGAAATCATCACTTTGAATGTAAGATCCCTGACTTCTTGGCTGGTCGACCTGTACATACGCAATGTTACGGTCAGCCTTCCGGTCGATTCGATCGATGTAGTTGGCGCGGGAGAGAATCGTGCGGGTGTCGAAAAAACGAAATTCGTTGCCGCCGGGCATGGTGTTGCTTAAATCAACTAGACGATAGTCCAGCACCTGGTCGAATGCCTGTACATTCGTTGGGCGCAGCCCCCTAATTTCGCGATCGTCGCGGTAATTCTGGCGGATAACTACTTTAAAATCGTCCTGCGGAGAAATCACCTGATACCCCTTATAGCTGATCGCCATATCAATCTGTTGGTCCGTAAACTGCCGCGACGGATCGGTTGAGAAACGAACACTGGCCGACACCGCCACTTTATTCTGGTACGTACTGAACCGGCGGGTCAGGATGATGTTGTTTCGATTGCGTTCATCATAAACGACCAGCAGGTAGTTGCCGGGTAGTTTCACCTTCGGAACAGTAAATCGGTAGTGGTAATACGGAATTTTGGTATTCAGCGAGACCTGATAATCCGTGATCGGGTTGTCGTTATATTCGTACGTAAATTCAATATCGTTCAGGACCGATTTTTGCCAGTCGGCGTTACAATGCACCAGCTTGGCCCGAAACGACCGGTAATCAGCTGTCAGATCATCGAACTCAAGCTGCAAGGATACCTGTTCATCCAGCGAAATGACGGGCGGGTTTAAGGTAAGCGACGGATCGTTGGGGTTTGCTCCGACCTGCGGAAACAGTAAGGCCGTCTGGACTTTAGGGTCATAAATCCGATCGACGGTCTGGAGTTGTTGCGCGACCAGGGCAGTGGTAAAAAAACAGAGCAGCAGTGCCGGAAGCAACCTTCGAAAAATAGTCATTTAATCAGTTTTTAGCCTAAACGTGTCCTACTTGCAAACGATTGTGTGCGAACAGGATTATACAATACTGGTAACCCTGGCCGACGTTGAGCGTTGGTTTTTTTGTCAAAAATCAATATGATTGAGGTCTACCCAACCAAAGCGATGTATGGTCAACTATAACCCCAAAGACTGGTTCCGGTTCATTATTACCTTCAACCGGGCTGATACCGTCCGAAAGCTACTACCAATTTTGATTGGTGTGGGTCTTTATTCGTTCATTATTGTCCACATCATTGAGATGATGGGCCTGAGTGATAACCCGCATCTCAAGAATTTTTCGCTCATGCACACGCTGCTGAGCTTTGTCATATCGATGCTGCTGGTTTTTCGCACCAACACTGCCTACGACCGCTGGTGGGAAGGCCGCAAATTATGGGGGTCGTTGGTTAACAACAGCCGAAATCTGGCACTCAAACTGGATCAGCTTCTGGATACGGACCAGGTCGAAACCCGCCAGTTCTTTCGGGCCATGATCCCAAATTTTGCCTTTGCGCTGAAGAATCACCTGCGTCAGCACCCGATCGAGCCGGAATTTGCGGACAGTGCGTCATTCCGTATCGACAACCTGCACCTGAGCGAACACGTACCGCAGCAAATTGCGTTAGCCATTTTTGGAAAACTCCACGATCTCCAGCGTCGGGGTATTCTGCTACCTGAACACCTGCTTATTTTAAATCCCGAAATACAGTCGCTGATGGACGTATGCGGTGCCTGCGAACGGATCAAAAACACACCCATTCCGTTTTCATATAGTTCGTTTATCAAGAAGTTTATCTTCACCTATTGCCTGACACTGCCGCTGGGTTACGTATCGACGTTACATTACCTCGTCGTTCCACTGGTGGTATTCGTTTTTTACGTACTGGCTAGCCTGGAGGTCATTGCCGAAGAAATCGAAAACCCGTTCGGCACCGACGACAACGACCTTCCGCTCGATACGATCTGCAAAACCATTCACAAAACGGTGACCCAATCGTTCGATCATACGGCGCTGCTGGCCCAAACCAGCGAAAATGTGAAGAAAGGATTCTCGTACGAGAAATAAAGCGGGCTCTAAGCGGTCAACAGGCAGCAACGCAAGTAAACAACGACAGCGAACTGGCTTTATGGAGTGAATGCTGGCCCTTCCTGATGGATCGGTAAATACCCATATGCTAAACCCGAGAAAGATGTACGCTAAAAAATTGGTGTTTTTGTTCGTTGTCCTGTGCACGATGACTACCGCAAACAGCTTCGCCCAGAGCCAGGATCAGGCGGTAGCACAGGCCGTCGAAAAATTGCGGAAACTGATGATCGACCCTGACAAGGCGGGTTTGGAAGCGATTGCATCGGACCAGTTGAGTTACGGCCACTCCAGCGGAAAAATTGAAGCGAAAGCCGCTTTCGTTGAGGCTCTTACGAGTGGTGCCTCCGATTTCAAAACGATCGATCTGACCGAGCAGACCATCACCGTTGTGGACAATACTGCGCTGGTACGGCACCGCTTAACCGGTGAAACGCTCGACAAAGGCAACGCAGCACAGGTCAAATTAGCCGTATTGCTGGTTTGGGTAAAACAGAAAGGCGACTGGAAACTGCTCGCCCGGCAAGCCGTTAAAGTCCAGTAATTTCATAAAGCTCATCTCACCCACACATTGTTGGGGCGTTCCCGATGGCTAACTGGCTGCAAAGCAGAGCAATCGGGAACGCTTTCCTGCTTATCAACCATAGATTCTCTCTGTCTTTTTTATACCCATAATCACAACCGGAAATTACATACTTTATAAACAAATATAGGCAAATAGGCACTTATTTTGCAGCGACGTAATCTGACGTTAGCTTACACGTGTCTCTATGCGCCTTTTGCTCCCCCTACTTTTCTGGCTGGCGATAATGAATCCCGGCTATAGTCAGCAAAAAACGATTCGTCAACATCAGTCTACACTCTTTAAAATCAGCGCCGTTGACGATAAAACGTCGGAAGAGGTAGCGGCTAACTTTACGATACGGGCACAATTGGCGAAGAAAACATTTAATGGGCAAACCAGGCCCAGCGGACAACCGTATTCCTTTCTCCTGAATCAAACCGATACGTTGACCGTCTTCGTTAAGTCACCCGGCTACTACGACACGGAGGAGGTCATGGCCATTTCGTGCGACACCTGTACCGACTATGCCTATGTGGTCCGGCTCGAAAAAGCCGAGCCGAAAGCCGATAGTATATTCCGAAATCTTCAGGTCAACAAAACGTTCCGGCTCGACAATGTCTATTTCGATCAGAGCAGTTACGTACTCCGTTCCGAATCGTATCCCCAACTGAATAAGCTCATCAAAACGCTGCGGGCCGTCCCTAAACTGGTTATCGAAATTGCGGGGCATACCGACAACGTGGGCGACCGGCGTTTAAATCAGTACCTCTCCGAAAACCGGGCCAGGGTGATCCGAACCTATCTGGTCACGAATGGTATTGCCGATGCTCGACTGCGGGCCAGCGGCTATGGCGATACGCGACCGGCTGCACCGAATGATTCGGAAGAGAACAAGCGAAAAAATCGTCGGGTCGAGTTTGTTGTCCTGGCGTTGTAAGTCGCCATGTTTGACCATCGCCCGAAATCTACCAAAACCATAAAGTAGCAATGAGGCCATCTACTGCTTTTGTTAGTTGCCAGACGTATCACTGAAAACCAAGCTTACTGAGCAGTTTCCGGCGTAGTGTAGTCGATACGCCATATCTTGGAGATTTGGCGTATCGACTACACTACGCCGGAAACTGCTCCGACGGATCTACCATGACCAGAAAATTACTCGTTTTTATTCTCCTGATCTGCGTTCAGCCATTCACCGCTTCTGCGCAACCGACAACCGACTACGCCTGGTGGAATCCGGCGCAGAACCCCTTTCCGGCTATCGAAGGGCAGGCCTGGCCGAAAGAGGTTCAGAGCCCCTATGACCGACTCCCGGCGCAAGCCGAAAAGACGGTTAGACCACCCGTCTGGAATCTTTCGCACAACGCGGCCGGCTTGCTGGTTCGTTTCAGGGCCAGCACCGATCAGCTCGTTGTTCGGTATGCCGTAACGGGGCCACACGCCTTACCGCATATGCAGGCAACCGGCGTCAGCGGGGTCGATCTTTACGCGCTCAACAGTGATGGCGACTGGCGCTGGTGTACCGGCAAGTATGCCTTCAAGGATACGATCGAGTACCGGTTTACGAACCTGGAACCGAATGATCAGTACCACAAGAAAGGTCGTGAGTACCGGCTCTACCTGCCGCTTTACAATTCGGTGAAATGGCTAGAGATCGGCGTTCCCAAAGGGACATCCTTTACGCCCCTGCCAACCCGGATCGAGAAACCGATCGTCGTCTACGGCACCTCAATTGCACAGGGGGCCTGTGCCTCCCGACCCGGCATGGCCTGGTCCGCTATCCTGGGCCGCAAGCTCGACCGCCCTCTTATCAATCTGGGTTTTTCGGGCAATGGACGGCTGGAAAAAGAACTGGTGGCGTTGTTGCCGGATGTGGACGCTAAACTCTACATCCTCGACTGTCTGCCGAATCTGGTAGCATCCGTCGGGATTGCTCCCGAAGAAATCAAAAGCCGAATCATCGAAGCGGTAAAGACCATACGTCAGAAACGACCGACCACCCCGGTTCTGCTGGTCGAACATGCGGGCTATACGGACGGCTCACTCAATGCCACCCGGCGCAAATTGTACAGTGATGCCAACGAGCTCATGCGGCAGGCCTTCGCACAGCTGAAAACGGAAGGCATCAACCAACTTTATCTGTTGCCTCAAACCGCGATCAATCTGGAAATGGACGATACGGTCGACGGTACGCATCCCTCCGATCTGGGCATGCAGCACTACGCCGATGCCTACGAAAAAAGCATTCGTACAATTTTGAGCGAACCCGTTGGCCCCTACTCCACCACTAAACCATGCAGTCAATTTCGGGATGCCGCGATTTACGATTGGGAAACCCGGCACCGGGACATGCTCGCGCTGGCAAAAGCCAAACCCCCGCGAATCGTTTTTATCGGTAACTCGATTACGCATTATTGGGGCGGTCAGCCACAGGCCCCCATCAGCCGGGGAGCCGACTCGTGGAATACCCTGCTTGAGCCGCTGGGCACGCAGAATTTCGGCTACGGCTGGGACCGAATCGAGAACGTGCTGTGGCGGGTCTACCACGACGAACTCGACGGCTACGCAGCCGCACAGATCGTTCTCATGATCGGCACGAACAATCTGCAACTGAACTCGGATACGGAAATCATTGAAGGCTTGGCATTTCTGGTTGGTGCGATCAAAGCTCGTCAGCCGAACGCGGCTATTCTGTTGCTCGGCATTCTGCCGCGTCGTCAGGGAGAGCCGCGAATTCTGGAACTCAACAAAGGCATTGCGCAGGCATCGGGCCAGTTAAACGTTACTTTCGCCGATCCCGGAACGGTATTTTTGGGAGCGGATGGTAAAATTGACGAATCGTTTTTCACCGATGGACTGCACCCCAACGCCGAAGGTTACCAGAAGCTGGCTGGCAAACTTGTCCCCTATTTGAAACCTGTTGAGCAAAGCGTCCGAAAAAAGCGATAAGATTATTCTGAGGATACTGTCAGGGCAAGCCAACAGGACAAACATCAGCGTATAAAGAGTGCGAACGGGTAGCCGACAACTGCGATCATTCGTCCATTTTTGCATACCCCCGTCAGGATTGGCGGCTGTTTTTGGTGAACCATCTGCCTGAATTCTGCCTTATTAGTTAGGCGAGTTCATTCGACTGGTGCTTTTTGGAACGCAATAGTGCACAGACAATTAAAAAACTTAGTATTCAGAAAACTATACACATAGCGCGATAAAAAATACGTACTCAGTAGTTGTATGAGCCCTAAGAACAGGCCGAATAGTGATCTTGAGCAGGCCCATGAACAGGCCACTTTTTTTGTAGAACCCGGCTCCATTGTCCGCCAGATATGGGGTGATGCGGATGTCATTTTACTTGTCTTTGCCGGATCAGCAGCTGAGTTTGCCCTCAACCGGGCGGTCGACTGGCTATTTTTTACGGGAAAGCTCCCCGCCGATCCCATTGCCCGGCTCTTCTCGACGGTTCGGTACGCACAGGAGATCGTGTTTGCCCCCGAAGCGAAAGCGCGTCAGGCCATTGCGCGGATGGGTGCCATTCACGGGGGAGTCGAGCAGAAACGAGGTTACCAGATTCCGGATTGGGCCTACCGTGATGTGCTTTACATGCTGATTGCTTATTCCGAACGGGCGTACGAAACCCTGCACCGGCCTCTCACCAATCCTGAACGTGAGGAATTGTTCCGTACCTTCCGCGAAGTGGGGGCGGGCATGCATGTTCCCGATCTGCCAACGACCTATGCCGACTGGCGCGTCGATCGGGAGGCTCACCTGGATCGGAATTTGGTTCGTAGTGACTTTACCGACAAACTATTCCGGCGATACCGCGAACAACTGGGCGGCTGGCGGTATGATCTGCTTCGGCAGGCACAGGCGGTATTAGTGCCAGCACAAGTACGCTCGTTATTAAATTTACCACCGAAACCCTGGCTGGCAAACTCTATGGGCCTGTATAAAGTACTAAACCGGCTGGGCCTGCGCTCAATGGTACAGCGCGCTTTGCTACCAACCGACTACATCGATCAGATTCGTAGCCTGGATATGCATCGGTAGCCAATCCGCCACCGGGTTTACCCGTTTTCCGTCATCCCTTAGTTACCGAATTACCACTCATCAGCATGATTAACGCACCGATCACCACGTCCGTTTTTGACCTGTTTAAAGTCGGGCCGGGACCGTCGAGTTCGCACACCATCGGCCCCATGAAGGCGGCTTTCGATTTTCGGGAACGCCTGGCAACACTCTCCACTGACCTACAGGAGCAAGCCGACTCCGTACACGTGATGCTCTACGGATCGCTGAGCGCAACCGGCAAAGGACACGGCACCGATCGGGCCATTGTGGCGGGATTGCTGGGGTGGCAGCCGGAAACCACCGACCCTGACGCATTGCTTCGCTTACTGCGCGATCCTTCGGTCCACTACCCCGTACCAGTCGGCTCGAAACGTATCGAACTGGAACCTCAACAGATTCATTTTGAGCGCAAACGCTACGAGTCACCTTACGCCAACACGATGGTCATTCAGCTCCGGGCGGGTGATCAGGTGCTGACGGAAGAGGAATATTACTCGGTTGGTGGCGGATTCATTATCCGTAAAGGCGAACCAGAGGTCATTCCGGGTAGTCTCGTAGTGCCGTATCCGTATGGCACGATGAACGAACTCAAAGCGCAGCTCACGGAACACGCTATTTCGCTTGATGAGCTACTGATGGCGAACGAAACGGCGCTCACGGGTCGTAGCCGGGCCGAAGTCAACCAGCGGCTCGATCAGATTCTGGACTTTATGCACAAGGCCGTTCGTCGGGGATTACGACACAAAGGCGTTTTGCCCGGTTCGATCAAACTGACCCGCAAGGCACCGATCTTGTTTCAGCAGGCGAAAGGAATGAGCCAGTCGTCGGATAGCTTTCTGATCTTCCTGAACGCCTATTGTCTGGCGGCTTCGGAAGAAAACGCAGCGGGTGGCATCGTCGTAACGGCTCCAACGTCCGGTGCGTCGGGCGTTATTCCGGGATTAACGTATCTGGCTAAACATCATTTCCACTACGACAAAGCCACACTGCGGGCGGGGATGCTGGCGGCTGCCGCAGTCGGTTTTCTGGTTAAGCACAATGCCAGTATTTCGGGTGCCGAGATGGGGTGCATGGGCGAGATCGGGACGGCATCCGCCATGGGAGCCGCTTTTCTGACACGTTGCGCCCAATCGGTGGGATCGATCGGTGCCATCGAAGCTGCGGCTGAAATTGGGATTGAACATCACCTCGGCATGACCTGCGATCCCATTGGCGGTTATGTACAGATTCCGTGCATCGAGCGCAATGCTATGGGTGCCGTAAAAGCCTATAATGCTTATCTGCTGGCCACATCGGGTGCGGCTTCTTTCCAGAAAATTTCCCTCGATGCGGTGATCAAAGTGATGAAGGCGACCGGGCGCGATATGTCCACCAAATATAAGGAAACGTCCGAAGCGGGTCTGGCCCTTAGCGCAACGGAATGCTGATCGCTTAAACAATTGCGGGCCCTTAGCGTGTTTTAGTCCTGTGCGCGACTAATCACGCTACCTTTTTATGGCTACAATCTATACGCCCCAGCAACAGCGAGTTTTACTTATCACCAGTCTGCTCATCATTGCAGGCTTCATTATAGTGGGATTGAGTGGATATGCCTCCGCTTTTCTGGGCGCAGGCATTCTTTATGTTGTCTTACGTCCATGGTTTACGGCACTCGCTATCAAGCGTAAATGGAACCGCCCTCTGGTGGCTACGCTGCTGATCATATTCTCACTGGTCGTCATCATCCTGCCTTTTCTGACCCTGAGTCTCATGCTTATCGGGCGGATTCAATACTACAGCCAGCACACGGACGACATTCTGTCGCTGGTGAAGAAAGCGGAGGATCTGACCGGGTATAAGATTACGAGTCAGCAAAACATCCGAACCATTGCTCAACAGGGAGCGGGTTACGCGAGTCGATTATTGCCATCCATTGCGGGCGGTGCCTTGGACTTTATCGTCATTCTCGGTCTAATGTTCTTCACCATGTATTTCATGTATGTGGAACAGGAGTCTTTCCAGAAAGGCTTGCAAAAATACTTACCGTTCAAACGCGACACCCAGCGCGAATTGGGCGATTCCCTCAAAAACAACGTGAATGCCAACGTACTCGGTCAGGCGCTGGTTTCGCTGGTGCAAGGCATATTAACGGGCGCGACTCTTTGGTTTTTCAACGTTCCGGATGCGCCGTTCTGGGGTGTTGTTGCCTTCTTTATGGCTTTTATTCCACTTCTTGGAACACCGCTGGTTTGGGGACCTGCCGGACTGATCAAATTATCGCAGGGTGACACAGGTGACGGTGCGGGCATTCTGTTGGTCGGCATTATCGTGATCATCAACATCGATAATTTACTCCGCATCATGCTGGCCAAACGTATGGGCGATATTCACCCGCTTATTACGCTGACAGGTATTGTACTCGGCGTTCCCATTTTTGGTATTCTGGGGTTGGTTATCGGGCCGTTACTCCTCTCCTACTTTATCGTGTTGATTCAGGTTTTTGAGCGGCAGAACAAGCAACAGGAGGCCGAAATTGCAGAAGACAAGGAACGGCTGGAAATGGCAGCGCAGCAGGCAGCGGCCAAACGATGAACGGCTGATTATTTATTATCGACAAGTCGATCAGCATCTTTCTTGACCTAATAAGCACCTGATTTTAAGACGCGTGAAGAACGAGCTTCGCGTTATACGGCAAATCTCAGTTGCTTATTGTGTACTCTTCTGGTCCACGGGCGTTGCTTGCGGCTGCGGTTAGCAAGAATTCCCGCTCCGACTTTTCGGTCATCGTGAGGTGGGCTGTGGGGCCTGCCTGCGCAACGAAGTAATATGGTTTACCCGGCTCGAAGTGAATGGAATAAGGCTTCTTGTTTATGATCAGGGCTAAACTGTCGCCAGTGGTCTGGACAATAATCCAGGTGCGGGATTTGATGTGAATGGGCTTCTCCGGACTATTGGCCGTTTGTATGTCGACCGAAACACCGGCAGCCGCATTGAAGATATTCACCTTTACCAAAGCTGCTGCCTGTGCATTGACCAGTGAATGCGTTAACAACGTAATAAAAATAATACTGAGTAACTTTTTCATAGCGTTCGAACGTGCCTGACTACGTTTAGTCTACGGTAATCTGATTTAAATATAACGTTCCTCGCCGAATCGCCATCAATTCTATCAATATTACCAAAAGTAAACGGGTACCGGAGTTAATCAGACCCCAGTCACCCGTTTATTTTACGTACTTGTTTGTATAGGTACCGATCAGCTTACTGGCGAGTCACTTTGCTGGCTCCCGATGTTTCGGAATCGAGCGAACCCACCTGACCTAGTGTTGCGTGACTGGCTCCCGTTGCATCAACCGACGCTTTGTCGATACCCATGCTGGTGGCTTCTACCTTACTGGCTCCATTCAGATCGGCCTCTAGCTCATTGGCGTGGCCGCGCAAGACCGCATTCGATGCACCGGACAGGCTGAGGGTAAGTTTTTTGACTGAACCATCGAACACCGTTCGGCACGCACCACTCATCTCAATATTCAGGTCGTTGTAGTTCGGGAAACCGGTCAGACTGGCTTTCGAGGCCCCCGACAGTTTAAGTTCGTTGATGGACGGAACCGTGATGGTCAGGCCAATACGTTTGCGGTTGCTCCAGTCGAACAGGCCGTTACGGTCAATCGATACGTTCAACGTATTCCCATCGACCTTCACGTTTACCTCTTCCAGATCTTTTTCGCGACCATCAGCAACCACTTTGTAGGTAGTACCCTGACGGAAACGAACCACAAACGCGCCCCCAACGTCTACTTTCGAAAAATTGTTTACGTTGAACTGACGGGTATGATCGCCAACATGGTCAAAGTCGTCGCCCAATTCGTCAGTTACGGCGTTCTGCACATCATCGGTGATGTCGGTCACATCGTTGTCTTCACTAGTATAGTCGCGGTCTTTTTCGCGTGGGTAGTTGATACAGACCAGCCCATCATTTTTCGTAAACTTCCAGAGGCTCGACGACATCCGGTCAATTTCTTTTCCACCAAATTCATTCCGGATAAAGCGGGCGAAATCTTCGGTCATCCGGAATGGTTTCTCGTACGGAATCATCAATTCGATATCCAGATCCTGCGCCCGGAAACGCGCATTCGGTTTCAGTTCAAGTGCGTTGTCGAAGCGTACGGTCGAATCTTTAATGGTGTAGGTGTATTTGATCTCACGGGCGTTCTGCTGCGCTTCGGTCCGGTTCGAGCCCTGTGCTTTAAACTGTTGCACCAGATTTAGCGTCGTACCTTCGTACCCTTTCAGCTCGATGGACGGACGCCAGTCGTCGTTGTCCTGATCGTTCATGGCGAAGGTCGGCGTTGCCGCTGGCACCGTCAGTACGCTGGTTTCTTCGACCGTTCCCCGGCGCTGGAAGCTATTGATCAGGGGGGCAGCGGTTCCGGCAAATATAACCAGACTGACAAGCCACACACCCGCTATCGTTAACGCTGTACGGCTGCTCAACACGTTGCGTGTCGTGATGAGCATGACGCCTAAAATAGCCAGGCCAAAGGAGGGCAGGAAACCAGCCAGGAAGGCCGATAGTACCATGGGAGCCGTTATATCATTGCGAATCATGTTGATGGGTATGCTGCCAAAGTGAGCACCCGATTCAAACCCGATAAAAGCACCCACCACAGCCAAACAGGCTACCATACAGGCGAAAGCAACCACCAGCATCAACAGACCAGCAAAGACCCGGATAATCGTCAGCGTACCCGCCAAGAGCGGACCCAGCGCGCTACCCAATCCACCAATGATCGTCGCAATTGCCCGGAAGGGGAAGAGCAATATCCGCGTCAGCGTACTCTCATTATTGGGCGACTCGTTGATATTCAGGTTTTGTTTGATGCTATTCTCGATGTTCGAGAGCGTGATGGGCTGCCCCTGCATTTCCATTTTCTCAGTCAGCGTATTGGCCTGTGGCGCAATGATCCACAAAACCAGATAGAGCAGGAAGCCAACGCCGAAGAACACGATCCCCAGCACAAACAATAACCGGATAATACCCCGATCAACGCCGAAGTAAGCTGCAATTCCTGAGGCTACACCACCGAGTACCTTGTCTTCCGGATTTCGGAAGAACTTTTTAACCGTTTTGTCTTCTTCAATCGTAGTGACTCCTGGTAAAGCAATCCACATGGCGATGTAAATAATGACCGTGAAGCCACTCAGCCCACCAAAAAAATCACCGTTCGACGCGCCACCTAGTGCGGGTAAACCAGCCACCAGCAGAACGAATATCAGGCGCACCCAAACAACGTCCATGTTGAAGTAATGGGCCAGGCCAGCGGCCACCCCACCCAACGTTTTCCGGCGCATATCCCGAACGAGTCGGCGGGGTTCGGCATACGTTCCGCCTACGGGTTGCGATGCGTAGTCACCCGTGTTTTGACTTCCCGTCTGGTTGCCCGTTGCCTGCGAGCTACCCGATGCAGCCGCCGAATGGCGACCACCGCTGGTGACCAGCACCTCTTCTTCCTCAACGGCTTCAAAATCGGCAACGGTCCCCATAGCCGCAACGAGTTCGTTCACGTCTTCGAGCGATACCGCCTGCTTGTCGGCGGCTTTGAGTTTAGCCAGCAGTTTTTCCGCGATCCGGTTCTCAATGTCCGTGACGATTTCCTGGCTGTCTTCATAGGTCGAAAAGTACTGCTGTACCGACGTCAGGTAGCCCCTGAGCTTGTCGTAGCCATCCTCTTCAATGTGGAAGATGACCCCACTTATGTTGATACTTATTGTCTTTTTCATGGCGATTGAAACGTGAATAGGTTAAGCGTTGGTTGAAGGAGTGATGGGATCGGACGCATTCGTCATGGGTGCGGCATTGCCGTTGGCCGGTTTCTTGTGCTGATCAGTCTTGCCAACGATGGAGTTCACGGATTCGGCAAGTTCCTGCCAGGTATCGTTAAGCGACCCAAGCGAATCACGGCCCAGATCGGTCAGAATGTAATATTTTCGCGGTGGCCCTGACGTTGATTCTACCCATTTGTAGTCGAGCAAGCCCGCATTTTTGAGTCGAGTCAGCAGTGGATAAAGGGTACCTTCCACCACCATGATTCGCGCAGACGTCAGTTCATCGAGCATATCGGAGGCATACACTTCGCCCCTCGATATGATGTGCAGTATGCAGAATTCCAAAATTCCCTTTCGCATCTGCACCTGAGCATTTTCAATATTCATCGGTGTTTGTGATTTAAGTAGTTGTTCCAATCCGACGTTGGACAATCCGGGGCGTCGACTCTGGCAGTTACGAACTCCTGATTACAACGACTGAATGCGATCGGGTTTACCACCGACGGTTAATCATCATCCGAAATCCGTGCATCAAAGGTAGCATAAGGTACTATGTGATGCAAGGTACCTTTTTAAAAATTTCAGCTTGATCTGATCAACGGCAAAAAAAACGGGTGAGTGGTAGTCTTACGGTATGGCTGGAGACGAAGTTTTTGTAACTTTATCTACCATAATGTACCCTTATGCATAACTATTGGCTTTGCGGTCTTTGTAGCCTGATTTTCAGTCACCTGTCCTTGGCGCAGCGTCCGGTGGCGGGGAACGAGTGGATTCGCTACGACCAGACGTATTTCAAGTTACCGATTGCCCAACGTAATGTGTATCGGGTCACCATGGCTGACCTACAGCAGGCAGGCGTTCCCGTTCAGACGATCAATCCGAAGACGTTACAACTCTTCCATCGCGGTATTGAACAGGCGATTTACGTAGACGGCGAAGCGGATAACCGATTCGATACAACTGATTTCGTGGAATTCTACGGTCGTGGCAACGATGGCGCGCAGGATTCATTACTCTACCGACCCATCAGTGCCCAGCCCCACAAGTACTACAGCCTTTTCAACGACACAACGGCCTATTTTCTGACCTGGCGGCTCGACGGTAAGCCCGGAAAACGAATGGATACCTACACTGATACCGATCTTACGCGGTTGACACCCGACCCCTATCACTGGGCAGAAGACATACGCGTATTTACCGACACCTATCCGGGCTGGGCAGCGGGCATTCCTCCCAAGGTTGAGTACAGCTATTTTGAAGCGGGTGAAGGCTATACGGGCATTGTCCAGCAGAAAGGTAAATTCTACGATAATACGTTTACCACGACGAATGCTTTTCGCGCTGGGCCATCACCGCAACTGGCGGTCTTGCTGGTCGGTCGCGACTACATCAATCATACGGTTCAATGCCACGTTGGGTCCTCTACGGCGTCACGACGTTTACTCGATTCACTGCGTTTTCAACGCTATGACAATACCCTCCTGCTCAGCGAGTTACGCTGGTCTGACGTTGGCGAAGATGGGCAATTCGTGGTTTCGACCGTCTCGTTGGGTGAACAGTTTACAGCCGATCCGTATTCTGTATCCTACATTCGGTTGCGTTATCCCCAGCGTTTCGTGGGCAACGGACTGCCTCTGCAAACCTTTCAACTTACGGCAAATACAGCTGGCCGTTCGCTGGTAACCATTGAAAGTGTGCCTGCTGCTTCCCAATTCTGGGACATTTCAGATCCTACGGCTCCAATTCGAATGGGCAGTACCACCTCGTCCGGATATTCCGTCAGTCTGGTTGTGCGTGATACAGAGAGCAGTCGTACGCTGCTCCGTTGCAGCGAACCCATACGAGTTTCCCGCATCTCGCCCGTAACGTTTACGAACTGGTCAGGTCGCCGGCCAACGTACGTCATTATCAGCCACGAATCCCTGATGAAACCGGCCAGTGGGCAACCCGATGCAGTACAAGCCTATGCTGCCTACCGAGCATCCATCGCTGGTGGTCAGCATGATACACTCACAACAACCGTCCAGCAGCTCTTCGATCAGTTCAGCTACGGCGAACGCCATCCACTCGCCATTCGGCGGTTTGCCGATCAGCTGCTTCGGCAGAGTAGTGGCGCGGTCAACCGACCCCGTTTCTTGCTGCTCATTGGCCAGGGTCGCAGCACACCCGGCGTACGGCGTAACCCCAATCAGGCGACAATCGATCTGGTCCCCACGGCGGGGTTTCCCGGCTCCGATGTTGTGTTTACGGCTGGTTTGGATGGGAAACCGCAGGATGTACCGGCGATTCCGACGGGCCGGCTCAATGCGACAAAACCACAGCAGGTCATCGATTATCTGAATAAGGTCAGGGAGTTTGAAGCACTACCGGCAACCCAGCCGTGGCGCAAAAAACTACTGCACCTGAGCGGTGGCTATACGACGAACGAAGCGATTTTATTTCACGCATTGCTAAAGGGATACGAAAAACAAGCCGCAGCCGAATCGCTGGGGGCGCACGTAATAACCGTTGCCAAGCAAACCGATAGTCCGGTTGAGACGATCAACGTCGCCAGACAAGTCAATGAGGGGGTGGGGCTTATGACATTTTTCGGCCATTCGAGCCTCGATGTAACGGATTTGGATATTGGCTTTTGCTCAAACGACGCATTGGGCTACGCGAATAAAGGCCAGTATCCACTCATGCTAATCAATGGCTGCGCCAGCGGGAACATCTTTTACAGTCAGCCAACCTTTAGTGCCGACTGGCTACTAACGCCCAACCGGGGCGCTATTGCTGTTATTGCCAACAGCCACTTGGGGTATGTTGATGTGCTGGATCGATACAGCCGCCATTTCTACGACTTACTAGCCGACAGCACGTTTCTGACAAAGCCGATTGGCGAGATCCAGCAGGAAACCATCCGGCGCACCCTGGTACAGACACCCGATGGCTTCGATTTATCAAACACGCAACAGATGGTTTTACAGGGCGACCCGGCCATTCGGATCTTCCCGTTCGACACGCCCGATTACGCTATGGCAGCCGGTGGGATCACCATTCGTGATTCGAAAAATCAGGCCCTCTCGACACTGAGCGACTCGGTACGGGTAACGATGGTAGTCGAAAATCAGGGGCAATACCGGAAAGAGTTAATTTCTGTTCGCATCAGCAGACAAGTCAATGGCCGCCAATCGGGTGTGTATACCCTAACCTTACCACACGCGGTTGCCTTTCGCGACACGTTCACGCTAAGTCTGCCCAACGACCATTACGCGATTGGCCTGAATCAGTTCGACGTTACGCTCAACCCGACGAATAGTATACACGAACGCAATCGGACTAATAATCAGGTCAGTATAGAATGGATGGTTACCGGCCCAGGTATCGCGCTGATTTATCCGCCGGTCTCCGACACGATCAACTCGCGCACCGTCCGACTAACTGCTCAGTCTTTTGCTCGTGACGTACGCTCCTTTGAGCTGGAACTGGACACGACAACCCGGTTCGACAGTCCCAACCGACTCAGCCAGCGCATCAGGGCTGAAACCACGATTAGCTACCCGGCTACACTGACCGCTCAGTCCGGAACAAGGTATTATTGGCGAGTCCGGGAGTCAGACATCGCGCCGAACGAATGGGTAACCGGTTCCTTTACGTTTGACTCCACCAGCACTATGCAGGGTTTGCCCGAAGGTCAGATTCAACTGGGCGCGGCCTTACCAGCCGATCGTCAACAGGGTGATGTGGTTGCGATACCTATACTGTTCACCAATCTAAGCGCCTACGCCTTCACCGACTCGCTAACCGTACAACAATCCATCTATACAGCAAAATTTACCCAGTCGCTCACCACCCAATGGCGGATAAAAGCCCCCGCTCCTGGTGACACGACGCGTTTCATCACCCACATTCCGACCGAAAATCTGGCAGGCACGAACCGACTCATTCTGACGGTAAACCCACGAATCTTACCGGAATATTCCTTTATCAATAACACCGTTGACCTGCCGATACAGGTACGACCGGATCCGGTTGGGCCGCTACTGGAAGTCGCCATCGATGGCAACCGAATTGACGATGGTGCACCCGTATCTGCGCGACCGACCATTGACGTGTTGGTAGCCGATGACAACCGCTCCCTAATCCGGCGCGATACGGTGGGAATAGATATGTTTTTGCAACGGCCCGGAAACGATAATCTGTTCGAACGACTTAGCTGGCGCAATGCGACGAGTCAACCCGCCGGAGCCGATACTATTTTTCGGATTCGCTATGCATCACCGCTATTGACCGAGGGCCTTTATCAGCTGCGCGTCACCGCCCGCGACGCGGTAGGCAATGCCGCAGCCCCGTATCAGATCAGTTTTCGGGTGATCAACGAGCGGGAACTAACAGACTTTACGATCTATCCAAATCCGTTTCGCGATCGGGTGACGTTTGCATTTCGCCTGACGGGCGACAAAGCACCCGACGCGATTACACTGACAATCACAGACCTGAATGGGCATGTACTACGTCAGTTGACCGCGAATCCGGCAAATTTTTCTAGCCGCATCGGTCTGAACGAATGGCACTGGGATGGCTGTACCGATTCGGGCGAACCAGTCCCGGCCGGGTTGTATTTCCACCATTTCATGATTCATGAAGCTGGACAAGATTGGCCCCTTGCCGACACGGTACGGAACAAACTTCGCGGTCGTCTGATTCTTATCCGTTGATGGTTGCGCGAAATCCGAATCAGGGCAATACTGTTCCCCGTTATATTCCCGCGTTGACGGGACTACGAGCGGTAGCGGCTTATCTGGTTTTCGTGCATCACTACAACCCAGTTGCAGACGATGGCTGGTTACATAGACTGGTAGCGCAGGGGTACGCAGGTGTCACGATTTTCTTTGCTCTCAGTGGCTTTCTGATCTATCACCGATACGCTAATGCTTACCTTGATACGACAAACTGGTCATGGCGAGCATATTACCAGAACCGGTTTGCCCGAATTTTTCCAGTATACATACTGGTACTGGCCTTAACGATTGGTGTTGCGATCTGGCGCGGTCAATCGGTGAGTTGGTTTGAGGTTGGCGTTAACCTGACATTGATCAAAGGTTTTTTCGAGCCGTACAAATTCAGTGGCCTTGCCCAAAGCTGGAGCCTGACCGTCGAGGAATGTTTCTACTTAACAGCGCCCTGGTTGTTCGTCGTTCTCCGCCGTTGGGGACCGATATGGCTCACGGCTTTTCTGGTCAGCGCCGGTCTCTTTTTGTGGCTGGTCGTCGGCGGACTACACTGGCATGGTTTGTTCGGGAGCGTGCCTTTTGTGCTTTTTTACACGTTTTTCGGGCGCTCTTTCGATTTCATCGTTGGTATGTGGCTTGCCTGGCAGTGGCATTCCGGCAGGTTAACGGGCGTACGCTATACGACCATATATGGTCTCGTGCTAGTAGCGGTCTGTGTAGGTTGGCAAACCTGGATAACGGGTCAGGCCAGCAGCTCGACCACACTCGTATGGAGCGAATTTATTGCCTATAACCTTGGCCTATCCGTTGGTATTGGCTTCTTCGTGCATGGGCTGCTCTGCGAACCATCTCGTTTAAAACGAGTTTTAGCCCAACCCATAGCACTCGCTTTAGGCCAAAGTTCCTACGCGTTTTACCTGATTCACATTGGCGTCATCAGCAAACTCATTCAGCAAAAATTGACCGGTACAAACCTAGGATTCCTGTTTATGTGTTTAATAGCCCTTGCTTACGGTTTGTACCGCTGGGTGGAGAAACCCCTGCAACAGCGCTTTAGAGCGGGGTAAGTACTACTGACAACCTAATCCCAGCATTCCATAATGAGCAAATCGCCGGTTTGCGCTTCGACACGAACGAACCCATCGACAGCCGCTTCGTTACTGCTGCTGGTCCGGTAACCAAGCGTCAACGTAGCGTCCTGAAGGTTGTAGGTTAACCCTTCAGATGTGAAACCCGTTACCGTTCCGACCGGGATCAGCGAAATGGGGGTTCCGGCTGCGTACCACTTCTCAAACCGGCCAACCAGTGGAAATATTCGGGAGTGATCATCGATCATGACGATACGAATCCGGTCCTTGTAGCGCACGATATTTGTCATATTCGTCAGGCTATGATCAGCCCGGCGACCCGTTGCCCAGACAATATTGACAGCCGGATAACCGCGTTCAATGAGGTACTCAATACCTTTATCGAGGTCCGTTTTGTCCTGGTCCGGCGTATGGACGATGTCGATCGGGTATTGCTGCGACCGAACCTGATCAAGGTCCATATCGCGGTCAAAATCGCCGAGCAGCACGTCGATTTTAATACCCAGTTCCAGCACCCGCCAGATCGCACTGTCGAGCACAACTACCGTCGGGCTCCACTCCAGCAATTGCCCCAATAGGTCGGGCTGGCAGGCTTCGCCATTGGCAATTAGTAGAGCAGGCTCTTGTTTTTCGCGGACAACGTGATGTGAGGACATAGTTGGGCAAAGATAAATCGGCAAGTCGTATCGATACCGATTATTTTTGGTCTGATTGATGGGGCCGTTCTAATACCTGCTCAACTGGCTCGGCTAGATTAAGCCCTACGGGTTCTGGTGATTAGTTTCACTTCGCTCGCCCCACCGACATGTTCCTGTTTTCCGTCCAGACGTACTTTCTCCAGCCCTACACACTCAAAGCAGTGGCGTGTTTATTGGTGTGGGCCGGGTACAGTATCAACTCTGGACGCAACTCAAAACCAACCGTTCTCAGCTATTGCACGCTGCGTAGCGCCTTTTCGATGTCGGCAGGATCGTCAATGCTCGGCGTTTGATACCGCGTTTCGATAAGCTTGATCCGGTAACCGGCTTCGAGCCAGCGGAGTTGTTCCAGCGACTCCGCCTGTTCGAGCGGAGAAGGGGGCAGTAGGGTGATCTTTTCCAGAACATCAGCCCGATACGCGTATAACCCAACGTGCCGATGATAAACATGGTGCTGGTGCCAGACAGCCGGATCTAAACCCCACAGGTACGGGATGGCCGACCGGCTAAAATACAATGCTTCATTGCGCGCGTTGACCGTAATTTTGGCCTCTTTGGGATTGTGCAGCAAGTCAGCGGAATCGACGGACGCCATTTGCGTGGCTAATTCGACCGAACCATCCAGCATGGCCGCCAGCTCGTCAATTTGCTCAGGATCAATGAAGGGTTCGTCACCCTGAATGTTAATCACATAATCCGACGAAAGCGAGCGAACATCCGCTTCGGCAATCAGTCGGCTGTACGCTTCCCAGCATCGATCCGTACCGCTCGGGTGGTCGGTCCGCGTCATAACAGCCTCACCACCAATACGCAGAACCGCTTCCACAATGCGCTCGTCATCCGTTGCCACAACGACTTTGTCCAATGACTTCGCCTGCCAGGCCTGTTCCAGAACGCGCTGGATCATTGACTTGCCACCGATGTCAGCCAGTGGTTTCCCCGGAAACCGGGTTGACCCGTAGCGCGCAGGAATTATTCCGATAATCATAATTGGCTTAATGAATGTGAGATTTTAAACACCGGATTATGGACGCTATTCGTAGAACAACCTAGTATCCTTCATCCAGTATCTAGCATTTATTTACACGGTTTTAGGTTCCGGGCCATCCGGTCCGACGAGCCAGTAGCTGGGTTCGATGGCTTGCCGCTGCTGGTAATACTGGTCATAAACGGGTCGGTAGCGCAGTCGTTCACCCATGACGGAATCGAACTGACCGAGCAATCCTAACATCAGTTCACACCCTTCACGCACCGCAAAATGACCGCTCTCATTACCCGTCACGTAATCGGCGTACCCGTTGCGAATCACATAATCGGTAAACAGTGGGTTGGCATTCCGACGCACCATGATGCGCACGCCAGCGACTTGGGCAACGGACAGATCGAGGGCATCATCGAAAAAAAACGCGACTTCGCTCGGTTGTAGCTTGTGCTGATCCAGAAAATGAGCCAGCACCTCTACCTTGTTCTTAGCCTGTGAATAACAGGCATGAAAATGTTCCCGACGTACGAGGGCATCGGCCAGGCCGTTGATCACGCCCGTGATGATCGCAACGGCGGGCAATTGCCCTCCATGATGCAGCCAGAAACCAAATCGGAGCAGGTTGGTACCCATCGAATCGACCTCACTGAACGAACTGCTGCCCGCTTCGGTTTTGACCCCGTCGTTGAACACGCCATCCCAGTCGAACACGATGGCCCGAACGGCCTTGAGCTTCTCAGTCAGTACGTCGGGAGCTGTTACAAATTGGCCGCCAAGCGCCGTAAAAGTCTGTTCGATATCAATCATAAAAAAGATGTAGGAATTGGGCATAGGATCTGGTTGATAGATCCTATGCCCAATACCCTACATCATTAAGCTAGTTCTGGTAACGTGTTCCGGTATTTTACTTCGACTGCGTGCAGTTCGAGCAAAGGCTTCAAAAATTCCTCCAGATAGCGAATATCCAATTGGCTGGCGGCATCGCAAAGGGCCTCCGATGGGCAGGTGTGCGTTTCCACGAACAACCCATCAACACCCGCAGCCACCCCCGCCCGAGCCAATACGGGCAGGTATTCCCGTGCTCCGCCTTTAGCATCAGCCGATGGAATCCCGTATTTCCGGATGGCATGGGTTACGTCGAACACCACGGGGTAGTTAGTGCGTGCCATGTGGTAGAAACTGCGCGGATCAACCACTAAGTCGTTGTAACCGAAGGTATAACCGCGCTCGGTCAGGATGATCTGGTCATTGCCGGAATCTTCGACTTTTTTGACCGGATGCTTCATATTTTCCGGAGCCAGGAACTGACCGTGTTTGATGTTCACGACTTTTCCCGTTTTTGCCGCTGCCACCACGAGCATGGTCTGCATACAGAGATAAGCCGGAATTTGCAGGACATCAACTACGTCGGCAGCGGGTGCGCACTGGTCAGGATAGTGCACATCGGTCAGCAATGGAAAGCCGAACTGCTCCTTTACCTTAGCCAGAATCTTCATGCCTTTGTCGATACCAGGGCCATTGTAATAGTTCAGGCTGGACCGATTATCTTTCTGGAACGACGATTTGTAAATGATCTTGATGCCAACCCGCTCCTGGATTTCCCGGAGTTGTTCGGCTACCGTCATCATGATTTTTTCGTCTTCAATAACGCAAGGTCCGGAAATGAGGAACAACTCATCCGACCCGCATTCGATGTCGCCAACGCGAACGATTTTTTGAGACATTGTAGTCAACAGTTAGAATAAATTTATAGCCGCCGGAACAGATCTTTCAGTACATCAATGGTGATGACCTCCTGCCAGTTGTCGCCGATAGCGTGTAGCCACATGTGCGGCAGATTGTACGATACGTGCGCCATCTGCGTGATTGTATCGTCGCTCCAGTCTTTGGACAAGCCCTGCGGCAGGTCGATCTGGTGATAGGCGACCATTTCCTTGAACTCAGCAACGCCCTGCGGATAGTAATCCTCGAGGTGATTCATGATCAGGCAGTTGGCATAGCAGTGGCGGGTTCCCAGAATCTTCGACAGTCCGTAGCTCAACGCATGGCAAACGCCCACCTCAGAGTAGGTCAGGCTAAGCCCGCCCATCATCGAAGCAACCATCAGTTTGTCGTCGTTTTCGGGGGTCTGACCGGAGTGTTCGCCCAGATACACTTCCCGGCAAAGCTTCATCGACTGCTCGGCATAGGCGTGTGAATAGGCGTTGTTCAGTCGACCATTCTCCGATTCTACGCAGTGGATGTAGGTATCCATACCGGTGTAGAACCACCAGTTACGGGGCACGCTGGCAATCAGTTCGGGGTCGAGCACGATCTGGTTGAACACGGTCCATTCGCACTTCAGGCCAAGTTTTTTAACCGGACCGGTCAGTACAGCCGTCATCGACACCTCAGCGCCCGTTCCCGAAATGGTCGGTACACCAACGTGGTAAACCCCTGGCTTTTTGATCAGGTTCAGGCCCTGATAGAGCGTCGATGATCCTTCGTTGGTCAGCATCAGCGACAGCGCTTTGGCAATGTCCATGATGCTACCACCGCCGATACCAACAACGCCCGATGGCAGCCCTTTTTTGGCCAGAATCTCATCGCGGAGCTGATCGATCTGATCGGTTGTGGGCTCGTGTTCTTCGACGCTGATGTAATAACTCAGATCTTCGGCATGAGCCGGAACCTGCCCTTCGAGCGGTTTGCCCTTGAAGTAATTGTCGACCAGAAAGACAAAATAGCCTTCGTTGTCGGCACGATGCGGAGCCAGAATAGCATCAAGTTGCCCGAAACTACCCCGTCCGTAAACGGTTTTCTCGACCCCCTTGAAATTTTTGTGTATAGTTGGTGTTGGCGTTGCTACCATTGTGTTGTTAAACCGTATTGGTTATAAAGACTTTACGCTTCTACCAGGGTTGCTTTCCGAGCGGCCGCTTCGATGTTTGCCGCCAGCGCAGCGACTTCATCGTTTGTCCACGTAGCGCGAATACCAAACGAAACCAGCCGACCGATCACCGCTTGTGCATTCGGAATATCAAGGTTATTGTAGTCTTGCGGAGCGCCGAATTTTTCGATGGGCAAAGCCGAAGCCGTACGCATCTCTTTGATATGGTCCCACTGGTTGATGAAGTGGTACATATTCGTGAACCAGTAGTTGAATCCACCAACGCCAGCGGCATTTAGTTCGGCAACAAACCGGCCAGCCGTTTCGGTATCCGGTAAGAGTAAATTCAGGAACGTAGCCGAGTCGCCATTCGTGTCGGGAATGCGGGCAAACGAAACACCCGGCACCTGACCCAATGCCGTCATGAGCTGCTTTTTATGCGCATTATTGTTCTGAATAATCTCCGGCACCCGGCGCGTTTGGACTAGACCAACCGCTGCGTGAAGTTCGCTGATCCGGTAGTTGAAACCCAAAACCGGATGTTGTTCCATACCCCGGTTAGAGCCAATATGGTCGTGGCCGTGGTCCGAGTACGAGTCAGCATAGTTGTAAGCCTTCTCATCATTTGTGACCATGATACCTCCTTCGCCAGCCGTAGCAATCTTGAAAAAATCGAACGAATAAGCGCCGGTTTTACCCCACAAGCCTGTCGACACGCCTTTGTAGCTCGCGCCCATAGCCTGTCCGGCATCTTCGACCAACACGAGGTTATGCTCATTAATGACCGCCATGATAGCGTCCATATCCGCCATTTGTCCACACATGTGCACCAGACAAACACCTTTGGTACGGGGTGTGATAGCCTTCCGGATGCCATCGGCACTTAGGCAAAGCGTCTCGTCGATGTCGGCAAAAACAGGTAGTGCGCCCACCATCAGGACCGCTTCGATAGTCGCAATGTACGTGAACGGGGGGACGATTACCTCATCGCCCGCGCCAATGCCAGCTGCGACCATAGCGCACAAAGCCGCCGTGGAACCGCTCGATACGGCATGGGCGTATGTCGCGCCGACTAGTTTAGCAACCTCAGCCTCAAACTCGCGGGCTTTGTAAATATTGTTGCGTATCGCTTCGTGATTGTATCGAAACAGGATGCCGGTCTCCAGCACATCGTTGATTTCTTTGCGCTCGTCCGCTCCGAAGAATTCCATTCCTGGCATAACGTAATCAGTTTTTTACAAAAGTACAGTTTTTCTCTTTGACGGGATTTACCTGATTAACAGGATTTAGTCTTGAGAAGCCAAATCCGGTTAATCAGGTAAATCCCGTCGGATTGGTTTCATCAATAGGCTATTCGTTTTTCCTGGGCAATCCACTCGTTGAAGACAACGTTGGCTTCGTCGCGCAACACTTGCTGCATCGGAATGCGACGCTCCTCGCGGGGTTTCTCTAACTCACTGTAAATGAAATGATCATCAAACCCGGCACGGGCCGCGTCGTAATGAAAAGCCCCGTAAACAATTCGGCTGGGCCGCGCCCAGTAGATAGCGCCCAGGCACATCGGGCACGGTTCGCAGGAGGCATAGAGTGTACAGCCGTCCAACTGAAACGTGCCCAGCTTTTGGCAGGCATCGCGGATGGCAACGACCTCAGCATGTGCAGTCGGGTCGTTTGTCGAGGTCACCTGGTTGCTACCCCGGCCAACAATTTCGCCGTTGCGTACAATAACCGAACCAAAGGGACCGCCCTGTCCGGACATCATACCCTCGCGAGCCAGCCGGATGGCTTCCCGCAAAAAATCATCGTCGTTAGCCAGGGGCTGACTCGTCTTTATTTGCTGCTGTTGCATTTGCTAAACTGTGGTCAAATAAGTCATAACGGCCTTCTGTGCCGCATCGTTCCGGTGCAATGCAGCCGGAGCCTGTACATCACGCAACGCAAGGTATAAACGGACACAGGCCTGTAGACTGTCAACTAACGCATTTCGGTCAGGCGTCGCGATGGTTTGTATCAAGCTCACCAAATCTGCGGGATCAGCAATAGTTTCCAGTCGTCGTACCCCTCTGGGCAGACTCCCTTTTTTCAGGTGCAGCATAGGCCCAAGCACTACATTTCGCACAAACGAAAGGAAATCCATAGCCTCAAAATACTCACCCCGTCCAACTTTCAAGGCCGCATAGTGCATCCATATCCAGAAGCGATCTTCGGTCCGCTGGTAATCAAAGGGTGGATACAGAGCCTGCGACTGTTGAAGAACGCTCGTCAATGCACCATCGCGTTCCCAGACAATGACCGGGTCTTCGACACGCTGGTCAAATTCATCGATGGTCAAAAACTTAATATCGACATGCAGCAAAGGTGATTCGTACAACGCAATCAGCAAGCGCGGCTCACCAACGTGATCACCCCGAAACGACGATAACAGCGTACCGAACCGGGATGCGTAAGCGCGCATCGCATTCTCATCTGGCGCTACAGCGTTGGCTGTTATCAGTACCAGATCGAGATCCGAGTAGGCATCCATAGCGCCTGTTATCCAGGAGCCGCCAACGGCTAATCCGATGGCATCCGGGTCGTTACAAAGCAGCGCAATAGCGTTATCAATAAACGATTGAAAAGGCAGTAAATGGTCTTTCATGTCTCCTGCGCCGGAGCGCTAGTGCGATTAGTGAATTATCGCAAAACCGAGCCTCACACCGATAAGTTCAGCGATTAACCAGACCCCTACAACCCTAACCGTTACTTGATTGGCACAACGATCCCTACACCCATCGGGCCGGCGGATATGAGTTTGACCTCTTGTTTGTCACCCCTGTTTTTAAAAATAACGTAGTTAACCAGATCGAACGCGAACAGGAACCCACCCTGTATCATAATCGATTTACCATATCCCTGCAACTGATCGCTCTTGTCGGGATGCGATTGACTGCGTTCGCGCAGATACGCCCCACCCACGACATACGCAACATCTAACCCCACGTTCAGCAGCAGGATTTGCTTCATGGTTTCGTGCCGTCGGACGGCCTGCGCCAGCGTTTCGCCCTTGGCATCTGCTTTTCGTGAGCCCAACAAACCGACTCCCGCAATGCCCAGATTGACGAGATTCCAGTATACATTCATTTGGTGAAAATACTTCGTCTCACCCGATGCTTGACCAGCGGCAATACTACCAACCGCAATATTCGCCAGTGCGTAACCGCCCAGCGTCAGCCCAAGCGTTTTCTGGTGCCGAATCCGCTGCTCACTAAAGTCGCGCAGTTCGGGTGAAGGCGTAACCCGCTGAGCGGGCGCCGCCGTCCCCAAAAGCACGGACCCGGCAGCGAACAGTAATCGTCTGAATGGATTCATCGCATAGCGTTTTCCTGTAAACCTCTGGCTTAGGACCGATGTTTTAGCGCAGCCTGCGCAGCGGGATCGTTGATGTTCACCAGCTCACGAATGTCGGGAGCGGTCAGCAGGTGGGCATCGGTGATCATCAGCATCTGACGGGGTGAATAACGGCCAGCCGCAACAGCGTTTTGCAGAGTCGGCAGGATCAGTGGTTCCCAGATGCAGAGCAACGGTTCCGGAAACCGACCGTCAGAATCGTAAAAAGCGGTCGCCGGCTTCGACGCATCACGCCCCCCGACCAGCGCATCGAAGGAGCGCGTCGTCAGCAGCGGCATATCGCAAGCCACCACCAGCCAGGCAGCATCGGGCGCGATCTGAAACGCGGATAAAATTCCATTCATTGGACCGACCAGATTGGCAAATGCGTCCACGATCAGGGGCTGCGCCGAGTCGGTCAGTTCAGCCGCCTGCCCCGGGTTGACCGACCAGAACACCGTATCGCAATACGGCAGAAGCAGATCAGTCATGTGTTCGCGCTGGGGTTTATGGTGGTAGGTCAGTACCGATTTATCCTGACCCATACGCGTACTGCGCCCGCCAATCAGCACAAGGCCACTGAGTTTACGCCCGCTTGAAATCCCGTTTTCCACCTGTTTTTTCCATCAATTTAGTTTCCTTGATCACAATGTCATGCGACAGGGCTTTGCACATGTCGTAGATGGTCAATGCAGCCACCGATGCGCCGACCAGTGCTTCCATTTCGACGCCGGTTTTTCCTTCGGTCGACACCAGACAGTCGATAATGGCATCTGGCCCATCGGTCGTGATTATGATCTGGCAACTGTCGAGTCCGAGGGAGTGGCAAAGCGGAATCAGGTCGTCGGTTCGTTTGGCTGCCATCGTACCGGCAATGATCGCCGTCTGAAAAACAGGCCCTTTTTTCGTTTGAATATCAGAACCAGACAAGCCAGACTTACTTAGATGCTGCATGATGTCGGGGCCCAACGCGACCACACTGCGGGCGCGGGCCGTTCGGCGACTACTGGTTTTGGCCCCCACATCGACCATCGCCGGGTTGCCGTTTGCGTCAAGGTGCGATAACGTACTCATAAGCTTTTCAACGGGTGATTAAATCGGCCAGACACCTGGCACTGCGAAGAGGCAAAGGTATTCATCCATTTGTAGAGTAGCGTTTTTTCGGCGTACATTGTGCGTTCATTCTCCCACTGTTTATGCTCTCCGTTGCCGACGCTTTTTCCATCACTCAACAGCACCTGTTGACGCTACCCGCTGAAACGGTCCTACTCACCGAGGCCACTGGCCGCACACTCCGCGAAGCCGTTCGTGCCGACCGCGATTTCCCCCCCTTCAACCGGGTTGCCATGGATGGAATCGGCATTCAGTTTTCGACCTACGCCACCGGGCAACGGATATTCCCCGTAGCTGGCCGACAGCTGGCCGGGCAACCGCAGCAAACCCTAACCGACGCAGGTGCCTGCCTGGAAGTAATGACAGGCGCGATACTTCCCGACGGGATCGATACGGTTGTTCGCTACGAAGATATAACAGTTACGGATGGTCAGGCAACGGTGACGATCAGCGGCATTGAGCTGGGTCAGCATATTCACCGTCAGGCGGTTGATCGCCGGGCAGGCGATGAATTGCTGCCCGTTGGCACACGGCTTGATCCGTCGGCCATTGCCGTAGCTGCTTCAGTGGGCCAAGCCACCTTGTCGGTCACTGTCCTCCCCCGCGTGGCGCTGATCTCAACGGGTGATGAGTTGGTGGATGTCGATGAAACGCCCCTCCCCTACCAGATCCGTCGGTCGAATACCTACATGCTTCGGGCGTCACTGTTGACGATGGGTATATCGGCCACGTTGCACCACATCATCGACGACGAAGCGGTATTGGCCGACCGATTGGCCAGTCTGCTGGAAACGAACGATGTTTTGATTTTGAGCGGGGGCGTTTCAGCGGGGAAAGCCGATTTCGTTCCGGCAGTTCTGACGCAACTTGGTGTTCAAAAACAGTTTCACCAGATCGCTCAGCGCCCTGGAAAACCACTTTGGTTCGGCACGACCGCCGACAAGACAGTTTTTGCGCTGCCCGGCAATCCGGTTTCAACGGTGTTGTGCGCGTATCGCTACGTATTGCCTTACCTGCGGGCGTCGCTGGGGTTAGCACCCGCCCCGCCACGTTATGCGCAACTGGCCACACCCGTTACGTTCAAGCCCGCGGTTACGTATTTCCTGCCGGTCCGGCTCACGTCCGAACCCGACGGTCGGATGTTGGCGCACCCACTGCCCGGTTCAGGTTCCGCCGATTTTGCGAATCTGTTAGCGGCCGACGCGTTCATGGAATTACCCGCCGATCAGTCTTCGTTTGGCGCGGGCGAAGCGTTCCGGGTATGGGGTAACTAAAAGCAGACAGCGTCAATGAGAACGTTTAAAACCGTAAAGGTTGGCGTCGTACAGGCAACGCCCGCATTATTCGATCTGGAAGCGAGTATCGATCTTGTTGTTTCCTGGATCGAGCGGGCAGCGCAGGAAGGTTGTCAACTGCTGCTTTTCCCCGAGTCGTTCATTCCCTGCTATCCGCGCGGCCTGACGTTCGACGCTATCGTTGGACGACGTACCGATAAAGGCCGGGCCATGTGGCTGGATTACTGGTCGAACAGCATCGAGGTGCCATCCGTACAGGTCGATCGAATTAGTGAGGCTGTAAAAAAAGCGGGGATTTTTATCGCACTTGGCGTAACCGAACGGGAACCACTCGGCGGTACCTTACACTGCGCTTTGCTCTATTTTGGTCCCGATGGCACATTCCTGGGGAAACACCGCAAGCTAAAGCCAACCGGTCTTGAGCGATACATCTGGGGCGAAAGCGACGGCAGTACACTCGTTAGTTTCGATACGGAACTGGGGCGCATCGGGGGGCTGATCTGCTGGGAAAACTACATGCCGTTAGCCCGGATGGCAATGTATCAAAAAGGTGTCGAGCTTTATCTGGCGCCTACTGCGGACGCGCGCGACTCCTGGCAATCGACCATGCAACATATCGCGTTGGAAGGTCGCTGCTTCGTACTGGCAAGCAATCAATTCGTTCGAAAGGCGGATTACCCAACGCGGTATCAGGACGATCTGGCCGATGAACCGGATATGATGAGCCGGGGCGGCAGCGTTATTATTTCGCCACTCGGCGAGATCTTGGCGGGACCGCTCTGGAATCAGGAAGGATTATTGACCGCAGAACTGGACTTCACGACGCTAGCCAAGAGCAAGCTGGATTTCGACTGCATTGGTCACTACGCGCGACCCGATGTCTTTAAACTGGACGTAGTTGGTCAGCCGGCCAGCATCAAGGTTTGACGGTAACCCAGAGAGCGAAGACAACGTTTATGCAATTAACGCCATCACCAGAACTTGCGGGACTTGTCAAGCACTACCTGATTATCGAGAGTCAGGCAGTGACTGGTCGCAACCACCGTTTTTTTCCCGATGGGCATCCCGGCCTTGTTTTCTCTTATGCGGATTCCATTTTCCAGCCTACGACGAACACACAAAATGGCAGTCCGCTAGATAGCTTCGTTTACGGGCAGTTGGATCGGTATCACAACCTACGCTCCGGGAAAAATATTGGTATGCTTATCGTTGTTTTGCATCCCTGGGGATTACACGCCATTTCGGGCATTCCCGGCATCGAAACGACGAACTATCTGATTACTCTTTCCGACGTGTTTGGTTACGAAGGCGTACAGTTACAGGAACAAGTAGTATCGGAAGTGACCACAATCAGCCGCATTAACCGAATCGAGCATTTCCTTCTTAAACGCTGGAAAAATATCAACCATGAGTCAGTTTCCATTCAAACGGGGATTCAGCTTATTCACAGTACGCAGGGAATGGTGCCGATTCAGGCACTGACCCGTCAACTGAACATGACGGAACGTAGTCTGGAGCGTCGTTTCGACAAGTTTGTTGGCCTTAGTCCGAAACAATATTCCCGAATAGCGCGTCTACAAAACTGCCTCAAAATTCACCGGAGCAACCATGCCATGAGTTTGACCGAGCTGGCGTACACGGCTGGTTATTACGATCAGGCCCATTTCATCCGCGAGTTTACGAATCTCGTCGGTATAACACCCAGCCAGTACAATGCCAATACACAACGTCTGGCCGTGAACGTGATGCTGCTGACAACTCCGCCTGTCCTCTGATCTGTTTGTCGGATTTATACAATTGTCTGGTTTCACCGTCATTTACTTTTGTTTCAACCAACAAAAACAGACAGGATGAATAACCTTCTTATTGCAACGGCTCAGTTTGAAAACGCAAGTGGTGATAAAGCCTATAATCTGGGTATGATTCGGGAGCTATCAGCCAAGGCCGCCCAGCAAGGTGCTCAGGTCGTCGCCTTTCATGAGTGTTCTGTAACCGGCTACACCTTCGCCCGTCAGCTTTCCAGAAACCAGATGCTGGACCTGGCCGAACGTATTCCAGATGGCGACAGTACTCAGGCGTTGACGCGTATTGCTCGTGACAACAATATTGTGGTGCTGGCGGGTCTGTTCGAAAAAGATGAACAGGATCAGTTATTCAAAGCCTACGTATGTGTCGGGAAAGATGGGCTGATCGCAAAATACCGAAAACTACATCCCTTTATCAATCCCCATCTGTTGCCCGGCGATCGGTACGTGGTATTTGACCTGTTCGGCTGGACATGCGGTATTTTGATCTGCTACGACAACAATATCATCGAGAATGTACGCGCTACGGCTTTGCTGGGGGCTGACATTATTTTCATGCCGCACGTTACCATGTGTACCCCATCGCCACGACCCGGCGCAGGCTTCGTGGACCCGGCGTTGTGGGAAAATCGGGAACTGGACCCAACTTCTCTTCGGTTGGAATTTGACGGGTTGAAAGGTCGGGCGTGGTTGATGAAATGGCTCCCCGCCCGCGCTTACGACAATGGCGTGTACGTTGTCTTCAGTAATCCAATCGGGATGGATGACGACCAGTTAAAGAATGGCTGTTCGATGATTCTGGACCCATTCGGCGACGTTGTAGCCGAATGCAAGCAGTTAGGCGACGAGGTCGTCACCGCAACGTGTGATCCCGAAAAGCTCTGGAAGGCCGGTGGTCATCGTTACCGCAATGCCCGACGCCCTGAACTGTACCGCAACATACTGGGTCAACCGCATGTTGCCGAACAAAAAGTTGTTTGGTTAGAAGATCAACCGTCTTCCGGCGATCAATAGCGAGACGACGAGTGGCTGTTTTCAGGAAAACCAGTAATGGAATTTATTCCAGATTTTTCTTCTTGCGAAGCTCCTTGATTTCGAAATCGAGTGGGAGTTCGTTCATGCACTTGAAGTGCTTCAGCGGGCACTGATCGAAACCGATTTTGGAGCACGGACGACACTCCAGCCCCGTTTTTTCGAGCACGACGTACGGTGTCTTGTAGGGGTACATACCCAGTTGGGGCGTAGTATTTCCCCAGATCGAGTAGACTTTTTTCCGGAGGGCAGCCGCAATGTGCATGAGTCCGGTGTCATGGCTGAATACGATCCGCGCGCCCTGAAGAATGGACGCCGATTGGTTCAGATTGTATTGACCACAGGCGTTGTAAACCAGTTGATCACCAACGGCACGTATTATTTCATCGCCCGCTTCGCGGTCTTCTTTGCCCCCCAGCAAAATGATGGGGTGGTTTATTTTCCAGCAAAGTTCGATCATCCGTAGCACCGGCAACTTTTTGGTCGCGTGCTGCCCGCCGATGGCGTAGGCCACATAATCGTGGCGGTGGGTTTCGGGCAGCCAGTCGGTTTCTACCTGATCTTTGTAGGGAATAAAATAATCCAGTCCCCGCCCATCATTCTGAACGCCCAGCGGCTGCACGGTTGCCATGTAGCGATCCACAATGTGGATGTTCGGCATGGCATTCACCTTCCAGCGGACGTAGAGCCATTTGCGCAGATTCAGTTTGTCGAAGCTGTAGGATCGAACGCCCAGACGGAGCTTGATGATGCGCGTCCGCAGGTTGTTATGCAGATCGATAATGTAGTCGTACCGTTCGGCCCGGAGCTGGCCAATCAGGTCGTTCAAGCTATCATCGAGAAAATAACTTTTATCGATATACGGGTTATTCTCGACAATGGACTGATACCCCCGTTTGGTACAGAAATGCACCTCAGCACCCGATAACTGCTGTTTCAGGCATCGCACAACGGGCGTCGTCAGAACAATGTCGCCGATGGATGAGAAGCGTAAAACGAGGATTTTTACCGGGGGGGCCATAGTATGCTGTATTTTCGCAAAAATACTATTTTTTCAAGAGGCAACCAAACCATTCAATAGGACCACCAACGCGGTGTCACAGGAGTTCGGTACAGGCTGTTTTCGCATTCGACACAGGCGGCCCGGTCCGGCACATAGAAGGGCGCATCGACATCGGGCGTACCCTGTCCGGTACTCCGGTCGACGAAGATGTATTGTTCGGCAAGACCCGTTGCGCCGAAGTAGCCAAACACCATAGTAGCCGGGTCGCTCACACAATGCATATTCCCCTGCACCGTTGCCGGAGCGGCATCGAACAGGCCGCCCGTGTTGGTCGTCAGTTGCCGTACGCTCTTCCAGAATGTGTAGGCTCCTTTGCTGATGGCCTGCTGCTGCACCTCCAGATAATACCGGCTGGTTGCTTTGTAAGGTACGCGCATAATGAATTGCCGGCTGATTTCGCGCCCGTTGATGTTGGCGTCGGAATTCACGCTGATACAATTGTAGCAGCGCACAATATCCCAGCAGGGCGAACAGCAGGGCAATCCCAGAATCCGGCCATCGAGTTGTTCTTTTTTGGAGCAGATATCGATCCCTTCATAGTGCGCCCAGTCCCATTTGTAGTAGTCGCCGGTCGTTTCGGGGTCTTTCATGTCCAGATACACATTCCAGCCCTGGTTTTTAGCGCTGACAAGCGACTCGCCTTCGACGGTATATTCGTAGTACAATTTCTGAATTGGTGGAGCGGCCCGCAATACTTCGGTATCTGATTCATAACGCTTTCCATTTTTCGTCACAATCGTCACTTTATACGTTCGTCCGGCCACCCCCTGCATACCCGTCGCTTTTGTTCGGTAAATCCCACCCGATGATAGTTCGGTCAATGTCTCGCGATTACCCTGATTGTCGTCAATGGTTACGATGGCCCCCGTTTCGAGAAGGTTTAAACTTTTGTACGAATAATCGGCGGTGCGCGTCAGTTTGATGGTGTACGGGCCGGGCTGGTTAGTAATCTGGCCTTCCACGACGAGCGAGACGGGAATACTAACCGTATCGGGCTGAAATTCAGTCACGCAGGAGAGGACACCCAGCAGCACGCCAAACCCACACAGTAGTAGTCTGAAATGATTCATGATCAGAACTTAAAATTATAGGTGAGGGATGGGAAGGCGGTTCCGAAAATAGACAGCTTGTACGCATCTGACGAGGAAGCCGGACTTAGCTTGTAGAAGACCGAGTAGGCATTCTTGTGGGCGTACACGTTATAAATCGCGAATACCCAACTGCTCTGGTTGCGCTTTTTCTTGATCGGATTCTGCTCGAATGTCATCGAAAAGTCGAGCCGGTGGTAATCCGGCACCCGTTGTTGATTCCGGTCGAGGTAAATAGGAACGAGTACCCCGCCGATGCTGGCCAGCGCCGACGGTTGTGTTGTTGGTCGACCCGTGCTGTACGTAAAATTCAACGACAAGCTGAACCAGGCCGACGGACGGTAAACGGCCAGTGCGTTTAAGGTGTGCGGTTTATCGTAATTAGCCGCGTAGGCCCGTCCGTTGTTCACCCGTTCTTCGGGGTATGGACTGTCCATCGTCAGAAACGTACGGGCGTAGGTATAGCTGATGAAACCACTCCAGAGCCCTTTATTTTTACGCACTAAACCTTCAAACCCATACGCCCGGCCACTGCCCTGCACGATTTGGGTTTCAACCGCTTCGGCCAGTTGCAGCTCAGCCCCATCCCGGTAGTCAATGGCATTGGTCAACGTTTTGTAGTACACTTCACCCGATGCTTCGATGACGTTGTTGGTGGAATTATGGAAATAGCCCAGCGACCACTGATCGGCAATCTGCGGCTTTGTGTAGTTATCGCTCAAATGCCAGCGTGAGGTAGGTAAAGCCGCCGTCGTATTCGTGATTTGCTGGATATACTGCCGGAGCCGACTATAGCCGGCCTTGATGGCGTTACCCTCACCTACCGACCAGCGAACGGCCAGCCGGGGTTCTAGTCCACCCGCCGTGTGGTAAACCGCACCTTTCCCGTAAGCCTCCGTCGAGGTCACCGTTTCGTCCTGACGAGGGCCATTTTCCTGATACGTCCGAACCGTTTCAGGCCCCCGGTTGAGCAACGTGGAATACCGTAACCCCGCGATCAGCGACACATTGGCGTTTACTTTCCATTCGTCCTGGATATAGGCCGCCAGTTCGTAAGCCCGTTCCCGCGCCAGATCGATCGGTAACACATTGGACGATGGACCGGGTATGCGGGTGTTGGGCTGAATGAGGTAATCGATGGCGCTGATCCCGACCTGCCACTGGTGCGTCTCGTTGGGCGTGTACGTCAGATCGGATTTTAACTGACGATGCCAGATGCCCGACTTCAACTGGAACGCATTCGACGAATCGGGCGACGACAGATCAGCCTGATAGCGGCTGAGTATGGCCGACGTGGCCAGGTTCAACTGTTTGCTGACGAAGTAATTCCAGCGCAGTGATCCGGTCAGGGTCTGGTAATTGAACTGGGTCGATGACGCGTTGATCTCCTGCCCCGACAGCGAGTCCGAAGCCAGCTTAAATATATCCCGACTCACGTAGCCCGTGAAGGTAAACGTGTGCTGTTCGCTCAGCTGGTATTTGAGCTTAGTTGTCAGGTCGTAGAAATTGGCCTTTGTGTCTTTCAGGTTTGGGGGGGCCAGCTTAAATAGGAAATCATTGAACGAAGCTCGGGCGGCCAGCAGAAACGATAGTTTGTTTTTGACGATCGGCCCTTCAATACCTAACCGGCTCGAAATAATACCGATACCGCCATTTACGAGCCATTTGGTAGCATCTGGTTCCCGAATTTTCACATCCAGCACCGACGAAGCCCGTCCGCCGTACGTAGCCGCTACCCCACCCCGATTGAGGGTTACATCGCGAACGACATCGGGATTGAAGACCGAAAAGAACCCCATCAGATGGCTTGAATTAAAGATCGGCGCATCGTCGAACAGGATCAGGTTCTGGTCGGCGCTGCCCCCCCGAACGTTGAAACCCGGCGCTCCTTCACCCACGGTCGTGACGCCCGGCAGCAGTAATAGACTACGCACAATATCGACCTCACCCATCAAGGGCGGAATGCGCCGGATGCTACGAATCGACAGTTGCGAAACGCCAATCTCGACCTTCCGCACATTCCGATCCGGCGTTTCACTCGTTACGACAACCTCTTCCAGATCTTTGGCGTCATCGTCCATCAGCACTTCCCGAAAGAGCGTTTTTTGCAGCGATATCGTGTCCTCTTTTGTTCGGTAACCAACGTGTGAGAACCGGAGAATGTACTTACCGGGCGGTAACTGCACGATATAGAAGCCATCTTTGGCCGTTACGTACCCTTTCGATACGTCAACGACCACAATGTTGGCCCCCTGAATGGGTTTACCGGTTTTGGCATCCCGCACGTAGCCCGTCGCCGGGAACAGTGTCGGTGGAGCATTGGGAGCACCCCGTTGCTGAGCAAATGCCCTGTTAAGCAGACAAACTCCTAGGAACAGTAACGGTAAGAAGCGCATGGAACTGGGTTTAGGAAGCGCAGCATCGGCGGCCAGAAATTGCCAATAATAGAATGTATCAGTGACATAAAGGGATAAATTCACGGATTTACCCTGTTTTCACGAATCGTTAACCTATTATTAATTTCTATGGCCGCTATACTTTCTTACCTACGGGTGCGTTCCCGGCGTTTTTGCAGGTAATCACTCATTTCGGTCAACGTCAGGGCGTTAAAGGTCATCTCCTTGGTCAACCCGCCTTTACGACCGATGGCGACGCCGTAGTGCATATCGAGCAAGCCGGCCAGATCGTGCGCATCAGGGTTGATGCTCAACATCACGCCCTGCTGCATGGCATAATCGATCCAGTGCCAGTCGATATCGAGTCGGTAGGGGCTGGCGTTAATTTCGATCACAACCTGGTGCTCCGCGCAGGCGTCGATGATAGCCCGGTGGTCAATGGGGTAGCCTTCGCGGGCGAGTAAGAGCCGGCCGGTTGGATGACCCAGAATAGTCGTGTAGGGATTTTCGATGGCCCGGAGTAAACGCGTAGTAGCTTTTTCGAGCGACATGGTCAGGGTCTGGTGTACGGAAGCCACCACATAGTCGAAAGAAGCCAGCGTAGCGTCGTCGTAATCCAGCGAACCGTCGCCCAGAATGTCCGACTCAATGCCTTTAAATATCCGGAAGTCACTCCCGAAACCGGCGTTTAGCTGATCGATCTCCTGTTGCTGCTGCCGAACCCGATCACTGTCGAGACCATTGGCATAGCTGGCCGTTTTGGAGTGGTCGGCAATGCCGAAGTACGTGAGTCCGAGTTCGCGGCAATAGGCAGCCATGTTCGCTACGGATTGCTTACCATCCGACCAGGTGCTGTGGTTATGCAAGGTGCCCCGGAGGTCTTCCCACGTAACCAGTTCATCGTTCTGATGGCGGCTGGCCCAGCGAAACGCAAACGCATCTTCGCGCATTTCAGGAACGATGTAGGGCAACCCGGCTTTCGCATAAATACCCACTTCTACTTCGGCGGTTTCCAGGTCGGCCTCTGCCGCGTTTCCAAGGCCCAGCTGCGCTACATGAAGCAGCGGAAAGCCCCCGTTACCAACCTGTTGAAGATGCGCATCGGTTGCCGTCTGGATAAATAACTGGCGATTCAGCTGAGCGGCCGGATAGAACAGCAATTCAACCTGCACATCAAAACCTTGCAGTTTTCCCCGCCACACAAACGGCGATGACGCTAATTCGTTCTGCTCCAGATTGGGGAGACTCGCCAGCGTTTTCATCGCCGAAATCGGGTCGCTGGTTTGTATCAGCAGTTGGACCGCATCGACCTCCTGCGCCTTCCTCCGGACCTGACCGCTGATCTCGACCCGGTCGAACTGTTTTATCAGTTCATCGTGCAACAGGTTGGCAATCATAGCTGCTTTGTCCATGCGCACCTTTCCCTGTTGCTCCTGCAAGAACTCCAGTGCAGCCAGAATCTTCTCCTGCGTATTGGCCCCGAATCCCTTGATTTTGGCAATCTGCCCCGTTTCGCCAGCCAGTTGCAGGTCGCGAAGGTTGTCGATACCCAGTTCCTGCCAAAGCGTCCGTACCTTTTTAACACCCAATCCCTTGATCCGGAACATATCCAGAACGCCCGTTGGCGTCTGAGTCAGTAGCTCATCCAGATCGGTCAGGTGCCCCGTTTCTATGATTTCACGAATTTTACCGGCCATGGATTTACCAACACCGGGCAGTTGGATCAGCTCATCGACCGACAGTTGGGCCAGGTCAGCGGTGGTTTTATCCAGGTTGAAGGCAGCCGTCTGGAAGGTTCGGGTACGGAACGCATCCCGATCATGGAGTTCCATCAGGCGGGCTGTCTGTTCGAGTAAATCAACGATTTCGGAATTGGTCATAGCAATACAGGTATTCACTCCGCAAGTTAGGCAATTGGTCAGATTTGACGCGCAAGGCAGCCACGGATCAGCCTACCTTTATTCCATAAATCAGCGCACCGAACACGACTCACAATGAACACATATCAGTTTGCTATGGAAACTCCTTCTGTAAGTTCCGCCGACCGTAATCCTCTTCTGTGGAAACAAGCGAAAGCCCGCGTCGGCTTTAAGCTGCATCTACGGTCTTATCTGGTTGTCAATGCGGGTCTGTGGCTCCTGTGGGCCGCAATGGCGCTTCTAATTCATACGCCGGGTCGAGACGGGCTCTTTTTCCCGTGGCCTGTCTTCTCCTCACTTGGCTGGGGCTTTGGCCTGGCTGCGCATTACTTCCGCGTTTACAGCAACGGCGGCAGTGCGGAAACTATGATCGAGCAGGAATATCAGAAGCTGGCAAGCCAACAGTAATTGGCTATTGAGGAGACTAGATAATTGGGTAACTAAAGTGACTGGCTTCGACTGGTTACTCTAGTTACCCAGTTCCGTTTTTTACACCGCAACCGGCGCTTTTATGGCCGGGTATGGGTTATAATTTTCCAGCGAAAAATCGTCGTACGTAAAGTCGAAGATCGATTTCACGGCCGGGTTCAGACGCATCGTTGGCAACGGGCGCGGTTCGCGGGAAAGCTGTGTGTCAACCTGTTCGAGGTGGTTCAGATACAGATGCGTATCGCCCCCCGTCCAGATGAACTCGTGTGCCTCAAGCCCGCATTCCTGAGCGATCATCATCGTCAAGAGCGCATACGAGGCAATGTTGAACGGAACGCCCAAGAACACATCGGCACTCCGCTGATACAACTGGCAGGACAGTTTTCCATCGGCCACGTAGAACTGAAACAGCGCGTGGCAGGGCGGCAGCGCCATACCCGGCACATCGGCTGGGTTCCAGGCGGAAACGATCATCCGGCGCGAATCCGGCGAATTTTTGAGTTGTTTCAATACGTCGCTCAACTGATCGATCGAGCGACCATCCGTAGTGGCCCAGCTTCGCCACTGACGACCATATACCGGCCCCAGATCGCCGTTCTCGTCGGCCCAGTCATCCCAGATCGAAACGCCGTTGTCTTTGAGGTACTTAATATTGGTATCGCCTTTGATGAACCAGAGCAGTTCATGAATGATCGACTTGGTATGAACCTTTTTGGTCGTCAGCAGAGGGAACCCTTCCTGTAAGTTAAACCGCATCTGGTAACCGAATACGCTGATGGTTCCGGTGCCGGTCCGATCGGTTTTACGCGTGCCCGTTGCGAGAATATGGCGCAGTAGGTCGTGGTATTGTTGCATCCGGCAAAGTAACGAAAAAGCGGTTGTATTCGGTAGTTTTACTGAATGCGTGTTCCCTGAACGAGGTTGGCTACCTGTTTACCAACTACCAGCAACAGCGTTTGCCGTGTGAACAAGTGAGCCGAATTTAACCAGACAGCTTTGTTTATGTTTTATCGTTTACAAAAAACTTATTATTTATTTATTTTTATATTTACGACTTCCTCTACCTTTCCTCCCTCAGCGTTAAACCCATTACTTCGACTAGCTATGACCGTATGTTGAAGCCCATTATCTTTAGCAGGAACTCATACCCATCTCTATTTTGCCTGGTTCTATTTTATGAATGCGACTACACGTATTGGCTGGATGCTAGCTGTTGGCTTATTGATCCCAATACTTATCGGTATAAATGCGCAACGCACAACGCAACGAATGGTCAACCAGAATACGTGGCTCATTCATACGCATTTGGTCTTACAGCGAACGCAGCAGGTACAGGCGCATTTAACGAATCTGGACAACGATCTGCGGGGCTTCCTGCTTAGTCAGAACAACTCGGTTTTTAAAGCGGACTATGACCGGAATGCCCGGATCATGACGCAGTACCTGCAACAGGTAGCCAAGCTAACCGCTGACAATTCACCCCAGTATAAACGGGTGCAGACCATTCGCCAACTTCTCGGGCAAAAGCTGAACTACGGCAACTTATTGTTCACAAAAAGTACGGACGACAAAGGGCTTACCCGGCTCGATTCGGTAGAGACCTTTATGGGATTGAGTGATAATTTATTTCATGAACTTCGGACGATAGAAGCGGTTGAAAATGAGCTCTTAAACGTCCGGGCCAACGCCAGCGAGGAGTCTGCCTCCTACGCCAATCAAAGTAGTCTGGTGGGTGCTATTGCGGCTCTGGTGATCATCATGTGGGCATTTTACCGGCTCATGAAGACGGTGAAAGATACGACCCGGCTGAATCAGCAACTCAAACACAATGAAGATCAGCTTAAACGATTCATGGAAGCGGTGCCCGTCTCCATACTGGTTATCAATAAAGATGGGAATCTGTTTTACGCCAATCAGGCCGCATCCGATCTGTTTGGCGGCATTACCCAACTCACGTCCTATTCTGACATCCTGAACCGACTCACCGTTTATCAGTTTCCTGACGGTAAGCCCTATCCAATGGAACGGCGGCCCGCCTACCGGGCGCTGCGTGGCGAAACGTCGCAGGTAGACGACATGGAACTACGAATCGGCGATAAGCGCATTCAGATCCTGAGTTCCTCCCGTCCGATCTACGATGCCGATGGAACCCTGCAATACGTCATTTCGTCCAATATGGACATCAGTGACCGGGTCCTGTCGGAAGGTCGCTTGCAGGAAGCGAAAGAACTGGCCGAACAGGCATCCCGGCTGAAAGAGAATTTCCTGGCCAATATGAGTCACGAGATTCGCACCCCCCTGAACGCGGTGATCGGTTTCTCGAATCTGCTGGAAGTGACGCCCCTCAACGAGGAACAGGCCGAGTTCGTGAAGCTTGTTCAAACGGCCGGAAAAAATCTGCTGACGATCGTCAATGATATTTTAGATATATCCAAGATCGAAGCGGGCATGATTCAGATGGAGTCAATCCCGTTTAGTATCCGCTCACTGGTGGTTTCCCTGCAAACGATGCTCCAGTCGTCGGTGGCCGACAAAAATCTAACATTGGTCGTTGACATCGACCCAACGCTGCCCCCAATGGTGCTGGGCGACCCAACCCGGCTCACCCAGATTTTACTGAACCTGCTCAGTAATGCGATCAAATTCACCAAAGAAGGCGCTGTAACGGCCCGGATCTCGCGGCAGGACAACCATGAAAAGTTGGTTCGTGTGCAGTTCAAGGTAAACGATACTGGCATTGGCATTGACGCGAATGCATTACCACACGTCTTTGAACGGTTCCGGCAGGCGAGCGATTTCACAACCCGCTACTACGGGGGTACGGGCCTGGGACTCAACATCGTCAAGTCGCTGACCCAGATGCAGGGCGGCTCAATTACCGTAAGCAGCGAACCCGGCGTAGGCTCGGAATTTACGGTGGAACTCACCTACCCCATCGCGCTGGAACTGGACCAGCATGCCCTTGGCAAGCGTTTAAACGAGTCGGAATCGGGCAAAAAAACACTGACGATTCTAGCCGTGGAAGACAATGTCATGAATCAGAAGCTGGTTTTGCAGGTCATCAAACGGTTAGGCTACAAGGCCGAACTGGCCGAGAACGGTCAGCAGGCATTGGCTATGCTTAAGGAGAACGCATTCGATCTGATCCTGATGGATATTCAGATGCCGGTGATGGATGGTTACCAGACGACCCGACACATCCGGTCGACGCTCAACAGTACCATTCCAATCATTGCCATGACGGCCCACGCGCTGGCCAGTGAGCGTGAGCAGTGTTTGCAGGCGGGGATGAACGACTTTTTGCCCAAGCCGTTTCAGATGGAGGATTTGCACCGGATGATCCAGCACTATGGGTATAATGCCATCGAACAGGCTCCCGTCGTACCGATACCGGAACCTCAACCCGTCCAGCCCGTGCCCGTAGCCACAACCGCCTTCTCGATGGACCCCCTGCTCAACTCGGTGGGTCACGATATGGAACTGGCGCTGGAATTACTGGAAATTTACCTGGATAAGACACCCGCCGAACTCAGTCAGTTACGGCAATTGCTGACGGACGGTGACGTAGCTGCGATTGGCCGTATTCTGCACACGCAGAAAGCACCGGGCATGATGATGGGGCTCCAAAAAGCCACGGATCTTAATTTGATAATCGAAAAACTGGTTCGATCGGATAAAGACATCACGGAGATCGAGCCGCTCCTGCAACAATACATTACCGTTGTGGAAGACGGGCTACCCCTCATTCAGGAAGCGATGCAGAACGGTATCAATCAGGAATAGGGTCTGGCTGGATCAATACGAACAAATTAGTTAGCAGCTATTGGACCAAGCAGATGAGAAACTAGTCGGTGAACTGGGTATAAACTAGCCGTCTTTGTCTCTGTCAAGACAGGAATTAGTTAAGTTTTTGTGTCGCCTTCCAACGGTGCGGCAGCATTTAGAATCGGACAATATTGTGTCATCCCTATTCTAAAGCAGAACTTATACTATTTTTATGGCTTCATGCAGACGATATGCACCACCGAATTCTTACACTTAGCTGCCTCTCTCTGTTTCTCATCGGCAAGGCTGTCGGACAACCGGTAAGCGCGGACAGTTCGTTTCTGGCTGCGGCCCGGAACCAGGCCGTCACTAGCTACGAGACTGCGCTTACCGAGAAGACCCATTTATACACCGGGCACGAGTTCATTCCGCACGACCGTCGCATAAAAATTCACCCCTATTTTGCGACCGATAGCCTGCAATCAGGGTCGATCACCTACAACGGGCTGGTGTATCACGATGTGATGATGTTGTATGACGTTGTCCGTGACGAGCTGGCTATTCAGGCTCCCAAAAATGTGTTCCGGATTCGGCCACACACCGAACAGGTTCGTACTTTTTCGTTGGGAAATCATCAGTTCGCCCGCATTGTCGGCGATAGTGCCGCCGGGGTTCGCACGGGCTTTTATAACATCCTGCACAAGGGCCGCGTCCAGTTTCTGGCGAAGCGCATCAAAGCGGTTCACGAAGATATTTCGGGCGGTGTCTACAAGGCCGATTACCTGGTCAAAGACCGCTACTACATTCTGAAGGACGGACTTTACCACGAAGTACGAACCAAGCGGTCGGTATTCAGACTATTTCCCGACCAGTCCGCTTCGCTCCGGAAATACCTTCGCTCGGCCCGGCTCAAGTTCAGCGAGCAGCGTGAGGAGGCCATAACGGCACTTGTGAAGCAGTACGAAAAACTAACGCCTTAACGATGGCCCAACTCTACCGCACCATTCTTCTTTTCGTTACCCTGACCGGCATGTTCACCCACGCATCGGGGCAACAACAGCCAGCGAAACCAATCAGCGGAGACTTCGCAAACCTCCGTTTCGAGCAGTTTGCGAAAGAAATCGAACGCGTCAGTCCCTACCGCTTTTTTTACAACGCCAGCGAAGTCGACAGTCTGGTGGTCAATTTACAGGTCAAAAATCAGCCCCTTCAGGCAGTGCTGCGGCAGTTTTTTGAGGGGACCAGGTATTTCTTCGCCATTGACCAGAACCAACGGGTCTACATAACGCTGGATCGACCGATACGAACCGAGTTACCCATTGGCTTTTTCCGGGGTGGTAACGGCCAGACAACCCTCGATTCAACGGCGAACGACTACCTGACGCAGGGGAAGACCAAACGCGTTGAAACCGAAACGAAGGTGTACGACATCGGCAAACGGACCAATCCCATACGGCCCGGTCGCTCAACCATTGCCGGTTCGGTGCGCAGTACGTTGTCGGGCGAGCCAATTGTCGGAGCGGCTGTTTACGTCGAAAATCCGCGGATGGGCACCGTAACGGACCAGTTCGGCTATTACTCCATCACGCTCCCCAGGGGCCGCTACGACCTGAAACTCCGCAGTATTGGTCAGAAAGATACCCGTCGCCGGATCATTCTCTACGCGGATGGCAAGCTGGATATTGAGATGGAAGACGATGTGATTGCGCTGAGAGAAGTCGTGATCGAGGCCGAAAAAGACGTGAACGTGTCGGGAATGCAGATGGGTCAGCAACGGGTCGACATCAAGACCATCCGGCAGGTTCCAACGGCGCTGGGTGAAGCCGATCTGCTGCGGGTCATTCTGACGTTACCGGGTGTAAAATCGGTGGGCGAAAGCTCAACGGGGCTTAACGTGCGGGGGGGCGCTACCGACCAGAACCTGATTCTGTACAACGACGCGCCAATCTATAACACCTCGCACCTGTTTGGCTTCTTCTCGGCCTTCAATCCGGACATTATCAAGAGCGCCGAACTCTATAAAAGTGGCATTCCGTCCCGGTTTGGCGGCAGGCTGTCGTCGGTACTAGAGGTGCAGACGCGCGACGGCAACAAAAAGAAACTCGTGGGTTCGGGCGGTATTGGTCTGCTGACGGGTCGGCTAACGCTGGAAGGACCGCTGATCAAAGACAAAACGTCGTTCATCATCGGTGGTCGCTCGACATATTCCAACTGGCTGCTGAAGCAACTGCCAAACTCCTCGTTCAAGAACAGCTCGGCCAATTTTTACGATCTGAACCTGCACGTTACGCACGATGTCAACGAGAAAAATACGTTGTACCTGACGGGTTACCTGAGCAAAGACGACTTCCGGCTCAACAGCGACACAACTTACCAATACCAGAATCAGACCGCCACGCTGAAGTGGAAACATATCATCAATAACAAGCTGTACAGCGTTTTTACGGGTAGTTACAGCGGCTATAAATACAACGTCTACAGCGATAAAAACCCGGTCAATGCCTATAAGCTGGATTTCGCGATCAGCCAGTCGCAAGTAAAGGCGGATTTCAATTATTATCCGACCAACAAGCACGCGGTCGATTTCGGGATCAGTTCAACGTATTACAAAATTGCACCCGGCAATTTCCAGCCGCGGGGCAGCGAATCGTTGATTCTTCCGGATGTGGTTTCGGGCGAGCAGGGCGTCGAAAGCGCGGTGTACATTGGCGACAAATTCGACATCACCGATCAGTTGTCGATCAGTGGTGGCCTGCGTTACTCAGCCTACACGTATCTGGGACCAAGATCGGTTTTCCAATACGCGCCGGGTGTGGCCAAAACGACAAACACGATTACGGACACCATCGCGTATACCAACAATCAGGCAATTCAGACCTATCACGGCCCCGAGTATCGGCTGGCCCTTCGCTATGCCCTCTCGCCAACGACCTCCATCAAGGCGAGTTTCAACCGGATGCGGCAGTACATTCAGATGCTCTCCAACACAACGGTCATCTCCCCCACCGACATCTGGAAACTGAGCGATCCGAACATTAAGCCACAGATTGGCGATCAGTACGCGCTGGGCTTTTACCGGAATAACCGCACCAACACCATCGAAACGTCCGTTGAGGTTTATTACAAGACCATGCAGAACATGCTCGACTACCGGAGCGGGGCCGTTCTGTTCCTGAATCACCATATCGAAACGGATGTTGTCAATGCGCAGGGAAAAGCGTACGGTATCGAATTTCTGGTCAAAAAATCGACGGGTAAACTAAACGGCTGGCTTAGCTATACCTACGCCCGGACGCTTCTACGGACCAATAGCCTCAATAGTGCGGAGACGATCAATCAGGGAGCCTATTACCCAAGCAATTACGACAAGCCACACGATGTTACCATGATCGGTAATTACAAGATCAACCGGCGGTTTAGCCTGTCGCTGAATTTTACGTACAGCACAGGTCGCCCCATCACGCTACCCATCTCAAAATTTACGCTCGACGGGGCGCAGCGGCTGCTTTACTCCGAACGCAACCAGTACCGGGTTCCAGACTACTACCGCGCTGACTTTGCAATGAACATCGAAGGCAATCACAAAGTCAAAAAGCTGGCGCACAGTTCCTGGACCATTGCAGTCTATAACCTGACGGGTCGGCGGAATGTCTATTCGGTCTACTTTAAGTCGGAGAACGGCGTCATCAATGGGTATAAATTATCCATTTTCGGGCAGCCGATACCGTCGATTACCTACAATTTCAGATTCTAAGAACGCGGTCAACACACGTGCATTCAGCACATTATAGACATGAAAAAATCAATTTTACTACAGTCTGTGATCTGGGTAGTGGTGCTGCTAGCTGCCGGCTGCGTTGATCCCTACCGCCCGCCCGAAGTTACCTCACCCAACACCTACCTGGTGGTGAGTGGCTTCGTCAACAGCGCACCGGGCACCACATCTACCATTCAACTGTCGCGCACGCAAAACCTGACGGATAAGAAGGCGCCAACCGTCGAAACAAAGGCGGTGGTCACGGTCGAAAGTTCAACGAAGGCAACCTACACCTTTCAGGAGGGAAGCGGTGGCGTTTATACACTGTCGGGTGTGGTGCCGCGCGCGGGTGAGACGTATCGGCTCCGCATCCGTACGGCGCAGGGAAAAGAATACCTGTCTGATTTTGTACCGGTTAATGTTACCCCACCCATCGATAGCGTAAGCTGGCGCGTGGAGAACGATGGCGTTCAGATCAACGTCAATGCGCACGACGCAACGAACAAAACACGCTATTATCGCTGGGAATTCGATGAAACCTGGGTCTACACGTCGGCGTACAACTCTCATTACGAGCTTGTAAATAAACAAATTTTACGCCGAACGGAAAGTGTTTATCAGTGCTGGGGAAGTTCGACCGACAAAACGATTCAACTGGGTTCGTCGGCCCGGTTGAGCAACGATGTTATCAGCCAGCGGCCACTGCTCTTTATTGACGGCGCATCGGTCAAGCTCAGTACGCGATACAGCATACAGGTCAAACAATATGCACTGACCCAGGCGGCTTATGATTATTACGACCAGCTGGCCAAAATAACGCAGAGTGTCGGGTCAATTTTCGATCCGCAACCGTCGCAAATTACGGGCAACATTCACTCAACGACCAACACCGGGGAGCTGGTTATGGGCTTCTTCCGGGTTGGATCGGTCGAAGCCCGTCGTATTTACATCGCGAAGACACAGTTACCACCCTGGATTCCAGGAACGGGCCACGGTAGTTGTGATGTCGATACTATGTCAGCCAGCGATATTCTCATGAAAGAGCCAGGTATCATCGACGAAGTGGATCGATTATACCTGACGACTTCCCTATACTGCCTCGACTGTCGATTGAAGGGTGGCGTAACCAAAAAACCAGACTTCTGGGAATAACCGGCTTTTTCCGCTTCTTATCCGATGCATTCATTTCAAAAACGATACCTGTTCTTTATTGCGCTGCTGCTGAGTGAATTGGCTACGTTTGCCCAGTCGCCAACAGCCGTTAACCCGATCGCTCAGTCCTTTGACACCTATCGGCGGCAGACGCTTCAGGAAAAATTATTCGTGCACGTGGATCAGGCATTGCACTTCACCGGCGAAACGGTGTGGTTTAAACTCGCCTACGTAGATGCCACGTTTCATCGCCCGCTCGATGTCAGTAAAGTCGCCCATGTCGAACTGCTGGACCACGATCAGAAACCAATTCTACAAACTAAAGTGTCTCTGTCAGCGGGTGCTGGCAACGGCAGTTTATTTCTGCCCGCATCGATTAATTCGGGCCATTATCTGCTTCGGGCGTATACAAGCTGGATGCGCAATTTCAGCACAGACTACTTTTTCGAACAACCCCTTACGATCATCAATCCCTTCAGACCGCTGGACGTACCGGCAGCGAAAGAAGCCGCCAGCCCGGTCGTTCAGGTATTTCCGGAAGGGGGCAATCTTGTTCGCAACCTACCAAGTAAGGTGGCGTTCAGCGTAGTCGATGCGGCTGGCAAGGGCATAACGGCCAAGGGCTGGCTGCTAACGGCGCAGAACGACACGGTGGCCCGGTTTAACACCCTTGCATTCGGTATTGGCAGCTTCTCATTTACGCCATCAGGTACGAACGTGTATCGGGTCGTCGTGACCGATACCAAAGGCCTGACCATTACGAAATCCTTACCGACGATTTATGAACAGGGCTACACCATGCACCTCGATGAAGCGGAAGGCAATCAGATAAAACTAACCGTCAACACCACCAATGCGTCGGCGTCGGGCGTTTACCTGTTTGCGCATACCCGGCAGCTCATCAAGGTGGCCGAAATGCGCCAGCTTCAGGGCGAAACGACGTTTCTTATCGATAAAAGCAAACTCGGTGAGGGCATTTCTCACCTGACCCTTTTCGACGCCGACCGTAAGCCCGTTTGCGAACGGTTGTATTTCAAACGGCCAGCGGAACCGCTCGCCATGACGCTGGCCACCGATCAGAAACGGTACCCCTACCGAACCAAAGTAACGCTGACCGCTTCCGTTCAGGCAACTGCGCCAAAAACCGACCAGGCTGACTTGTCGGTTGCCGTTTACCGCGTTGATTCACTATCGGCCGTCAATCCGAACGATATTCTGAGTTATCTGTGGCTGTCGTCCGATCTACAAGGGGTTGTCGAGTCGCCAGCCTATTATTTTCAGCCGGAGAATGCCGACGTTCGACAGGCAACCGACAACCTGATGCTGACCCACGGCTGGCGTCGGTTTAACTGGGAAACGGTGCTGGCCGATCAGACCAATAAAAACGCGAAAAAGGGTTTCCAGTTCATCCCCGATTACAACGGCCTGCTTATTCAGGGGCGCGTTACGAACCCTACCACGAATGCCCCCGTCCCGAATGTGCTGGCGTATCTATCCGCGCCGGGCAAACCGGTTCGTCTGTTTGCGGCCCGGAGTGATTCGACAGGGCGGCTTCGGTTCGAAATGCAGGATTTTTACGGTACGCAGGATGTGATCGTTCAGACTAATCCGCAGGACAGCCTCTACCGATTGACGATCGACAGCCCATTCGCGGAGCAGCCCCCCGCCACCCGTCTGCCGGCATTAGTCCTTGATGAGAACCAGACCGAGCCTATTCAAAATCGGTCGGTAGCGATGCAGGTCCAGAATACATTCTGGAATGAGCAGTCACTTCGCTATACGTATCCGACCGTCGATAGTGCGGCTTTTTATGGCATTCCCGATGAATCGTATCGGTTAGATGCCTACACCCGCTTCCCGACGATGGAAGATGTGCTCCGAGAGTATGTACTGGGCGTGCAACCCCGGCAGCGGCAGGGTCACTTTCGACTTGTCGTACCCAATGCGCCGTATCGCGAACTTTTTGACGAGAATCCGCTAGTTCTGATCGATGGCGTTCCGGTGTTCGATATGGATAAAGTGATGGCGTTCAGTCCACTCAAAGTGCAGAAGCTGGACGTAATCACGAGCCGTTTTTTTCTGGGTTCTATGGTTTTTTCGGGCATTGTCAGCTACATGACCTACAAAGGCGATCTGGCGAGCTTTCCCCTCGATACGCGCCTGCTGAAACTCGACTACGACGGATTACAGCTTCAACGCGAATTTTACGCGCCCCGCTACACGACAGACAAACAACGGACAAGCCGCCTGCCCGATGCCCGCACGCTCCTGTACTGGAACCCGTCGCTACGGACCAATGATCAGGGAAAGGGTCAGATCGATTTCTTCACATCCGATGTGGCCGGTTCGTATCTCGTTGAGGTAAATGGCCTTACAGCCAGCGGTAAGGCCGGATATCAGCGACTGATTTTCGAAGTACAAAAGCAGGACATTCCCTAAGTCCGGTTCTATGGGAAACCAAATTTCCGGCTGCGGACGGTCATAACCCGATTCCAGGGCTATCGGGTAACCGGTAAACGCCATAAATCACGGCTGTTCGGGCGATTTAGGATACGATGTAAGCCGGTACTGTACACCTTTGTTAAATTTCTGCCACGTTCATGTGAGATCAGGACCGCGCACATGTAAAATAAAAGCATCTATTACCTTCTTTTTGATGCCATTACGGGCTACGCTCGAACGTTGAGCCCTTACATCGTGTTAATTTAGAATAGATACGCTCCCTTCTTTATTTCAGTGCCCATAACTTGTCGATTTGCACAAGTGAGCACTTTTGCGTCTATATTTGACGCGGACGATGAGGAAGAACCAGAGGAGACAGTACCAACCTGAACACCAACTATGTCGAAAAACTTAGTCATTGTGGAGTCGCCGGCGAAGGCGAAAACCATAGAAGGCTATCTGGGTAAGGACTTTACGGTGAAGTCAAGTTTCGGTCACGTTCGCGATTTGCCCAAAGACGGGCTGGCCGTAGACGTGGCGAACGGCTTCCAACCGTCTTACGAAATTTCGCCCGATAAGAAGAAACTGGTTAGTGAACTGAAATCGCTCGCAAAATCGGCGGACGAAGTTTGGCTCGCTACTGACGATGACCGCGAAGGAGAAGCCATTTCCTGGCACCTTAAGGAAGCACTCGGCCTTCGCGACAATACCAAGCGTATTGTTTTCCGCGAAATCACAAAGAATGCCATCCAGAATGCCATTAAGACCCCGCGCACGATTGATGTGGATTTGGTGAATGCCCAACAGGCCCGGCGTGTTCTCGACCGGCTGGTCGGGTATGAACTGTCGCCGGTGTTGTGGCGTAAAATCAAAGGCGGTAGTGCTGGACTGTCGGCGGGTCGCGTTCAATCGGTTGCGTTGCGGCTGGTTGTTGAACGCGAACGAGAGATCGACAAGCACCAGTCGAAGTCTTCGTTCAAGGTATCGGCCCAGTTCATCGTTGACGGCTCCAAAGTGCTGAACGCCGAACTACCAAAAAACTTTGCGACAGCGGCCGAAGCGCGGAATTTTCTGGAAGCGTGTATCGGTGCTTCGTTCACGATCAAGAACCTGGAGGTAAAACCGGCCAAGAAATCACCGGCTCCACCCTTTACGACCTCAACGCTTCAACAGGAATCGTCACGTAAGCTCGGTTACTCCGTCGACCGCACCATGCGGATCGCGCAGAACCTGTACGAAGCCGGTAAGATCTCGTACATGCGTACTGACTCGACCAATCTCTCGCAGGAAGCGATTGACAAGGCGGTTGCTGAGATTGGCAGCGAGTTCGGGCAAAAATATATTCAGACACGTCAGTTCAAGACGAAAAATGAATCGGCTCAGGAGGCTCACGAAGCCATCCGCCCGACGAATTTCAACGATCGCAATGCCGGAGCCGACCGCGACCAGAAACGGTTATACGAGCTGATCTGGAAACGGGCGATCGCGTCGCAAATGGCCGATGCCCAGCTCGAACGGACCACCGTAACGATCAGCATCCGGTTTGCGAATGGAGCCACCGTAACGGTTCAGACGAACGTTGACGACAGCCCGTTTGCGGATACACCAGCCACCCCGGCGAAGGGCTTCCCCAGCGAACTCGTTGCGCAGGGTGAAGTGATCAAGTTTGACGGTTTTCTGCGCGTTTATCTCGAATCGAAAGATGATGAGGAAGACGAAGACGCCAAAGGCATGTTGCCTCCCCTCTCGGTGGGTCAGGTGCTGAACCTCGGCCAGATGAAGGCGACGGAGAAGTTCTCGCGTCCGCAACCGCGTTACGCCGAAGCATCGCTGGTGAAAAAACTCGAAGAAATGGGAATCGGTCGTCCATCGACCTATGCGCCAACCATCTCGACGATTGTTAATCGGGGTTATGTTATCAAGCAGGACAAGCCGGGGCAGGAGCGTAAATACCTGGAATACACACTTCAACGCGATCAGATCAGCGAAACGAGCGGTAAAGAAACGTTCGGCTCCGAAAAAGCCAAGCTGTTTCCGACCAACACGGGTATTGTCGTCAGTGACTTTCTGGTCGAATACTTCCCCGATATTGTGGATTACAAATTCACGGCGACGGTTGAGAAGGATTTCGATGAGATTGCCGATGGCCGCATGAACTGGAAAACGATGCTGGAAGGTTTCTACGGCGATTTCCACAAAAATATTGAAGAAATTCAGGGCTCGTCGGTCGTGTCGTTCAAGACTGGCGCGCGCGATTTGGGCCTTGATCCACGAACGGGCAAAAAGATCTCGGCGCGGCTTGGCCGATACGGTGCTTATGCTCAGATTGGCGAATCGACCGATGAGGAGAAGCCGCAGTATGCAAACCTGCGCGATGGGCAGCTGATCGAAACCATTACAATTCAGGAGGCTCTTGACCTCTTCGCATTGCCGCGTGAAGTGGGTTTCTTTGAAGACAAGCCCATGACCATCGGAATTGGCAAGTTTGGCCCCTATGTGAAGCACGACGACAAATACGTTTCGCTGACCAAGGAGGATGACCCCTATTCGATTGATGCCGACCGCGCAACGGCCCTAATCCAGGCGAAACGGGCCGAATCGGTCAGCGAAGCGCTGGGTGAGTTTGAAGGCAAGCTTGTCTCAACCGGTAAAGGTCGTTTCGGACCATACGTTAAATTCGAAGATAAGTATGTTTCGCTGCCCCGCAACGAATCGCTGGCTGGTCTGACGCTTGAGCGTGCCATCGAGCTGATTCTGGCCAAACGCGAGGTCGAAGCAAAAAAATACATTAAGGAGTTTCCCGAAAATCCAGCGATCAAAGTCATTAACGGTCAATACGGTCCGTATCTGGCTGTTGGCAAACGAAACGTTAAGATACCCAAGGATATTGATCCGGCGACACTAACCCTGGAAGATTGCCTACAACTGGCGGGCGACGATCCGGCGGCTTCCAAGACTAAGGCTCCGGCGAAGAAAGCGGCTTCCGCAAAACCAACGTCAGCGAAGACAACTTCCACAAAAGCAACGTCAACGAAGGTAAAAGCAACCGACACGACGGCCAAAAAGCCAGCAGCGAAGAAAACGACTGCCACCGTAAAAAAAACGGTAGCGAAAAAGTAAGTACGTCCGCCTAACAGTGGCGTATTCTCTTTGGCAAAAGCTGTTATAGAAGCAACAATCCCGCAGTCAGACGATTGCGGGATTGTTGCTTTTGTGGCTAGTGCCTGACCATTGACCACTCCTTTTAGATTCGGCGCCAGCTTTTGAGCTGAGCGACAAAAAGCCGCTTTTTCAGTCTTACCTGAGCCTTGTCCGAAGAAACTTCAGGGGCTGATTTGCTTGTAGCGAAACGACTCAGAAAAAAACGGGTACTGGCCGTAGGCTCTCCTTCCGGCGGTTTCTGTATCGAACGGATATAATTCTGCTGAACACCGACGAGCTTAACGCCAGCCACAAACAGAATACACAAAATTAGGTAGGTGAAGAATGATTTCATGACGAACAGTTTAGTGGATAGAGTCCGGTATAGTTGATGACAAAGTCGATTAGCAACTATATTGACCGGATCAAACATACATCATTTAATCGTTCGCTCAACGATCACTACACAATTGGTGCGTTTCGCTCAACGAATGGTCAGTTTTGCTTTGCGTACGGTCTACAGGAACGGTTCAGCCGTCAAATTGACGAAACAAAAAAAGTCCCCAACCCTGTCAGTTAGGATTGGGGACTTTTGAAAGAGCTAGGTATAGTAGCGCCGTATTGCTTTACTCCTCGATCATCTCGGCGTCGGCCAGAATGTAGTTGAGTTCGTAAATATTATCGGCGTTCAGTTTAAGCGTTCCCCGGAAGGTACGGCGCTCATCGGTTTTAAATTTCTTTCCTGTTTTTTTGAATTTCAGCGACACGACAGACTCCGGTCCTGCGCCACCGCAAAAGAAACAGGCGCTGTAGGGAAAAGCCGACAAAACGTACAGATTCGACTCCAGATCAACCGGCAATACATAACCCGTTAGGTCAACGGTTTTGCCGTTGAGTTTCTGAATACCCTGTCCAAACGTCGGATAAAGCATATAAACAGACTCTTCGGCGTACCACTTCTTCTTGAACGTGACATCACGTAAAACCTCCCACGACAATTTTACCGGCTCAGCAGAAGCGGTTGTTGGTGTGGTTTCACGGCCTGGGCGTACAGGCTCCAGTGGCCGGAAAGAGAAGGCAACAAAACTGGCGAATAGCAGAGCGACGAGTAACCGGTTCATGGCGTTGGGCACAGTATGGGACAAGTGTGAAGTAAAACTACGAAATTTACTACATTTACTCAATATTTTGGCTTCGATCAAACTGACCGTGACCGACTTTCTCAGCGATAACACAAAAAACGATCAGGCAATTCCCTTTCGCTTCACGCGCCTGTATGTTACCTTATTTCTCATCCTGGCAGTACTGCTTACGGGTGGACAACTTCTCACACAATGGCGGCTTAGCACAGTGCAGGATGAATTGTGGATCATCCGGTACACGGCTCTTCAGCGGCATCAAAGCCAGCAAATTGTTAAGCAGGCACTTCAGGTGACCGACAGCAAGGAGGGCAGTGACTTCAATCAGAACCTGGCCGAACTGCGCCATGTGTTCAGCGCCTTCGAACGTTATCATCTGGAGAGCCGTCAGGGACAAGTTACGGACCATAATGTCCTGATTCCCAATTCCGACACCATCCAGCGGCTCTACACCAACATCAGTCCGGAATTTAACGCTATTCAGCAAAGTATCGGCAATCTGATCAAGTTACAGCGCCCGGAAGATGTGTCGCAGCCCGTCGTTCAGGCCAGCCTGAAATTGCTTCTTGCCAATGAAAAGCCTTTTCTGGAAGAGATCGATGGTATCGTACGCCAACATACCAGTGAATTGCGTAACCAGTTGATCCGGCTGGAATCGATCGAATTGTATTTATACATAATCTCCATTGCCGTCATGCTCGGCATCGGTTTCCTGATTTTTCGGCCTGCCACTCACCGATTAAAACAGACGATTGCCCAACTTATCGAAGCGGAACGTCAGGCCAGTATTGCCAATAAGGAATTATTATACGTCAATAAGTCGCTGAACGAAACACGTCAAAAATTATTCGAAGCTACTCGATTGCAGTATCAGCAGGAGATCGACGAACAGAAAATCCGTACGTCTTACCTGATGGCCGGTCAGGAGGATGAGCGCAAACGCCTGTCCCGCGAACTGCACGACGGGCTGGGGCAAATGTTAACCGCGATCAAACTACAAATTGAGGGACTGGAAGCCGGACTCAGACGCGCATCGGCGGAACCCGGCAAAACTGATCTAATGGCACATTCGAAAAGTATTACGAACCTCAAAAAATTAGTTACGCAAACAATCCAGGAAACGAGAACAATTTCTAACAATTTGATGCCTAGCGTGTTGAGTGATTTCGGCATCGTCCCCGCTATCAAAATGCTGGCAGAAAATGACCGCAGTGAGACTGTCGATGTAACATTCGAATCGAACCTTACTGCGGATGATCCTCGTTTAGATAAAAACGTAGAAATCATGCTCTATCGGATCACGCAGGAAGCGCTTAGTAATGCCGTGCGCCATGCACACCCCTCGCACATTCATATCGAATTGATCGAACGGCAAAACTATGTTCACCTGCTTGTCACCGACGATGGGCGAGGTTTCAGACCGGTAAGCCAACGCTCAAAGCTTCCCAGCCCAACCAAAAATGGACGTGCTCCTTCGCAGGGTTTACACAACATGGAGGAACGAGCGAAACTCCTTAATGGTCGATTGAAAATCAGTTCAGTGCCCGGAAAAGGCACCAAAGTTCAAGTAAGTATTCCGTATAAGTTGCAATCTGCTCACTATGACGCCAATTAAATTAATGCTGGTGGACGATCACTCGATTGTCCGCGACGGAATTCGGCTACTCCTGGAACAGGCCGAAGGATTAGAAATTATCGATGAAGCCAACGACGGCGAGGAAGCGCTCGAAAAACTTAAATCGCATCAGCCCGATCTGGTCCTGATGGACATATCGCTTCCCGGTATGTCGGGCATTCAGACGACGCAGGTTGTCAGCCGGTTGTATAAGAATGTGCGAGTTTTGATGCTGTCCATGCACAACAATGAAGATTACATTCTTCGGTCGGTAGAAGCCGGCGCCTATGGCTACATCCTTAAAGATTCGTCGTCCGATGAAATGATCAAGGCGATACGCATGATCGCGCTTGGTGAAAAATATTACAGTTCACCCGTGGCATCGATCATTCTGAGCGGCTACATGCAGCAGCTCAAAAAAGGCAGCAAACAAAGTCGGGAAGTACAACCATCGCGTTTGTCCAACAAAGAAAAAGAGATATTGCAGTTTCTGGTCGATGGCATGAGCAGCCGCGAAATTGCCGAACGCCTTCAACTCAGCGTCCGCACGGTCGACAACCACCGCGCGAACATGATGCGCCGGTTACAGGTGCGCAATGCCGCTGAACTGGTTCGGATTGCAGTCGAAGAAAAGCTCATTTGATATGTGATCGGCAATCAGACAACTTGCCACTGGTAAGCGTCTCAATTGCCAATTTACCTTTTTCCCAATACCTGAATTGTGAACCTAGAAAATCTTTTCTACGTTTGCCCTGTAAAACCGGTTTAATACGCCGGTTTTTCCATTTCACCATTACTATATTAAGTTTATAGATTTAATCAACAAAACCTTTTTCTATTATGTCACTTCGCTTAGGAGACATCGCGCCCGATTTTGAGGCCGACACAACGCAAGGTCATATTCATTTCCACGAGTGGCTCGGAAATTCGTGGGGAATGTTGTTCTCCCACCCTGCTGACTTTACACCGGTCTGCACCACTGAATTGGGCCGGACTGCCCTATTGAAAGACGAATTTGGTAAGCGTAACGTAAAAGTTATTGCCGTGTCGATCGATGACCTCGAATCGCACAATCGTTGGACACCCGATATTAAAGACGTAACCGGATCAGAAGTCAACTTCCCGATCATTGCAGACGCCGACCGGAACGTGGCCACGCTATATGACATGATCCACCCTAACGCCAGCGAGAAAACAACGGTGCGGTCAGTATTCGTGATTGGACCCGATAAAAAAATCAAGTTGACCCTGACTTATCCAGCTTCCACGGGTCGTAACTTCAACGAGTTGATTCGCGTTATCGATTCGCTGCAATTAACGGCCGATTACCAGGTCGCAACACCCGCCGACTGGCAGCAAGGCGACGACGTCATTGTGACCCCAGCGGTATCGAACGATCAGTTGGAGGAAAAATTCCCGAAAGGCGTAACGTTTGTTAAACCTTATCTGCGCACAACACCACAGCCTAATAAATAGGCTTGACCCTTTGCGCCATCTCGCGGTAGAAGCCGCTGGTTAGTAGTCAGGTAGACTGGGTGTAGCCCGGACAAAAGCTGACTGATAACCAGCGGCTTTTCAGCAAATTTTCAGAAAGCCAGCGCATTAAATGATCGCGTTCAGTACCTATTTATCGACCCGCTGTTCCCATATCCTAATCATTCAGACTGACTTCAGCCTATCGTAAACAAATACATTGACCGACTCGTTAAGCCTTCGTTACGTATCAAATGCACTAAACTATTCAACGTTATGGCTAAGCAAAGCAATACCAACCCACAGCACGACGAAGGCCCAGTTGCAACAGCAATTGAAGAGCAAACTGCCAAATTACCATCCGACATTTTTCTGTGGGCGGCTCTAGGGTCGATGGGTGCCTCGTTGTATTTACAATACCAGGGCGACAGAGATCGTAGCTTGTTTGTTGGCCAATGGGCCGCTCCTTTCCTGATCCTGGGTCTTTATAATAAGCTGGTTAAACTCGAAGGTCACGATTGATTCCAGCCTGATCATCTAGTACTTGGCTCTCTGCACCCTGTAGAGAGCTTTTTTTTGTTCGTCACATTCGCGGGTAAACCTGTATTTTCGCCCCTGAACGTAAGTAGTCCTGCATGAAAGCACGCGTTTTAATCAATATCATTCTTCGACGCTATGGTCTCTGGATTGCCGCGTTCATGGTGTTGCTCATTGGGTATTTAATTTTTCGGTCCTATCGGCAGGATGATATGGACTGGCGTTTTGTGCGGGCTTTCGGGATTCGTCTACCGATGCGCTACGGCATTCATGGGATCGACGTATCGCGGCACAACGACCGCATCAACTGGAAACGGGTGCGGCAGATGGAAGCCGATGGCGTACGACTGCAATTTGTTTTTGTAAAAGCGACCGAAGGGGCAACGATGACCGATAAACACTTCGGTAAAAACTGGCAGGAAGCAAAGAACTCAACGCTCCGCCGGGGAGCGTATCATTTCTACCATCCAACCCGCGACCCCGTTAAACAGGCCCAGAATTTCATCCGGCACGTTGATCTGACAACCGGTGATTTTGCGCCCGTTGTCGATTTTGAGGTTACGAACGGCCAGTCCGACGAAACCATTATCAATGGCCTTCGCCTATGGCTGGAAACCGTAGAAGAACATTATCAGGCCCGACCGATCATTTATACCAACGGAAATCTTTATAAGCGGTATATAAAAGGAAATCTGGATGAGTATCCGCTCTGGATTGCCGACTACTCCACAAAGCACCTCCGCTCCTACGATGCCGATCACCTGTATTTGTGGCAGCACAATCAAAGCGGCTGGGTACAGGGCATTCGCGGACAGGTCGATTTCAATGTCTTCGTTATGGACGAAAAACGCTTGGGCGAGATCTGTTTGTAGGTTCGTTTTTCCAATTAGCGACCACACAATTCAAGAAAGTAGAAACAAAATAGTAGCTTTGCAGTTCAGTAAAAGAAAAATAACGTTACAGACCATGAATAAAAAACATTTGCTACTTGGCTTATGCTTCGCTTTTATCGGAGCTACGTCGCTCACCAGCTGCGACTCGAAAAAAGAAAACAAAGCCGAAGAGGTGCAGGATCAGAAAGAAGACGTGATCGAAGCACAAAACGAAGGCGACACAGCAGCCGTGCGTGAAGAGCAGGGTGAGTTGGATTCTGCCCGTAAAGATTACCGCGAAGCTGTTCGCGATTCAGTTAAGAAAGCTAACTAGTACAAATAAAGTTGTTAACGCAAAAACCAGCCAAGAGCTGGTTTTTTGCGTTACTGATCAGGGCTGATGACGGCGGAGGTAAAAGACAAATCCATTCTCCTCGCCTGTCTTCTGAATATCGGGCAACGAATCAAGTACGGTATGGGTTTCGACGTTCTTCTTGATAAACCAGACATCCTTATCGATCTTACCGCGTAGAAGCCAATTTTCGTCGTAATACTTGGGATTGGTCACGGCCGGTTTCTGGGTATAAAAGAAAGGCCCGTAACTCCGGTAACCATATGATTTTACGTATACATCCTGCCCCTGCGCCTTCTCAAAAAAACGCATGGCCGCATCCTGCGAAATGCCTTCAATGCGGCCAATGAAGAACCACAAGGTCAGCGTTATAAAGACGGCCATACCACCGAACAACGCAACAATGGCCCGTTCGGTCTGTCGTTGACTGAACCAGATCAGGCTCAGCGTCAGAACAATGAACAGCCAGACACCCGGAATGACCTCCCAGCCCGTCCAGTTGATTTTTGCGTCGAGGTTAGCCTGCGTGAACGCATCCTGATCGGCAAACGATTTCACCAGATCCATCCGGTGCGCAAGGATAGGTAAGCCAATCGTTGCCAGCACATAAACACCGCCAATACCGATCAGTCCCGCCCGGAACCAGTTGTTGAACCGGATCTTGTTCGCTTCCAGCTGCGTCAGGGTAAGGGTAGCCATGTACGTCAGCGGAAAGTAACACATCGACGAATAGTGGACAATTTTGGACTGGACGATACTGAACAGAATCAGAACGACCCAGAACAAGATCAGCATCCACTTCCGAAACTCACGCTGGTAGTTGCGTTCGATCATCAGCGGAGCAAACGCCCGAAGTGCGAAGATGGACGCCGGAAAACACCCGACCAGCAATATGACGAAGTGATAGCCAAGAAATCCGGAATGGCCGGCGTCGGGTGTACTGAAGAGCCGGAAGTTGTATTTGATAAATTCGGTGATGAAAATCGGGCCTTGCAGGAAGGTTTCGAGACCATACCAGGCTACCGAAATCAGCGTGGCCGATACCGAATAAAACAAAAACTGCACGGGCGTGATAAACCAGCGAAAACGGCTCAGTACCCAATAAACGCCCAGCGTCAGACAGACGATCAGATACGCTACCGGTCCTTTCGTGTTGATACCCATTCCCAGGATAAACCCACCGACAAACAGATATCCCCACACACTGCGGGGAATCAGCGTACTGCTGGCGGTACCTTCCCGCTTCCAGGAAGCAAAGATCAGATTAACCAAGCCAATGAAAATAAACAGATTAAAAAACGGATCGATGATGCCTGATCGAAAATAGAGATGCGGAGTAACTGAACCCAAATAGGTTAGTGCCCAGATCAGACCAAACCGATGACCATGCAGCTTCGCGCCCAGATTATAGAGATAAACCAGCGAAATAATTCCGCAGATAGCATTCGGCAGGCGAGCCGCAAATTCATTGGTGCCAAAGATGTTCATCATCAACGACTGGCACCAGAAAAAAAACGGAGGTTTTTCGTAGAACGGTTTGAAATCAATGTGAACCCGCACATAATCGCCCAGCACAACCATTTCGCGGGAACACTCGGCAAAGTTGATTTCGTCCCAGTCAAATAGCCGGACACCCCCCAGAAAAGGAATGAACAGCAGAATGCCCACAGCAGTAAAGAGGAGCGAATAGAAAAGTTTTTGATTCATACGTAACGCAAAAAAGCCCTGTCCACAAGGGTGAACAGGGCCGTAAAAGTAATCAAAAAGGTTTAGCCAGCGTTCCGACAGGTTTTATCCGACTCAGATGTGTCATTCGTAGGCCGGCTTATTTCTTGCCACTGAGTCGATTCAGTACAGAACTGATGAACGCATCGTCAATGCTGAGCGTACGCTTGAGCATAGTATAGGTAGCTACCATTTTCTTGTCCAGCCAGATCAGAATCGCTTTGGCCCCATCATCCGGACGAGCTTTGTAATTCGTTGACCGCAAGGTTGGCGTTACGGCTTCTTCCGTAAAATAGTACAGCGCAATCGACTTACGGGTTCTGTCGTCCGGACACAGGATCGGATCGGGCAGACCGTGGTATGAATCCTCGTCGGTGTTAAAAATAACGCACCGGTTAAAGATTGGCGCTATTTTCTCCACAACACCTTTCATCTGGCGGTCCCAGAGTTCGAGGTCACCCCGGTACTCCGGCTTCCAGTCGTGGTTGAGGTAGATCAGCAGATTCACCCGCCGACGCCAGTTCCGTTTGTGCGGGTGAACCGTGAAATCAGCGTGGACGTTCAGAAAGCCATTACGCTTGGACTGGTGAAGCCCACCGCCTTCCAGCGAATCATCGGAAATCAGGTTGGGAATGCCCGTCAGTTCGCTAAGATACGCGACGAATTTAGGCGAGTTCATTTCACGAATAACCTCCTGGATGGCCGCTGGCAACAAGCCCATTTTGTTGAGACCGTGCTTTTTCTCATTCACGTGAACGTAATGAATCCAACCAGCATCACCCACGGCCGGAAAAGACGCGAGCGCACGTTCGGCGGCCCAGGGTTCCAGAAAATTCTCAAGCGCAATGTGCGGGTAAGGTTGGTTCTGCTGGTAACGCTGAGCATCGGCTGGCAGGGTTTTCTGCCAACGATCATAGTCGAAAAGCGTATCGGTCGCAATGGTATTCATACCACAGGGGTAAGTTGATAGTTGAGGTAGTTTACAAGGAAACCGTTTTGAACTAAAAAAGATTGCGCTGGAAATACGATATTCGCGCCGAGATTCTGAACCGATTTATTGGTTTTAGCTTTCAGTTCTTAGGTAGGCGATCAGAGTATTGCCCGTCAGCAACCGAAAACCAAACCGGTAAACACTAAACTCTCTTCCCATGCTCCCGAATCATCGATTTACCAGCCTCCCGGCTTATGCTCAGTTACAGGCTCATTACGACGTTCTGAAAGACCGACACTTACGCGATCTGTTCGCTGACGATGCGGAGCGTTTTCCGAAGTTTACCCGGCAGTTTGACGACATCTTGCTCGATTTCTCGAAAAATCGTATCACCGATGAAACGCTCGGCTTACTGCTCCAGCTGGCCGAACAGGCTGGCCTGACCGAAGCCATTGGCAAGATGTTTTCAGGCGATAAAATCAACCGGACCGAAGATCGTGCGGTGTTGCACGTTGCCCTGCGCAACCGCGCCAATACGCCCGTAATCGTCGACGGAGCCGATGTGATGCCGGACGTCAATGAGGTGCTGGCGCATATGAAGGAATTTTCGGAGCGTATCCGGTCGGGCGCGTGGAAAGGCTACACCGGTGAAGCCATCACTGACGTGGTCAATATCGGTATCGGGGGTTCTGACCTCGGTCCGGTCATGGTAACCGAAGCGCTGAAACCGTATGCAAGCCCCAACCTCCGGGTACATTTTGTATCGAACGTCGATGGTGTTCACATCTACGAAACGTTGCAGACGGTGAAGCCTGAAACGACGCTGTTTTTGATCGCATCGAAGACGTTTACAACGCAGGAAACAATGACCAATGCCCAGACCGCCCGACAGTGGTTTCTGGACACGGCCAAAGACGAAGCAGCCATCGCGAAACACTTTGCCGCTCTGTCTACGAACAAGTCGGCGGTTGAGAAATTCGGGATCGATCCGGCCAATATGTTCGGCTTCTGGGATTGGGTTGGCGGGCGCTATTCGCTCTGGTCAGCCATTGGTCTGTCAATTGCGCTGTACATTGGCTACGCTAACTTCGAGGAGTTGCTGGAAGGCGGTCATGCGATGGACGTGCATTTCCGGGACACACCGCCTGAACAGAATTTGCCGGTCCTTCTGGCATTGGTTGGTATCTGGTACAATAATTTCTTCGGTGCGCAGACGGAGGCTATTCTCCCCTACGATCAGTACATGCACCGGTTCGCGGCTTATTTTCAGCAGGGCGACATGGAAAGTAATGGTAAATCGGTTGACCGCGAAGGCAATCCAGTCGACTGGCAAACGGGCCCGATCATTTGGGGAGAGCCTGGAACTAATGGCCAACATGCCTTTTATCAACTGATTCACCAGGGAACGAAGCTGATTCCCTGCGACTTTCTGGCTCCGGCCATCAGTCAGCGCCCGCTTGGCGATCACCACAAGATTCTGCTGGCCAATTATTTTGCGCAGACCGAAGCGCTGATGAACGGAAAAACCGCCGATGAAGCCGCCGACGAGCTCCGCAAAGCGGGTAAAAGCGAGGACGAAATCAATTTCCTGACTCCGTTTAAAGAGTTTTCGGGGAACCGGCCAACCAACTCGATTCTCTTCAAGCGGTTGACACCCCACACGCTGGGCAGCCTGATTGCGCTCTACGAACACAAGATATTCACACAGGGCATCATCTGGGATATTTACAGTTTTGACCAGTGGGGCGTGGAGCTGGGTAAACAACTGGCCAGCCGGATTCTGCCCGAGTTGCAGGACGATGTACCAGTGAGTACCCACGACAGTTCGACCAATGGACTGATCAATGCGTATAAAAAACTCCGTGGCGAATAAAATTTTGTTTATCTCCGAGATTCGTTGATTAAGAGGTGTTTCACCAAATACTGACGATATCTTTCGATTTTCTTCCATTAGACGTTCAAATCGATCTGTTAAATTGATTATAACGGACCATTTAAGGAAGTTTGGCTCATTTCGTAAAAATAGAAGTAAACAAACGAAGCATATTACTAGAGCAAGAAATTAGAATAATCTAAAAACATTGTTTGTAACAGGGCTGTTAATGGGGTGTGGTAGCAATATCACACCCTTGTTATATACAACTCAACGCTGTTTAAAACACTATGAGAACTCAACTTACTCTGCTGGCATCGTGCCTGCTTGGTGTTGGCCTTGCAACAGGTCAGAGCACCACTAACATGTCCTCGACCACATCGGGCACATCTACCTACAATGCGTCGCCAGTAACCGACACAACCAGTACGTCGAACACCACGTATTCAACGACACCAACCACAACGGACAATTCGTCGAACACGAACAGCACCTACTCGACAACGCCATCGACAAATAGCTACAACAACGCTAACGCTGGCACCACGACAACAACAACGACGGATTACAACACGACAAGTACCCGCGATAAAAAGGCGAACGATTACAAAAACTTCGTATTCGGTATCTACGCTGGTTTGAACACAACGAAATTCAAAGGTGAAGCAGTCAATCCAACCGGCGGAAACGACAAACTGACGGGTCGCCTTGGCTACCAGGCTGGTTTCTTCGTACGGGGCGGTGGCCGTTTGTTTGGTCAGATCGGTGCTGAATACTTTGCGTCGAGTTCTAACTATTTCGTTGCCGGATCGGGCCAGTCGGCCTCGGACATCAAAGATCGGATCGATCTTAAATACATTCAGGTTCCTGTTTACATCGGTTACAAACTGGTCGAATCGGATCGGGGTATCTCGGCTGTTCGTTTACAGTTAGGTGTGGAATATGCTAACCGGATTGGCTCGAGCAGCAATTCATTCGGTAACCTGAACAACCTTGAGTTCAAAAATGGTACGTTCAACGGATTGGGTCAGTTAGGCTTCGATGCGGGCCCGGTATTTCTTGACCTGACCTACCACTATGGCTTCAGCAACACAATCGCTCAGAACAATGGTTTTGCTGGATCAGCTCGTAGAATCCTGAGCGCCAGCGTAGGCTTCAAGTTCTAGTACGACAAATAAATAATCAGTAAAGAAAGGCCGTCTCCATAAAAGGCGGCTTTTTTTTGACTGGTCTGGTCAGCATCGTTACTGGAAAATAGTAATGCTGACCAGTAAGGAAGCCAAACATTCGATAAGGGTACCTAGTTGTTAGACCATACAGGCTTACGCCTTTTTCTCAACTCAACACGTTATGAAAACATCACTAAACGCAGCACTATTGCTGGCCGGCGTATGCACTGCCAGTCTATCATTCGGTCAGCAAAACTCAAATAACGACCGTTATGACCGGGATTACCGCCCATCGCGTCAGGACGAACGTCGCAACGAACAGCGGTTTGATGATCGTATGGACGAACGACGGGATTACAACCGCCGGAATGACGAATACCAGCGGTACGATAATCGGTATGAAGACCGGATGGGCAATAGCCGGAATAACAATCGGTCATTCGACGAACGCGATCTGAGCAGAGCGTATGATGAGGGTTTTGAGGACGGGCAGCGTAGTGTAGCTGTTGAAGAACGTAAAGAGCGTCGGGAGAACTACAAAAACTTTACATTTGGCGTATATGCCGGTGCTAACTCAACCCGTTTCCAGGGCGAGGACGTACAGGGTAATAATTTGAGCGGTCGGCTTGGGTATCAACTGGGCTTTCTGGTACGCGGTGGTGGTCGTTTCTACGGTCAGATTGGTGCTGAATACTTAACATCGAGTTCTGATTTTTTCCGGGCTGGCGATGGTCAGGTAACGGGTGTGAAAGACATTACATCGAACGTCGATCAGAAATACATTCACGTTCCAGCTTATATCGGGGTTAAACTGGCTCAGTCAGAGCGTGGTATCTCGGGTGTTCGTCTGCAAGTGGGTGCTGAATACGCGGCCCCCCTTGGTGTGAACAACAACGCGTTTAACTTCACACAGGGCGATTTCGCTGCGGCTACTATCAATGGACTGGCAAATATCGGTTTCGATGCGGGTCCGCTGTTCCTGGATTTTGTTTACCACTACGGTTTTGCTGATGTACTTAACAGTGTTAGCAACACCAAGCGCCGGATTCTGGGCGTTAACCTGGGCGTGAAGTTTTAATTGATATCCATATCGGTTAATAATCGGTAGTGGTTCGTTAATAGTCGTAAGTTTGCTAATAGCTACTTCAATCGACTGTCGACGAACCACTTCTTTTTTATGAACACCCTATTCCCGATTTTTGTAAAAGCCGAAAACCTCCACATACTTATCGTGGGTGGCGGTTATGTGGGACTGGAGAAAACAACGGCATTGCTGGCTAATTCGCCCAATGCCCGGCTTACACTTGTCGCGCCCGAGATTCGGGATGAAATCCGGGAACTAGCGCAACAGTATCCCAAAATGGAGCTGATTCAGGAGCCGTACCACGCACTTTTTCTGGCCGATAAAGATCTGGTCATCGTCGGCACAAATGACAAAGACGTAAACCGTCAAGTACAGGCGGATTGTAAAAATCGCCGTATTCTGGTCAATGTGGCCGACACGCCCGATCTGTGCGATTTTTACCTGAGTTCGGTCGTAAAAAAAGGTGACCTCAAGATTGCGATCTCGACCAATGGCAAGTCGCCAACGTTTGCCAAGCGGTTCCGCGAAGTACTGGAAGAGATTCTGCCCGACAGTTTGCAGGAAACGCTCGATAACCTGACGGCCATTCGAAATAAGCTCAAAGGCGATTTCGTGCAAAAAATGGAGAAACTCAACGAGATTACGAAGGTGTTGAAATGAGACTCGTCAGCGTCTGTGACGAACTGGGTCCGATAGGCCGTATTTTAAAAATACGGCCTATCGGACCCAGTTTTTGCAGTCATCCTGTTTGGTAATTCAGGACCCGCAAACCCAACAATCAATCACCCGATACGATCTCACCGGTCAGGTACAGCTGCACCTGCCCCGAAATATCGACACGTTCGCCATTAAGTTTGCAGCGCAGATCACCCCCTCGTTTAGAGAGTTGGCGGGCAGTCAGTTCCGTTTTACCAAGTTGTTCGGCCCAGTACGGAACAAGCGTCGTATGAGCCGAACCCGTTACCGGGTCTTCATCGATACCGGATTGAGGACCAAAAAAGCGGGAAACGAAATCAACACCCGAATCAGCGTCACCAGGGGCTGTTACGATAACACCCCGCGCGGGCACGGTGCTCATCTCCCGAAAATCGGGGTCCAGTGCTTCAATCTGAGCTTGTGATGTATAGACCAGCATGTAATCGGTTTTGCCTTTGTAAACAGCTAGAGGCTTTTCGTTAAGGCTGGCCAGGAGCGCGGGCGGCTGTAGATTGGCCTTGTGCACACTATCAACGGGGAAATCGAGCGTAAGCCAGCCATCTTTGCCCCGACACACTTTTAGCGAACCACTGCGGGAATTAAAAAAAAGCTGCTCCGCTTCAGGTTTCTGTTCCAGAAAAAAGACGACATAGCCCGTAGCCAATGTAGCATGACCGCACAGATCAACCTCAACGGTCGGCGTAAACCAGCGGATGTGGTAGGTGTCTTCGTCTTCCGTTTTAACGTAAAAAGCCGTTTCTGCCAGATTGTTTTCAGCCGCTATTTGCTGCATCCGTTCGTCAGGTAACCACTCGGTTAGCGGGACAACAGCCGCCGGATTACCGGAGAAAAGCTGGTCGGTAAACGCATCAAGTTGATAAATACGCATGGTATTAACGGGAAAGGCCATTAACGGTACGAATCTGTTTTACAGACTGATTACGTTCGACCAGGTTCGGGTTTATGTTGGTTAGGACTGTTTTTCGTGTTGTATTGCCGTTAACGTGTCCAGCGAAAACTTGGTCAGGGCGGGTATGATCAGATCAGCAATGGCAAATTTGGGGTGATCCAGTTCGAAGAGTGCCGGAACCGCTACCGTAATCATGCCTGCCGAGTGGGCCGATGTCAAGCCACTGCCTGAGTCTTCGAATGCAACACAGTCTGCCGGTAGCACACCTAACTTACGGGCCGTTCCCAGATACACATCGGGAGCAGGTTTATTACGCGCTTCCAGTGTGGCGGAGTGCCAGAGCGTCAGGTAATCGCGGATGCGAAGCCGGTCAACCACAACCTCGATCAGGCTCATAGGTGATGCCGACGCAATGGCCGTGGGTATGCCGAGCCGGAAAAATAGCTCTAGTATGCCGATGGCACCCGGCATTGGTTCAGCCAGGTTAGCAATGCGCTCATGAACACCAGCGGTGATGGCACTGCCCAGGTCGGCATTCGTACGACCGGCCAACGCTTCGTCACTCCAGGGGGCGCGGGCATACCAATAATTCACCACATCCGGAATCGGTAAGCCGGTTGTTTGTTTACATTCGTCATCAGTCAGGAACAAGCCTACGGTCGCGAATACCTCGCGTTCCATAGCCCGCCAGTGGGGTTCCGAGTCCACCAGCAGCCCATCCATATCAAATATTGCTGCGTGTATCAAAATAAGTTGGTAGTAATTAAAGCAATGCGGTCAGCGACGAACGACAATTCGGTATTTGTTTGCTGACCACGTTATTCATACGTCGGCTTTGCGAAAAGGCTTCACGTCGATTTTTTCCCAAACGCCCTGCACGATGTACGGATCAGCGTTGAGATAATCGGCCAGTTGCTCTTCCGTTTCCAGGTCAAGCAGCAGCATCGAGCCGATCATGTTTCCAGCCGGATCAAGGAGCGCCCCACCAAGGATGAACTGGCCTTTTGCTTTTAGCTCACGCACGAAGTCAAGGTGAGCAGGCCGGACAGCCATACGCCGTTCAGGCGCATCGGCACTGGTGTGATCATAAGCATGAACAACGTATTGCATTGACGCAAGGAAAGATTTTGTTAGGCAAGATACCATCTTTCAGGAAACTTACCGAGTAACCAATCCAACCCCGGCCATAAAAACTTTATCGTTTACCCACGTTGCCCGGCTTTTGAATCACTTATTTCGCATTTCCTGATCGCTTCTTCACCGATAAGCTACGTCATTAGCGGGTTTGTGGCTAATTTGAGCCTCGCAACTTGAATTCGTATCGCTTTTATGACAAAAACTACTCTTCATCAACGTGGTTCGTCCCTCTACGGGCCACTCCTGCTGGCGTTGGTTTCGGTTAACGTCTTTGCCCAGCCAGCTCCGAAACAGGCCCCGACAGCCGCACGTATTCCGCTTACCATCGAGACGATCATGCAGGACCCGAAGGTATGGATTGGCACCTCTCCCTCAAATCCCTACTGGTCCGACGACTCGAAAACGCTGTATTTCAACTGGAATCCCGACAAGAACAAAAGCGATTCGCTGTATAAGGTGAGCTTCACGGGTACCAGGACGCTCACTCCCTCGCAGCCCCAGAAAGTCAGTCCGGCGGAGCGTCGTTTGCTTCCCACCGAACCCATTGCTGCCTTCAATCGGGCGCGTACGCAACGCCTTTTCGAACGGCAGGACGACATTTATTGGCTTGATGTCAAGAGCGGGAAAATCCGTCAACTGACCAATACGGTCGAGGCTGAAAGTAATCCCGTTTTCTCGGGCGATGAACAACAGGCTATCTTCCGGCGTTCGTCCAACCTGTTCAGCATCAATCTCCAGACCGGCGAACTGATCCAGCTGACTGACTTCCGGCCAGGGACTAAAAAAGCCGATGCGAAACTAACCGACGAAGAAAAATTTCTGAAGCAGGACCAGCTTCGACTCTCGACGGTGCTGAAAGAGCGGAAAGAAAAGAAAGATGAAGCCGACCGGATCAGCAAGGCCGACCTGCCCAAACGGCCCAAAGAAATTTACCTCGACGACAAACAGCTGTTCAATCCACAGGTGAGCCCCAACGGTCGCTTTGTCACCTATCGCCTGTCGAAAAATCCCGCCAATGCAAAAACGGCTCAGGTACCGACCTACGTTACGGAGTCGGGCTACACCGAAGAACTACGGGCTCGCACGAAAGTGGGTACGCCGATGGCGACGCAGGAATTTTTTGTCTACGATAGCGTCAAGGATACAGTTCGGGCGGTGAGTGTCAAGGATATTCCCGGCATTGGCGACAAACCAGAGTATTTAAAAACGGCGGCTAAAGCAAAAGCGGATACGGCAAAAAAAACACGGCCCGTTAGTATCGCTGGTCCCGTCTGGTCGGAAGATGGTAAGATAGGGGTGGTCGTTGTTCGATCGCAGGACAACAAAGACCGGTGGATCATGCGCTTGGATCCGGAAACCCTCAAGCTAACGCTGCTCGATCGACAGCACGACGAAGCGTGGATTGGCGGACCGGGGATCGGCTCTGCGAATACGCCGGGCAACATGGGTTTTCTGGCCGATAATCAAACGCTCTGGTTTCAGTCGGAAGCGGATGGTTATTCGCATGTTTATTCGATCAATGCGCTGACGGGCGGCCAGAAAAAGCAGTTGACCTCGGGCAAGTTCGAAGTGCAGCAGATCCTCGTTTCCAAAGACAAATCGCACTTTTTTATTCAGACCAACGAAGTCCATCCCGGCGAGCAGCACTTTTACCGAATGGCTGTAACGGGTGGTGAGCGTGTTCGGCTGACAACGATGACGGGTGCCAATGAAGTAACGCTTTCGCCCGACGAAACGCGGCTGGCCATTCGCTATTCGTCCACCAACCAGCCCTGGGAATTGTACGTAGCAGAATTAAAGGCCGATGGCAAAAAAGGAGCAGGACTCACGACCGCGCTGAAACTGACCAACTCGCAGACGGATAACTTCAAGAGCTACCCCTGGCGCGAACCAACGCTCGTCACCATTCCGGCCAGTGATGGGCAACCGATTTACGCCCGCCTGTATAAGCCCGATAAACCGACTGGTAAGAGTGTTGTGTTCGTTCACGGGGCGGGTTATCTGCAAAATGCCCACAAGTGGTGGAGCCAGTACTTCCGCGAATATATGTTCCATAACCTACTCGTAGACAAGGGCTATACGGTACTTGACATCGATTATCGGGCGAGTTCGGGTTATGGTCGCGACTGGCGTACGGGCATCTACCGGCATATGGGCGGCAAGGACCTGACCGACCATGTCGATGCGGCCAAATGGCTGGTGCAGACGCAGGGTGTCGATGCCAAACGGATCGGCATTTACGGCGGTTCGTACGGCGGCTTCATCACGCTGATGGCCATGTTTACGACACCGGATGTATTCAAAGCGGGGGCCGCACTTCGTCCCGTAACCGACTGGGCGGCCTACAACCAGCAATACACCGCGAACATTCTGAACGAGCCCCAATCCGACTCGTTATCGTATCGCCAGTCGTCCCCCATTTATTTTGCCGAGGGGTTAAAAGGCTACCTGCTCATTTGCCACGGCATGGTCGATGTCAACGTACATTTTCAGGATACGGTCCGGCTGATGCAACGGCTTATCGAACTGAAGAAGGATAATTGGGAAGTGGCCGCGTATCCGATGGAAGATCACGGATTTGTGGAACCAACCAGCTGGATGGACGAATACAAACGCATCCTGAAATTATTCGAGGAACGATTGTGATTACTTGATATGGTAAAGGCTTCCGCAACGTCGGAAGCCTTTACTTTTTTATATCTGTGTGTTACTCGACCAGTACCCGAATGACCGATTGACGGCTACCAGCGTTAGCTTTCAGCAGATACTGACCCGGTGTAATACCCGCCAAAGGCCACTCCGCCTGTCGTTTGCCCGTGAACGCGGGTATCTCATATGCCCGAACCGAACGACCCGATATATCCAGCAACTGCACCTGCACTGACTGGCGCTGCGTCTGTTCAATGTCGAGCCGCAAGCGATCCGTGACTGGGTTCGGCACGACTCGCACCGACAAATCGCCCACGGGTTCCGACAAAGCCGTTACGACAAACGCAACATAATCGGAGGGGGGCGACGCACAGCCATTCTGGGTGACAATAACATAGTAACGGCCACTCTGAAAGGGCACCAGCGTAGACGATGTCGCATTTGGTAACGGTTTGCCAGCGGTCGTATCGACCCGGATATACCATTGAATACCCGTCACCTCAACGACCGAAAGCGAGTTGCTGTTCTTTACAACAACGGGTTTGGGTGGAACGGGAGCCAGGGCTTTTACCGTGACAAACGTAGTGGTCGTGGTACATCGGTTACTGTCTGACACACTAACCGTATACGTACCCTCGGCCAACCCCGTCTGCGCCTGGGTATAGGCTCGCAACGTGTCTCTGTTTTCGGTTTGCCAGTAATAAACGAACGGTTTGGTCCCTCCCACAACCTGAACAGCCGCTTCGCCATCGCGCCCACCCGTACAGGCAACATCTTTGATTCGTCCTGCCGTGAGCGATATCGACGCGGCATCGGTAACGGCCGCTGTTACCGAATCGGCACAACCAACTTCATCCGTAACCCGGAAGCGGTATGTGCCGGGCGGTAACCCGGCAAATTGATTGCTAACCTGAAGAGGGCGACCGAGCAGCTGAAACTGGCGGCCGGTTCCGGTACCACCGGCAACGGTTAGCGCAACACTGCCCGTCGGACATACGCAACAGGTGGCCGCCACCGTGGACGCCTGTATTTTTAACGCATCGGATTTACCAACCTTAACTGGTAATAAGGCGGTACAGCCATTGGAATCGGTGCCGACGACCGTGTAATCACCCAAGGCAAGGTTTTTGAACGTAGCACTCGCCTGTGGGATTTTCGTGGATGCCAACTGGTACTGCACTGAGCCAGTTCCACCGCTTGGTTTCAGCGTAACACTCCCGCTGTTGTCCCCAAAACAGTTGACGGGTGTGACGGTAGCCGTAAGCTGCAAAGGCTGCGGTTGTGGAACCGCCACTGATTTTTTACCCAAACAACCATTGCCATCCTTAACCGTAATCTCATACGTAGTGGCGGCTAAGCCCGTGAACAACGTACCGGCCTGGAAAACACCCGTTCCAATCTGGTATTGGTACGATCCGGTGCCACCCGTCGAGGACACGTTGATCGTTCCATCGGCTGAACCGGTACATTTGGCCGACGCGACGGTTGTTTTAATATCAAAGCCCTGAGGAGCACCAATGACGGCGGTCTGCGAGGTGGCACAACCCGTTCCATCAACCACCGTAACAACGTAGGTCGATTTATCTTTCAAATCGAAGAACGATTCACCCGTTTGCAGGGGGCCTCCGTTGATCTGAAATTTATAGGGCGCATTGCCTCCACTGGCGGCTACCAGTATACCCCCGTCGGACCCACCCGAGCATTTGGCGTTCACCGCTTTTGCCGTCAATACTACGGGCACCGGCTGCTTTATTTCCGCCGTTGTCTGAGCACTACAGCCGAGCACATCTCTGACCGAAACCTGGTAGGTACCGGCTTTCAGATTGGCGAAAATATTGGACGTTTGCGTAGACTGGCCATTCAACTGAAACTGTTGAGGACCCGTACCACCCGTGGCACCGATAAAGATCTGGCCGGTGCTGGACCCAAAGCAATTGGCCGGTGTAGGAATAGCTTTTATCTCTATACCGGGTGCAATGGTGAGTGCTACGGGGACACTGGATACCGTATTGCATTGGTTCGACAAGGTAACGGCGTAAGCACCAGCCTGGGCCAGGCTGACGCTGGGAAGCATTAGTTGGGCGCTGGTCGCACCAGCAATGGCTGCCCCATTTCGCGACCAGGCGTAAGTAATGGGAGAGCCGGTTGCTGTTGCCGAAAATGTTACGGCCATTCCTTCACAGGCAGATGCAGCCGATGGTCCGGCGGTAATAGTAATCGGTTGATGAACCGTAACCAGACTACTAGCCGATGTAGTTGTTCCCTGTGGGCCGCTAACCGAACAGGTAGCGGTGTAGCTCGTTGACTGGGCTGGCCTGACGCTGATACTCGCTCCCGTCTGACCGGTTGACCACCGAACCATTCCGGTGGCAGGGCAACCCGCCAACGCCAGAGAAATGCTCCCTCCCGAACAAACAGCGGGCGAAGCGGGCGTAAACGTCAATACCGGATCGGCCAGCGGGCTGTTACCCAACACAGAACCGGTCCCAGCGAGTTTGGCGTCGGTATGAAGATAGGTTACGGCTTTTGCTGCTTGTGGTGCCGCTACCAACAGGAATAGAGAACACGTAATTGCCAGCCAGCAATGCGTGAGGTTAAGCCAATAAAAAAATGGTAAACGTACGTTCATGAATCAAGTTGAAATTGTTAGACTTAGCGCAGGGCAAAGTTATTCGATTACAGGTACCAGTCTACAGCCGTGGGAGTGTACTTTTTATAGTGGTGCCGGAGAAGTATGTTGAAGGGTGTCTTTGCGCCGGTTGATGGTAGATTTCCGGCATTTCGGTTCGTATAAAGCTTATGAAATCAACGATCTAGCTGAGTGTAAATCGCCAGCGCATCGGCTATGTTCGGTCTCTCTCCCTCTACTTGTACGGCGACGATCTTAGGACGGGCGAAGCGGATAAATCCGGTCTGGAGTGGTGTTCGGGTTTATTGTGTTACTTAGTAAAACAGGCCCCAATCGTCGGGAGCGTCGTTGTCTTTATCGAAACCATTTACCCACTCGACGAACAGTAATCGAAACTGCTCGATCTCATCCCGCAACACGTTCAGGTAAGCCGGTGTAGCCAATTTTTCAGCCTTGCAGTAAGAGGTTTGGGCTAACAATTCCCGAGCGTGCATTTTAATGATAACCGCATTTTCCATGCGCAGCGTGTACAGATCACCTCCTTCAGCCCCAACGATTTTAGGAGCCAGCATCATCGCGTTTGCCAGCATCTGCTCATGCATCATCAGCACATCGTCTTCTTTGTTGATTGTCTCGACGATGGCCTGCGTCAACTCCATGAGTTCATTGGCCTTCCGTAAAATGGGCAGGTTCTTGATGCGCCGGTTCTCGGCTTCCATTTCAGCGCGGGCTTCCTCGGGGTCGTAATCCTCGTCGAAACCGTCCCAGTCCATGAAACTGTCGTCGTCGTCCTCGTCGTCAAAGTTCATCGCGAATTGGCAAAGGGGTTCAATACCTTCTTATTGACAAAGTAACACAAACCTTTCTCCAAAACAAACCGATTGAATCGAAAACTACCCGTGCCACAACGTTGATGATCAGGGTATCCGTGATTTAGTTTGAGCTATCCATATGATCTGTTTCTTTATACTGTTTTACGAAGGACTACTTCTGGCCCGTCTCCCGATTGTTGCCATACGAAGCGCGCAGTTCGGCCTTAGGTACGGATTAAAATTTTACATATCAGTAACTTTATATATAACCAATAAATAGTCTAGCACTATATTTGAGTATAGTACAAGTAGTAGTGTTGTTATTTCGCCAATAAGGTATACATACAATTAATAACCTTAGCAAACGAAGTAGTATTTCTCGTAGTAAACGTGTAGCGCTTTATTCATTATGAAATTAGTTGTACAACCCTTCTTACTAGTGGGTTTGACGGTTATGTTGTGGATCATTGGACCAATGCAGGTTGTTGCTCAAATCGATGTTACCTACCCCGTCAGCCGGATGATCGTCCAACGCGACAATAACAACAAAGCCCTTGTCCAGATTGCTGGCAGCTATGCCCAACCTATTGATGCTGTGGAGGCCAGGGCCGTAGTTCGTACAGCCGGACAGGGCACAACAACCAACTGGACAACCATTCAGACAAATCCGCTCAATGGTCAGTTCAATGGTACGATGACCATCACGGGAGGCTGGTATCAACTTGAGGTGCGGGGCAAATTAAACGGAGCAGTTGTAGCAACGGATGCGGTAGACCGGTTTGGCGTTGGCGAAGTCTTTGCGATTCTGGGTCACTCCAATGCGCAGGGATCGAGTTGTATCGATTCGAATGGCAACGACAACTGTCCAACCATAGCGGGAGCCGTTGACGACCGCGTAACCGTCGTACCAGTTGACCAGACTACGCCCGAATTTCTACAGTACGAAAAAACTGCCGATACCCGCTACCTCCCCGGTCTGGTGTTCAGCCAGCTGGCTACATTCAGTGGCATATCTCCGTTCGCCAAAATGTCGTGGTTCTGGGGGCGTATGGGTGATCTGCTGGTGCAGCGCATCAATGTGCCAGTCCTGATTTATAATGCCGGTTTTGGGGGAACCAACATGGAACAGAACTACAAAGCAGCCTCCAATATCCCGTTCGATCATTGGTTTGTTAACTACAGCATACGGATGCCTTACGCTAATCTGCGTAACCTGATGAATCTCTACGTTCCCTCAACAGGGATTCGGGCGGTGCTGCTGCAACATGGTGAAAATGATAGGAACAACGCAACAGACCTCATCGTCACGCATCATTATGGCGTCATTGATTCGGTACGGCGTCAATTCAACAAACCCAATCTGGCCTGGATCATTGCCTTGTCTTCCTACGTTGGCGGTCGCTTCGAGAATGTCCGGGCGGCACAGCAGACAGTCATCAACCGGGCCAACTACCTGACCTATCAGGGACCCGATCTCGACGAGGTAACGGACCGCCCCGATGGTATCCACTTTTCGCCTACGGGTCAGACGAAGGTGGGCGAACGATGGGCCAATGCCATTACAGATACGTATTTGCAGACGATACAACCGTATGCCGCTGAAGTTCAGCCCCTCACCAGCCTTTCCTGCGCCACGGGTAACCAATTGACACTAACGCAACCCAGCGGGTACGAATATACCTGGAGCACGGGAAGTACATCACAAGGGCTAACGGTTGGTGCCGGAACGTACTCAGCACGATTACGCAACCCCCAGAATAAAGTCATTTTTCCGCCCGCGGTTACTGTCCCGAGCATTGTTCGTCCCGCCGTACCGACGATCACAACCAGCGGGTCGATGTCGTTATGTGAACCGGGAAGTGTTACCCTAACGTCCAGTTATACAGGAAAAAACCTTTGGAATACCTTCGAGACGACCTCGTCCATTCAGGCGAATGCAGTAGGCACGTATTACTTGAAGGCGATTAACTCCGTGTATGGTTGTCAATCCGATGCCGCCAGCACGTACATCAGTAATGCCATGACCGATCTGTCGTTGGCCCTGGCCGTCAGTCGCCGAACGCTAGCACCGGGCGATACCGTCACGGTTACGTTAACGGTTACCAACGAAGGTGGCTGCGATGCCGGAGCCGTTACAATGCAGAATCGATTACCCAGCAACATGACCTTCGTTTCATCGGCCGATTTGACCGCATCAAACGGCGTTGTCACCGGTAATCTTACCAACGTAGCCCCCGGCCAGTCCGTTTCACGTCGGTTTGTGGCCCGTCTTACGGCTGAAGGCACTTATTCGAACGCGGCCCAATTGATCGCTCAATCGAGACTGGATCCCGACAGCCAGCCAAATTCAGGTACTGGCGACGGGCAGGATGATGCGGCAATGGTCGATCTGCGCACAAAGTCCGTAGGGACACTCGCTTTATTTTCGTCGCCTAATCCCTATCAGACGCCCCTCCCAGCCCTGCAAAGTAATCAACCCAAGCCTGATTCTAACAAGGCCGATCTAAGCCTGGCGATAGAGCTTGGTCAGCGGAACGGTAAGCCCGGACAGACAGTTACCATTACGCTTAAAGTAGCGAATCAGGGCGGCTTGGCTGCCACTGGAATTCGGGTTTTGCACAACTTACCCACGGGCTTACAGGTGGTCGCAACTTCGTTGCCAGCCAATATGACGGCGAATGGCTCAACGGTAACGGGTTCGATCAGCCAGCTGGCGGCAGGTCAGACAGCAAGCTTAACCTTCACTGCTACCGTCACTGGCCAGGGTAACCTGATCAATACGGCACAGATCATGGCTGCCGACCAGCCTGACCCAGACAGTACACCCGGCAATGGCACGACCAATGGCGAAGATGACACCGCTCAGGCTGATTTTCGCTCAGCCGGTGCAGCAGGAGCACGAATGGCAGCCACTCCCGCTGCGACGGTTTCGCCTAGACAAGTAACCGATCTACCCAAAGTAAATGGCCAGATTCAGCATCGCTTTTCGGGTAACGGCCAGCAGTAAAAAGGGAGTTTTTGAGAAAACCAATCGTTAAAATCGAACAAAAATGGGGGTAACCCGTATATTTGTTGGGTTTAGCACCTGCTTTTCCCACTGTACATAATGACATATTGTTTAGGAATTAAAGTCGCGTCGGGTTTGGTGGCCATCGCCGACAGACGGTTGACCTCCGGCTCCGAAGTCTCATCGAATCGAAAAATTTCGGTTCATGAAGTTGAGAATCACTCCCTGTTTATCATGACATCGGGGTTGCGATCCGTACGCGACAAGGCCATTACGTACTTCAAAGAAGTGATTTCTGAACAGGATCGCTCGTTCAATAAATTGTACAAGGCCGTCAATGCCTTTGGCGAACAGGTCAAGCGCGTTGCGCAGGAAGATAAAGAATCAATTACGGCTAGCGGTTTGAATTTCAATCTGAATGCCATCGTTGGTGGTCAGCTGGAGGACGACGAGGAACATAAACTGTTTATGTTGTATCCCGAAGGTAACTGGGTTGAGGTCGATCAGGGCTCGCCGTTCAAGATCATCGGTAATTCGGGCTACGGAAAACCACTTCTGTTTCGAAACCTGTCCTATGAAACCAGTCTCCCCGAAGCCTTAAAAATCGGATTTCTGGCTTTCGATGCCACCCGAGTCAGCGCCAACGACGTAGATTATCCATTAGACGTTGTCATTTATCCCAAAGACAGCTTCCACATGACCGAATACCGGCTGGAAAAGGAGGACATGGACGAAGTGTCGCACCAGTGGAGTGCCCTACTCAGCAACTCTGTCCGAAAATTACCTACTGACTGGATGGACCCAATTTTCGAGAAAGTACGTTCGGTTAAAAATGTATAACCACTTCTACGTGGTGACGTATATCTGTTGATCTGGTAGTAAACTACAATCGACTGGTATACGTCATCATTCCAGCACATGCTTCTCCACGTCCGGCACGAATCCGAATACACCTATGATAGTCCGGTTGCATTAGGCCCTCAAACGCTGTATCTGTACCCCCGGACGTATCCTTATCAACGGTTGCAGGAATACAAACTGAGTATCGACCCAAAGCCGTCGCGCGTTGTCCGGAATATCGACGTAGAAGGCAATGTACAGCAGTTAGCCTATTTTAGCCACCCGACGCACCATCTGCACGTAACGGCCGAGATAACGCTCCAGTCCGACGAGTTCAATTCATTCGACTTCGTTTTATTCCCCTTCGATACGCAGCAGGTGCCATTTCGGTATCCGAAATATGAGCAGGATTTGTTACAACCATACATGGAGCGGGTTGGCGTGACGCCCCGAATAGAAGACTGGGCCAAACAGATAGCCGCGAAAGCAGGCTGGCGAACGACGGGTTTTCTGATGATGCTGAATCAGACCATCCGGCAGTTCACATACGAGATTCGGGAAGTAGGGGCTCCTTTTCCACCGGAACAGACGCTCACCCTGCGCAAAGGCTCCTGCCGGGATTATACCACACTGTTCATGGCTGCCTGTCGGAGTCTGGGTATTGCCGCCCGCTTTGTGAGCGGTTACCTGTTCGGAAATCCACAGCAGGAGCACCAGCTACACGCCTGGGTGGAGGTGTATCTTCCCGGCGCTGGCTGGCGGGGCTTCGACCCAACCGAAGGGTCACTAGTGGTCAATCGGCACATATTTCTGACCTCGACGGCTAAACCGGAGTTAGCCGCTCCAATTAGTGGTACCTTTACGGGGCGGGCAAACTCGACCCTGCGATCGGAGCTACTATTTGCCTGACCAGCTGTGAGTCGGCACTAGGGGCAAAGTTTTTTTGCGCTTACACTATTGCCCCTTGCCCCTTACTCCATCAAACTTATCTTTGCACAGTTATCAGAATTCTTATCAGACCCTTCAACGTGGCATTAATTAAGTCTATTTCCGGGATACGAGGAACGATTGGAGGGCGCAGCGGAAACGGACTGACGCCCTTGGATGTGGTTAAATTTACAGCTGCCTTTGGGCAGTGGCTCCGGCAACGTAACACAGATAAACAAACGGTTGTAATTGGTCGTGATGGTCGCCTGTCGGGCGAAATGGTATCGAAGTTGGTAACCGCAACCCTACAGGGACTTGGTTTACATGTGATTGATCTGGGTCTCTCAACGACACCTACCGTTGAACTTGCCGTAACAGCAGAAGGCGCGTCGGGTGGAATTATCATTACCGCCAGTCATAACCCAATACAATGGAATGCGCTCAAGCTTCTCAATGAAGCGGGCGAATTTATATCGGCAACAGACGGAGCCGAAGTGCTGGCAATTGCGGATGATGAATCGTTTGATTTTGCCGAAGCTCGTAAACTGGGCCAGTACCGCGCTGATACAAGCTGGCTCCAGAAACACATCGATCTGATTCTGGCACTTCCCCTCGTTGATCGTGATGCGGTTGCCGCCCGCAATTTTCGGGTCATCATCGATGCCGTCAACTCGACGGGGGGGATTGCGGTTCCGATGTTGCTCGAAGCATTGGGCGTAGAGAAAGTGGCGAAGCTGCACTGCGAACCGACGGGCAATTTTGCGCATAATCCAGAACCGCTGCCCGAAAATCTTCGGGACATTATTAAGGAAATGGAAAAAGGGAATGCTGACCTTGGCATTGTGGTAGACCCCGATGTTGACCGGCTTGCCTTGATCTGTGAAGACGGTTCGCCGTTCGGCGAAGAATATACACTGGTGGCCGTTGCCGATTACGTGCTGAAGCGCAAACCGGGCAACACTGTATCGAACTTATCGAGTACCGTTGCTCTGCGTGATATCACGCAAAAATATGCCGGACAGCATTTTGCTTCAGCCGTTGGCGAAGTCAACGTGGTCGACATGATGAAGGAAAAAGACGCGGTGATTGGTGGCGAAGGCAATGGGGGTATCATCTATCCAGACCTCCATTATGGCCGCGATGCGCTGGTAGGCATTGCGCTCTTCCTGACGCACCTGGCAAAGTCGGGTAAGTCGGCTTCTATGCTGCGACGAACCTATCCGAACTACTATATTTCCAAAAACAAAATTGAACTGACCCCCGACATTGATGTTGATGCAGTGCTTGACCGGATCCAGGCTAAATACGCCAAAAATCCGATCAACACGATCGATGGCGTGAAGATTGAATTCGATAAAGAATGGGTTCACCTACGTAAATCGAATACTGAACCGATCATTCGTATCTACTCCGAGTCAGACACGCTGGCTACTGCCGATCATCTGGCCGGAAAAATCATCAACGACATTCGCGAGGTTCTTGCCGAGAAACGATAAGAAACTAGTTGGCACCATTTTCTAAGCTGGTGGGTCTATCAACTATAGGCCCACCAGCGCTGTTTATAGCCGGTCTGCCCGTTTGGTGACCGGCTTTGCTTTGACATGTGCTGGAACTCTCCGCGCATTATCAACTACTATCTTGTGGAATAAACTACTCATTTAACGACATAAGAAAGCTTGACTATACTGCATAGTAATTTCTAACCAGTTGTTTACCAGAAACATAGCGATTAGCTATGTCTATGGCATAGTTTTTATGGAATAGAGGTAATCCCAACATGAATCTAAACAACCAAAATTATGAGTTTTCTTAAAGGAGTACTGGCAGGATTAGCTATCGGTTATTTAACAGCTCCCCGCAGTGGTAAAGAAACCCGCGATAAATTAACGCAACGTGCCAACGATCTACAAGGTCAGTGGGAAGATGGCGTTTCGCAGGTGAAATCACAAATTGATAGCCTGGTAGGCAAAGTCGAAAACAAAGCTGATCAGTATGCCGATAAGGCCGAACAGAAGTTTGATCAGTATAAAAACGATGCGCAGTCGACATACAACAAAGAAAAAGCGAAATCATCGTACAACAATACGGTAGATGACGCAGCAGACGCAGCAAAGTCAGGCATCAACAAGGCCGAAGACGCGCTGAAGTTTAACTAGTCGTCTGTAATAGAATAGATCGTCACTCACCTGTTGACTGATGATGATCTACTCACAAATTGCTAAGACAAAGAAAAAGCCTCTACCGATCTGGTGGAGGCTTTTTCTTTGTGGGTTAACTAATTACTGAGCTGTTATCAACTAGCGAACACGCTGATCCGGACGGTATAAAGGTAAAAAAGCACAGTTCTTTTGGTAGCATTTGTGCCATTTCATGAGCGGATTACTCAGCTCCCCTATTGAATAGCAATGGGTACTTCAACGTTCTCCCACTTTAGTACGACGCCTTTGTTGGTTACATCATACACCAGTTTCTCATTCATTTGTGCTGACTTTTTCGGCTTGGCTGTTACGCGAAGCTGATCCTGCGCCTGATCATATTTGAACGCACCCCATTGATTCGGCACTTTGTTAAAAATGATGGTCCACTCCTTCTCGTCGGGAATCGCAAAAAAACCGTACTTACCAGCGGGCAATTCTTTACCCTCTACCTTGATAGCTTTGTCAGTCTCAAAGGTCGTTGCTTCGTTCGCACCAGCGCGCCAAACCTGACCGTAGGGAGCCAGTTTACCGCTTGGTTCCCAAACTGAACGTCCTTTCACGGATGGACTACTGTAATTGATGGTGATGGTAGCATCTTTTACTTTTCCGCTAGCCACAGCAGGTGGGCTTGGCCGATTCGCTTTATCGCCTTGCGCCCATGCCATCATGGTCATCAGAACCCCGGCGAGTGTCAGGGCAAGTATCCGGTTAATGCGTGTCGTTGTCATTATCGTAAAGGTGTTAGAATTGACGCCTAAAATTGAGAAATCTTTCGGCCAAAACCGCGCAGGTACAGCTGGTTTTTTAGCTTACAGCCCGCAATCGTCAACATGCTGTTATCCATACTACGCCATCGAACGAACGCGCACCTGGCGGCTCACTGGTTTTTTCTTGTTCCGGCGGCCCCACCAGACTAGCATGCCTGTTACGGGTAAGCTGGCGCAGATCAGGCTGGCGCAAAACGCCAGAATTTTACCGGGCAGTCCCCAGATAGCGCCGACATGAATGTCATAATTCATCCGCCGAAGCGTATTCGCTATGGTCACGTTATCGTGGTTGCCACTGTAAGGGCTGTCAACCGGAAGTTCTTTCAGCGTACGCTGGTCGAAATAGTGGTAGTCAACTTTGTAATACGTACCGGGCCGATAATTGACATACGAATAAATTGACTCACCGGGCAATTTCGGGAAGGAAAGATTGATCCCCTGCTGGGTCGGATTTTCCCGACGAAGTTTCAGCCAAATTCGGTCCACGCCCGTTGCCACCGATGCCACAATAGGCGTAGCAGTCGTATCGGACGGCGGTATCACGTACTCAACCGATCCGGTGCCGCCCGTGGCCCGATAGACCGCTTTCGAAAACCATTGAAAGCCCCACACCAGGCCCGTTACGGCAAACACCAGACCAACAGCCAGCACATAAAAGCCCAGTACATTATGCAGGTCGTAGTTTTTCCGGCGCCAGGCCGCGTTCCATTTGATGCTGAATCGCTGTTTAGCGGCACTTTTGTTTTTTGGCCACCACAACATCAGTCCGCTGATCAACAAAAACAGAAAAACAAGTGTACCTGATGCCGCGACTGGTTGCCCGATTTTTTCGGGTAACCACAGGTAATAATGCCCGTGCAGGATGAAATGAAAGAAGTCTTCGTCCTCGTCCCATACCTTCAGTACGTCGCCGGAATAGGGGTTCAGGTAGACGACATAATAATACTCAGGATCAGCGTTGTAAAAGCCCACGGTTGCGCTTCGGCCGGTTTCCTCATAGAGAACGCCATTGGCCGTTTTTCCTGGCAGAGCGGCTTCAGCCTTCGCTTTTAATATGGAGGGTGGCAGCAACTTCCCCCCGACTGGTGGCTGCACGAAACGATACGACTGGGTTGCATTCTTGATCTCCTGCTCGAAAGCCAGTATGCAACCCGTAACGCTAATTATAAAGACAATCAGTCCGGATGAGAGTCCGAGCCAGAGGTGAATTTTCCCAATTAGTTTTTTTCCTGTCATCGTCGGCTTGTCCAGTCGTTAGATGTGCTACCAGCAATAGTCACGGGTACAATCGCTATTCCTTATTTCTATTTATATTAATTCTTAATTGCAAAGCTAAGTACTGATTCTATATAATAGCCACATTTCTCGTAAAATCTGAAAATCAGACTTCCTACTACCGACTCTTACCGATATGTCAGCAAAAAAAACGTCCAGCACTGGCTAGTACTGGACGTTCTGCATCGAATTAATTCAACCGTAAACACTCAATTTATTCCCACTCAATGGTTGCGGGGGGCTTCGATGAGATGTCATAAACAACCCGGTTGACCCCTTTGACGCGATTGATGATTTCGTTGGAAATATCGGCCAGGAACTCGTATGGAAGATGAGCCCAGTCGGCGGTCATACCGTCGATGCTCGTTACAGCCCGCAAGGCAACAACCCGTTCGTAGGTACGCTCGTCGCCCATGACACCAACCGATTGTACGGGTAACAACATGGCTCCGGCCTGCCATACTTTGTCGTATAAGCCTTCGCGCTTCAGACCATCGATGAACAACGCATCAACCTGTTGCAATATCTCTACTTTCTCCGGAGTTACATCGCCCAGAATACGAATGGCCAGACCAGGACCGGGGAACGGGTGACGGCCCAGAATAGCTTCGGGCAAACCGAGCGTGCGACCAACCGACCGCACCTCGTCTTTGAATAGTGTATTGAGCGGCTCTACTACCTTCAACTTCATAAAGTCGGGCAAGCCACCCACGTTGTGGTGCGATTTGATCGTGGCCGAAGGACCTTTCACCGAAACCGATTCGATAATGTCGGGATAAATGGTTCCCTGACCAAGCCATGACACACCCTCGATGAGATGCGCTTCATGATCGAATACATCGATGAAGGTTTTACCAATAGCTTTGCGTTTGGCTTCCGGATCGCTCAGACCAGCGAGTGCTGTATAGAACTGCTCCTTGGAATCGACTCCTTTAACGTTCAGCCCCAGCGTTTTGTACGATTCCAGAACGCCGGAAAATTCATCTTTCCGGAGTACACCGTTATCGACAAAAATGCAATACAGATTCTCGCCAATGGCCTGATGGATAAGCATGGCCGCTACGGACGAATCGACCCCGCCCGACAAACCCAGTACGACCTTATCCGTACCGATTTTCTCCTTCAACTGAGCAACGGTGGTCTCTACGAATGACTCTGCCGTCCAGTTTTGGGAGCAGCCGCAAATGTCAACCACAAAATTTTGGAGCAACTTTTGTCCCTGGAGCGAGTGCGTCACTTCGGGGTGAAACTGGATGCCGTAGGTGTCTTCACCGTCAACCTGAAAAGCAGCCACATGAACGGTATCCGTAGACGCGATGATCTTGAAATTGTCGGGAACACTCGTGATCGTGTCCGCGTGGGACATCCAGACCTGCGAATGCGGATCGATGCCCTGCATCAGCGGACTATCGGTGTTGACGGTGCCTAGTTTAGCCCGGCCATACTCCCGAATAGCGGATGCCTTCACTTCGCCCCCGCTGGTATGCGCCAGCAATTGAGCACCGTAGCACACACCCAGAAGCGGTAATTTGTGCCGGAAAGCGGCCAGATGCACCTCAGGTGAATCAGCGTCGCGGACGGATGACGGACTACCCGAAAGAATAATACCCTTAACGTCAGCGGTAATTGTTGGGATGTGATTGTATGGATGGATTTCGCAATAAACGTTCAGTTCGCGCACCCGACGGGCAATAAGTTGGGTGTACTGTGAACCAAAATCCAGAATCAGAATCTGTTCAGTGGCCATGATGGGTCTCTAAAATGCAAAGTTAGGTCATTTTTTGAGACAACCTTTACCGGAATGCTTCTTTTCAGACAGGATTTACGGGATGGACAGTGCGCTACGAACCCAGAAACCGTGCTCATCCTGCAAATCCTGTCCTACACGTTACGGGTACAGCAAATACTTCGCCCGGGTTTGTTTGTAAGCGCCAAGGGCCGGTTGCCAGCTTTTTCGGATGGTGGCTTCCGACACGCCCGCGATCATCTGCAAGCGAAGTTGATCGGTTCCCGCCAGTCGGTCAATCCCTCCATTAGCCAGGAAAAACTTACTTTTATCGCTGGCTTTCTTATAAAAGTCGAAGAAGTAATCCAGCATCATTTGTTTCTTCGAGATACTGACTGTCGACAGATCCAGGCCGTAGCAAAGCTGGCCTTCCATCGGTGGATTGATGGAACCGGGTTTATCGACCGGGGTAAACGTGTACGCTCCATATTGGGTGTAAGGCGAACCGATGACCTGAAATTGCTTATCGGTCCCACGCCCGACACTGACCACCGTTCCTTCAAAAAAGCAGAGTGACGGATACAGCAATACCGCCTGTTGATTCGGCAGGTTCGGCGACGGGCGGACAGGCAGCACGTACGGCGTCTGGTGGGTGTAGTTTTTGACGGGCACTACCGTCAGCGGGCAGGTTTTACGTCCGGCCAGCCATCCTTCGCCGTTGATCATCCGGGCCAGCTCGCCAACGGTCAATCCATGAACCACCGGTATGGGGTGCATACCGACAAACGATTTAAATTTCGGGTCGAGCACCGGCCCATCGATGTAATGTCCGTTGGGATTCGGACGATCAAGAACAATGAGGGGCTTATTGTTTTCCGCGCAGGCTTCCATAACATAATGCATGGTGCTGATGTACGTATAAAACCGCGTCCCTACGTCCTGAATGTCGAAAATGACCACATCCAGCGAATCCATCTGAGCAGGCGACGGTTTTCGGTTCTGACCATATAAAGAAGTGATGAACACGTTAGTTCGTTGATCGCGGCTGTTACTAATTTTTTCACCGTCGGTGGCTTCCCCCCGAAAACCGTGCTCCGGCGCGAAGATTGTTTTTATCGTCACCCCTCGGGCAATCAGGCTATCGACCAGATGCGATGTGCCGATCCGCGACGTATGATTGACAACCATGCCAACGCGCTTTCCCTGTAAGGCAGGCAGGTAAAGGGCCATCTGATCAGCACCCGTCTGTATGGGTCCGGACGATACGGACGAGGTCTGGGCTTGACAAGCAATACTCATCACGCTGAAAGCGATGAGGAAGATAGTACGGACGTTACGAAATAAAGTCATGACTGTATGGTAAAAGCAAGTCCTGCAAAACTCACACTTTTTAGCATGTGAACCGTTGACAACGCGCAAAACTTTGTCAACGACTGGCCTCTGCTGTATTTTTTGTGCCAGTTCATCGACTTGTCCGTTAGCTTTGCAGTTACATACAATACCAATACACGTAGATTGTGCTGTACTTTGCGTATCAACCCGTATTGCTTCGCATCGAACTAGAACGGTTCCCGGTGTTCAGTCTACAACAGTAGCAGCAAACACACAAACCGTGAACCCTAAATAGAAACCCGCTTTGAACGTTCCCATCTTTCTAGCCCGCAAGGTACGAAACGCGCCTGAGGGCAGTTTTTCTGCGACTGTCACTCGTGTTGGTGTTGTCAGCATTGCACTTGGTCTGTCCATTCTGATCGTTGCGTTTGCGGTATTGTTCGGTTTCAAAAACAATATTCAGCAGAAGATTTTTCTATTCGGAGCCCATTTGCAGGCTGGCAAATTCACGAATAACAATTCGTATATGGAAACGCCCCTGTCCCTCAATACGCAACTCTATCGTGATAGTACCAACATTCCGGGCGTCAAGCATATCCAGGCCGTCGCGTTAAAAGCCGGTATTCTAAAAACCAGCGAAGAGCTGACGGGAGTAATTCTGAAAGGGGTAGGCAAGGATTATGACTGGAACCTGTTTCAGGGATCGCTCGTGGCTGGTACGGTGCCAACCGTTGGCGCTGATACCGGCAACGGATCAACGCAGCTGATGATCAGTCAGTACATGGCCAATCAGCTAAAGGTTAAGGTCGGTGAGACGATTCCGCTGTACTTTCTTGGCAATCCGCCCCGCGCCCGCAAAATGACCGTAGTAGGCATCTACGAAACGGGGCTGGAAGAGGTGGACAAGACCATTGCCCTCGGCGACATTCGACTCATTCAGCGCCTGAACAAATGGGGAATCGATTCGGTAGGCAGCTACGAGATTTTTGTGAACGACTTCAAGCGCCTGAACCAAACGGCCAATACGATCTTCGACGTGATGGCTCCCGACATGCGTCTGACCCGCGTCACCGATCAGTATCGACCGCTCTTCGACTGGATGGTGCTGCTCGACCGAAATATGGTGATCCTGCTGGCGCTGATTACGTTTGTGGCTTCCTTCAACATGGTATCGGTTCTGCTGGTCCTGATGATGGAGCGAACGCCGATGATCGGATTGTTGAAAGCACTGGGTAGTCAGGACCCGCTCATCCGGCGCATGTTCCTGTTTGTTGGTCTGAACATGGTCGGTTGGGGATTACTCATCGGCAATGTGGTCGGGTTGGGACTCTGCTTCATTCAGGATCGCTTCAAACTGATTCCGCTCGACCCCAAAAATTATTTTATGAATTACGTTCCCATTGTCTGGGACTGGCCAACCATTCTGGCGCTGAATGGCGCAGCCGTGGTACTTATTGCGCTTGTTCTCTGGTTATCGACGTTTATCATCAGCCGGATTCAGCCGGTAAAGGCGCTGTCGTTCAAGAAATAGCTCAGAAACGCGTGGGCATAAACCTGCTCAGTTTGGGTGTCTGCGTACTTCGAGTGGCATACCGGGCTTGCTCAGTCCCTGTTCGACCCAGAGAGGCCGCTGGCTATCCGTATCTTGAGCCCGATAAATCCAGTAGGTAAAATATAGCGCGCCCGGTGTAGCAACGGCCTCTCGTTCAAGCGCCCGAAACGGGCCGACGTTCACCGAACCCAACTGAGGAACCAGGTTAATATCCGTTGGCCCACCAAGCGTATGCGGAATAGCATGGCCCCGATGATAGAGCGGTCCGCCACCGAGTGGCGCATCCGCCATGCGTGCTTTGGGACGCGGTTCCATATTCTTTCCCGTACTGAATCCCCAGGCCGCAATGAGTCGGCTGCACGCGATATCAAACAGATAGGAAAACGTACCGGAACGGGTTTCGATCACGTCGTTGTCCGACGTCAGGTGGTCATACTCTCCTAGCCAGATGGAGATCAAATCCGGAATTACACGTCGCTGATAATCAGCGGGTGATGCATGATGGGGCAAGGTCTGTATAAACGAGTAAGTAGCCATTAGGAATACGATTTTCGACTATTTATCGAGCTTTCAACTCAGTGTAAACTTACCCAGACGCTCAACACTAAACTGACTCAGCTCCCCAGAACTAGTGCTTTACCAGATTAATCCGGAGCTGAAAATTGATCAGCAGATAGGTTGGCCCAAGCGGGAGCTTAGCCCGACCAAACCCGCTACTCTTCAGTTTAGTAGCGTACAGATGAAACGTCTTTCGGAACCTTAGTCGGTAAAACCGCGGAAATCGGTATCATTTGGCGTATACACACGTTGGCTGGCATAACTTTCAATAAAAAGAAATGCCCCTGATCAGGAATAGAATAGTGCTTGCGTTTACCGCATAAATTTGTATAATTTCGTTATTTAACAAAAATAATCGAATATCTATTTCTCGTCCGATGATTGCTCAACAGCCAATTCCCAGTCAGCCAGCGGCCCGCTCCTTTACGAACAAGATTCGCATCGTAACCGCAGCGTCGTTGTTCGATGGTCACGATGCGGCCATTAATCTGATGCGCCGGTTGATGCAGGCATCGGGTGCTGAGGTTATTCATTTGGGCCACAATCGGTCAGTCGCTGACATTGTCGACTGCGCTATTCAGGAGGATGTACAGGGTATTGCGGTAACGAGCTATCAGGGCGGCCATCTGGAATTTTTCAAATACATGCACGATCTGCTGAACGAACGCGGAGCGGGCCACATCAAAATCTTCGGTGGAGGGGGCGGCACGATTCTACCAGCGGAAATTGACGAACTACACGCGTACGGCATCGCGCGTATCTACTCGCCCGACGATGGCCGGACAATGGGGTTGCAGGGCATGATTGACAATCTGCTAACACAATGCGATTTTGATCTTGTAGAGACCGGTCGGAATGCCGCATCACCGCCGGTGCGGCATTCCGACCGGTCTCTACGTAGGACGGCAAACCAAAACCAGATCGCGCGGCTGATCACCACGGCCGAAAACAGGCCGGAAAAATTCGATCATTCGGGGTTAGCCCTTGCCCATAGCTTCACTAAAGTGCTGGGTATTACAGGTACAGGTGGCGCGGGCAAATCGTCGCTGGTCGATGAGTTGGTACTTCGGTTTCTGCGCACATTTCCCGACAAAACATTGGCCATCATTTCGGTCGATCCCTCGAAGCGCAAAACGGGTGGGGCGCTGCTCGGCGACCGCATCCGGATGAACGCCATCCATTCGCCAGCCGACGCAGTCCCACGTGTATACATGCGCTCACTGGCGACGCGGCAATCGAATCTGGCATTGAGCCGCCATGTGCAGGATGCGATTGATATATGCAAAGCCGCTCATTTTGATCTGATCATTGTCGAAACGTCGGGCATTGGCCAATCAGACACCGAAATTACCGAACACGCCGACAAAACGCTGTACGTGATGACGGCGGAGTACGGTGCGGCCACACAGCTGGAAAAGATCGATATGCTCGACTTCGCCGATGTCATTGCGATCAACAAATTCGATAAGCGCGGTTCGCTGGATGCGCTGCGAGACGTCCGCAAACAATACCGGCGGAATCATAACCTATGGGATAGTCCGGACGAAGACCTGCCGATTCTGGGAACCATTGCCGCTCAGTTCAATGATCCGGGCATGAACGCTCTGTTTGCGAGACTGGTGTCAATTCTCGGTTTACCCGAACCCACAGCATCAACAACCGAACCGCATACGCCGGGTATTTCGATCATCGCACCGGATCGCGTTCGCTACTTGGCGGAGATCGTGGAAGAAAGTCGCCGGTATGACTCGTTTGTGCGCGAACAAACAACCTTAGCGCGGCAGCTTTACCAGCTTGATGGTACGATAAAAATGGTACCGGACAGCCCCCTCAGTGACGAATTGCAGAAACTATACATTGAACTGAACGCTCGTTTCAATCCCGACTGCCGTGCTCTAGTGCAGCAGTGGCCAGCGATGCAGAAACGCTATACAGCCCCGTTTTATGAGTTCACTGTTCGGGGGAAAACCATTCGGCAGCCGCTCTATTCGGAAACGCTTTCGCACCTGAGCATACCCAAAGTCAGCTTACCAAACTACCACGATTGGGGCGATGTGTTGCAGTGGCTACTCACCGAAAACGTACCGGGGGAGTTTCCGTACACAGCGGGCGTGTTTCCACTCAAACGTGAGGGTGAGGACCCAACGCGCATGTTTGCGGGTGAAGGCGGACCGGAGCGAACTAACCGGCGCTTCCATTATGTATCGAAGGGCTTACCCGCCAAGCGTCTTTCAACGGCGTTTGACTCCGTTACCTTATACGGCGAAGATCCCGCCATGCGACCGGACATTTTCGGCAAAGTTGGCAACTCAGGCGTCAGCGTCTGCACGCTTGACGACGCCAAAAAGCTCTATTCCGGCTTCGACCTGTGCGATCCGGCTACCTCCGTTTCGATGACCATCAACGGTCCTGCCCCCATGTTGCTGGCCTTTTTCCTGAACGCAGCCATCGACCAGCAATGCGAGAAATACATGGCACAGGCGGGAATTTCTGTTGACGGGCTGGGCACGGACTTCCACCCACGCTACCAGGGGAAGCTGCCCGATGGCAACAATGGTCTCGGGCTGCTGCTGCTGGGCACTACGGGCGACAAGGTATTACCTCGGGAGGTCTACGAAAAAATAAAAGCCGATACGCTTCGAACGGTGCGGGGAACGGTACAAGCCGATATTCTGAAGGAAGATCAGGCGCAAAACACCTGTATCTTCTCGACCGAATTTGCGCTCAGGATGATGGGCGACAGTCAACAGTACTTCATCGATAATCAGGTGCAGAATTTCTACTCCGTTTCCATTTCGGGGTATCACATCGCCGAAGCCGGGGCCAATCCAATCTCGCAGTTGGCCTTCACCCTATCCAATGGGTTTACGTTCGTTGAATACTACCTCAGCCGGGGTATGAACATAGACGATTTCGCCCCAAATCTATCGTTTTTCTTCTCGAATGGTATGGACCCGGAATACACGGTGCTGGGCCGCGTGGCCCGACGGATCTGGGCGAAAGCCATGCGCAATAAGTACAAAGCCAGCGACCGTTCGCAGAAACTCAAATACCACATTCAGACATCGGGCCGGAGCCTGCACGCGCAGGAAATAGCTTTCAACGACATTCGCACCACGCTACAGGCGGTACTGGCTATTTACGACAACTGCAACTCCCTGCATACCAACGCCTACGACGAAGCGATCACCACGCCTACCGAAGAATCAGTCCGTCGAGCAATGGCTATCCAGCTGGTTATCAACCGCGAGTTTGGGTTGACTAAGAATGAAAATCCCTTGCAGGGTTCATTTATCGTTGAGGAGCTAACGAATCTGGTCGAAGAAGCGGTCTACCAGGAATTTCTGGCGATCAATGAACGGGGTGGTGTATTGGGAGCGATGGAACGCATGTACCAGCGCAGCAAAATTCAGGAGGAATCGATGTACTACGAGACGCTGAAACACAACGGCCAGCTGCCCATCGTTGGCGTCAACACCTTCCTGGACCCTGCCGGTTCGCCAACTATCGTCCCAAAAGAAGTCATCCGCTCCACCGACGAGGAGAAACGCTACGCCGTTGATTCCTGCCAGGCTTTTCAGCACCAGCACCGGGCTGAATCGGCAACGGCACTGGCGGCTTTACAAACAACGGCACTGGCTAACGGCAACATCTTCGAGAGTCTGATGGAAGCGGCAAAAGTATGCTCACTAGGGCAGTTATCCAATGCCCTTTATGCCGTGGGCGGTCAGTATAGACGCAACATGTGACGACCCTGAACCCTCAATATCTACTATTCGTATCAACTACCTGTTTATAAGCCAATTACCACCTTCAAAACAACGCAAATCGTTTATTGAACGGTGTATTCCACTCATACAACCAGGTATCGCAAAGTCATTGTAATGCATTTTCCGTTTATTTACGGCATCATTTTACGGCCTCAGGTATCCACACGGGTTTTGCATCATGACAGTTGTGTTACGTTTATTGAAAACGGCTCAATTTCTTTTCCTGTTTGTATCGTATACCGGTTTCGCGCAGTTACAGCTTACGTTTCCAACCAGCCGATTGGTGCTCCAGCGTAACAATAACAACCAGGCGAATGTACCGGTAGCAGGCCAGTGTCCTGCCAATGCGACCCAAGTCAGGGCTCAGTTAACGGTTCGTCAGGGAGGTCTGTCTACGGGTTGGATCGTTCTGGATAACGCGCCCAGCAGTGGGTCCTTTCAGGGAACATTCACCGGCGTAACGGGTGGCTGGTATGATCTCGAAGTGAAGGCTTATGCGGGCGCAACCGAACTGGCGTCTCTAACAACACCACGCATTGGCGTTGGTGAAGTGTTCATCACGTCCGGGCAATCCAATTCCTGGGGCGTCAACTGCTACAGCGGACAGGCCAGTGATGACCGGGTATCCATCATCAATTATTGGACCGGGCAGGCGGGGCAATTCTCGGAAAGTTCGTTACCGTTTGTGGTTAGTCACGCCGATCTGGCGACGGGCATTACCAATACGGGCATGTTTCCGGGTGCTTACCTGTATGTGTGGGGAGCCCTTGGCGAACGACTGGTTTCTCAATTGGGTGTACCGGTCATGTTCTATGGCGCTTCGTATTCAGGCACGAACTCCAAGCACTGGGTACACTCGGCCAATGGCGAAGAAAGTTTTCAGAATTTATCGCAAAATATGCCGTATCGGTTGTTGGGGGCAACCATCCAGCACTACCTGAAGCGAACGGGCGTACGGGCGGTTTTGTGGCATCAGGGCGAGGGTGATAACTACTACCAGTCACGAGACGATTACCTGACCAATATTGGTACGGTCATCAATAAATCGCGCGCGCAGCTGGGCTTCGGCAACCTGAGCTGGGTCGTTTCGCGGGTTAGTTACATTCCTGCCGCCCTGGGTAGTGAATACGCCAACCACGAAACGGATCAGAACATCATTGATGCGCAGAACATTCTCGCGGGGCAGCCCAATAACTGGACAGGACCGGCTACAGATGGCATGATTTACCCGAACTATCGGCGAGCCGACTATTTTCATCTTCACTTCGATGCCGACGACTGCCCGGCATTGACTGATGTGTGGACGCAGGCACTCCCCCCAACCTACTTCACAAGCACTCAGCCTTCGCTGCCGGATCGAACGGTCTTGCTGACAACGGGTTACGTTTTCCCCTTTACTACCTCGGCGGGTCAGTCGGTTCAGGTTCCTTATTTTTCGCGGGTTCCGGTGCGGGCCGATAACCAATATACCGTCGATATGCTGACTGAGACCGGCTGTTACCTGGGCACCCTGACGGCAGGCACCGCCAATCCTCTATCCGTTACGTTACCGAGCTGGGCGAATGGCCGGTATCGTTTTCGAGTCAACTCCACATCACCCGCCACAACCGGCGAACCTAACGAACCAATAACCGTCAACGGCTCGGGTAGTGGATTACCGCCGAACCTGCCGGCATTGGTATTGAGTACGGTGCAGAACGGCAACTGGGATAATCCACAGGTATGGTCGTGCGGACGCATCCCTACCGTAGCCGATACGACCGAGCTCAGACACGTCATTACGATACCCGCTGGCGTTCAGGCACAAACGGGTTTTCTTTATTATAAAAATGGCGCTCAGCTGATCTACCAGAGCGGGGGTTCGCTCCGAATCAAGTAACTTCGGTTTTTAATCCTCTTTCCAGCCTCAGACTGCTAATAGCTATTTTTCGATCTTGGTAATCTGTAGCCTTTCATCCCGTATCTTTCTGCGTCTAAACAGGTCAGCAATCAATGCAGGTTTTTCGAGAGTGCCATCGCGTCATTTACTTTTTTCTGATCCTGTTGACGTGCTTTTGGGGTTCATCATGCCAGAACAAAAAGGAATCAGCCACAACAACTAACGAGCCGGAAACGCCGTCGATCGTTGCACTCACTAAGACAACCTACAAACTTGGGGACACGATTTCCATTCAGCTTAGCCAGCCACTTACGCAGGTTGCCGTCCGCGTTGATTCTAATTCAGCGTCCATCCTTCAACAGACGAATGATCAGTTGCGGGTGCGATCTGCCGATCAGAAATTAGGGATGCACCAGTTGATCATCAGCGGAACAACAGCCAATAAAGTCTCCTTTTCGGATACACTTGGCGTTGAATTCTGGTCCGATGTTACGCCGACAACGCTGGCTTATTCGGTTCTCAAGACTTATCCACACGATTCAACGAGTTTTACACAGGGACTGGAGTTTTATCGGGGAAATTTATACGAAAGCACCGGCCTGAATGGGAAGTCGAAGCTGATGCAAGTCGATTTATCCACAGGGGCCATTCGTCAGTCGGTGCCGCTGCCGGAGCAATACTTCGGCGAAGGGATCACCATCGTGAACGACAAAATTTACCAGCTGACCTGGACGTCGGGTGTTTGCTTTCGCTATTCGATGAAGTTTACGCTGGAAAAAACGCTCACCTACCACACGCAGGGCTGGGGATTGACCCACAATGAATCGACACTTATTCTGAGTGATGGCACCAACCGGCTTTATTTCCTCACCCCCGACTTTCAGCCGAAGGGCAGCGTATCCGTTTACGACGACAAGGGACCGGTTGTGAATCTGAATGAGCTGGAGTACGTGAACGGGTATGTGTTTGCGAATGTCTGGCAAACCAATCGGATCGTTCAAATAGACATGGCATCGGGGAAAGTCGTCGGGAATTTGAACATGGATGGTCATTTACCGAAGGGTGTCAACACGCAGATCAATGTACTAAACGGGATTGCGTTTCAGCCCACGGAAAAGGCTTTTTATGTCACGGGTAAAAACTGGCCCACTTTATATAAACTAAACGTCAAGCTACCACCGGCTCTCGGAAAGCCAGGGTCAATCGCGCTTTGATGACCATCTGGTAAGGCACAAATCCGGTGCTGTTCGTACTGAGCCAGATTTACCTCAAACAGCACCGGACGTTAGGAATACCCGCTAGTTGGCCGTGTCTTCGATGACTGCACCAGGTGCCATGCTTTTCACCGAGTCAATGCCCGCTTCGCGACCCGACTCACGCTCATTCAACGGGCTTGTACCAATAACCTGACCGTTTGTCGCCTTCAGATTGAAGTAGAATTTACTATTGACCGATACTTTCCGATCATAACGGCTATCAGTCGCCGAGTTTTTCCGAACGGATTCAACGCCATTATAGCAGTTAGCCTTGGTGGTATAGCCTTCACTCGATAACACAGTTTGCCCATTGTCCGCTTTGAGCACGAACTGAAACTCGCCGTTTGTTCTCGTCGAAATAAGAAATTTTCCCATATAGTGAATGCTGGCTTTAGGCTAACGAGTTAGTTATCAGTTAATACTATAAAGAAGTGAATAATTTTATGACAATTAGTCAAGTTATACGAAAATAAGTTACATAGACTGGTAGGATGTCTGTGTAGCGGTTGCAGCGCGGGAGGGATCCCGCGATTTTTAGCTAGCCAGCACGAGTTTCCACCCGCGCTACAGTGATTACACACCTATTAATTTACCCAATCGACGGAGGACGTTCTAAACGAAAGCGTTTCCAGGCCAGTTACCAGTTTGTATGGCAAAGACTTCGTTAAGTACACTGCTGGCCCGCGTTGGGCTCGATTGGTTCATTCTCGCTTTACTGGCGATGATCGGACTGGCTAAAATCTGGCCCGAACCCGGCATTCAGGAAGGCCCCTTATCTTTATCGTCGATTGCTACGTATGGCGTTTCGCTGATCTTTTTCTTCTATGGTCTGCGCCTGAACTTCGATCAGCTACGGGTCGGCCTGCGAAATTATAAACTGCACTTGGTCATTCACCTGACCACCTTCATTGTCTTTCCGGCGATTGTGCTGGCTGCCCGTTACTGGCTCATGACACCCGATACCGAACTAGTATGGCTGGGTATTTTTTACGTAGCCGCTCTACCGTCCACCGTTTCGTCATCGGTGGTGATGGTTTCCATTGCGGGTGGAAACATTCCGGCGGCTATTTTCAACGCCAGCATCTCCAGTCTGATCGGCGTATTTATAACGCCACTCTGGATGAGCTATTTGCTGAGCAGTACAACCGGTCAATATGACCTGGCGGGTGTGATCGGGAAACTGACGCTACAAGTTATCGTTCCTGTTATTCTGGGTCTGTTGCTCAACCGGCGGCTTGGGTGGTTTGCGGAGCGGCACAAATCGCTGCTCCGTTACTTCGATCAGGTTACTATTTTATTGATTGTTTACACCGCCTTCTGCGAGTCGTTCAAGCTCAATTTGTTTGCCGCTTATTCGCCCAGTGATCTGCTATGGCTGGCGGCTCTGCTGCTCGGGCTCTTTTTTCTGGTCTTTGGTTTTATCACGCTACTCAGCAAACCGCTTCATTTTAGTCGCGAAGACCGCATTACAGCTCTGTTCTGCGGCTCAAAAAAGTCGCTGGTACAAGGTAGTGTTATGGCTAATGTCCTGTTTCCGGGTACAATGGCTGGTGTGGCCCTCCTACCGATCATGATCTATCACGCCCTACAACTCATCGTCGCCAGCATAATCGCCCAGGCTATGGCACAACGGCAGGCCACGTCTGCGGTCACTCGAAAGTAATTTCAGCGGGTTCAGCCCTTAAAATCCGGCATTCAGCCAGAATGCCTCATAGGTCGGTTAAACGTTGATCCTCGGTTCGCTTCTAAGAATCAGTAACGCAAAACAATAAACACATACTGATCATGAAAAAGACAATCGCAGCCGCCCTTACTTTCTTCGCCCTGTCAACCGGTGCAACCTTCGCGCAACGCGTTTATTCGCAGCCTTTCGATAATCGTGGCCCACAACAAGGTGGCGCTCGTTATGACAAAGATCAGCGTCAGGACGACCTGAAAATAGACCGGATCGATGCCATCGTTGGCTTATCGCGTCGCCAGGAAAAACAGTTGCATAAAATCGAAGACAACTACGACCGCATGGCGTCAACGTCCCGGCTGACTCCCGACGGATACCGTCAGCTCCAGCTTCGCAAACGGCAGGATATGCTGGCCGTACTGACCTCAGCCCAACGCGATCGCTTATTCGCCCAGCAACAACAATACCGTCCAGGCAACGCGCCATTTGGCCGCCGAGGCTAAACGTCAGCTCGTTTGAACCAACATTCGCCAGTCAGGGTAGTTATTTACCTGACTGGCGAAGCTGTTTTAGGGCAAATCGCTACTTTTGAGGGCCTCGTAGTCAACGAAACGTATTTATAGTCTCCACAAAATCGTGCCTGCTCCACTGACCGATTATTCAACTTTTGGCCGTCATTCATTTGGTCCTGACTTTATTTGGGGAACGGCCACAGCCGCCTACCAGATCGAAGGAGCCGTTGACCGCGATGGCCGATCACCCAGCGTCTGGGATACGTTTAGCCATCAGAAGGGAAAAATAAAAACGGGCGAAACCGCCGATAGTGCCTGCGAATTCTACGACCGCTATGAATCCGACCTGCTGCTGCATAAAGAGTTAGGTTTTGATTCATTCCGGTTCTCACTGTCTTGGTCGCGCATTCTGCCCGATGGCGTTGGCCCCAGTCAGGGTGGTCGTCTGAACGAAGCAGGGCTTGCCTTCTATGACCGACTTATCGATCACTGCCTGGCCCTCGGCATAACCCCCTGGATCACGCTCTACCACTGGGATTTACCACAGGCGCTCGAAACGAAGGGCGGCTGGCCCAATCGCAGTATCGTCAACTGGTTTTCGGAATTTGCCGATGTCTGCACCAAAGCTTTCGGTCATAAAGTCAAGCACTGGATCATTCTGAACGAACCGCTGGCCTTCTCAGTGCTGGGTTATTTCACGGGCCAGCATGCCCCCGGTCGGCGGAGTTTCCGGAACTTACTTCCCGTCATTCACCATACCGCGCTGGCTCAGGCCGAGGGGGGGCGTGTTGTCCGGCGCAACGTGTCGGGGGCACACGTCGGTACTACGTTTTCCTGCTCCCCCATCGACCCGTTTACCTCCTCCACTCGCGATCAGGCGGCTGCCGTTCGCGTGGATGCGCTCCTGAACCGGCTCTTCATCGAACCGTCGCTTGGTCTGGGTTATCCTAAAGAACTGTCGTTTCTGGCTGGAATCACGAAAAAAGTAGCGAAACCCGGCGATATGGAACAACTTGCGTTCAACTTCGATTTTATCGGGCTGCAACACTATTTCCGGGCGGTCGTGGAGGGATCTTATTTTATCCCTTACCTGTGGGCCTCTCAGGTATCGCCCCTTCAACGCAACGTTCAGACCATTACCGAGATGGGCTGGGAAGTGTATCCGGAGAGCATGTACCGTGTCATCCAGCAGTTTTCGCAGTACGAAGGCATCAAAAAGATCTACATCACCGAAAGTGGAGCGGCTTTTTTTGACACGGTTCAGCAGGGTGCCGTGAACGATGTAGCCCGACTCGATTACCACCGAAACTACCTGCAACAGGTCTTGCGAGCGAAACGCGACGGATTCGCGGTGGACGGTTATTTCGCCTGGACGTTTCTAGACAATTTCGAATGGGCCGAAGGATACCGACCGCGCTTTGGGCTAGTGCACGTCGATTTCCGAACCCAGCAGCGAATCATAAAAGCATCGGGACGCTGGTTTCAGCAACTGCTGTCGAATGAACATCAGCTGGCTAACCTGACCTCGACCGTATGACCGGTCCGGCATGACTTATACGCAGCTATGTTGTTTCAACTCTTTTCAAACTCCGTCCTTCATCCGGTAGTTAACGGGCAAACAACTAACAACGTTATGCAGTATCCAGAATTCATCCATGAAGCCAAAGAAACACTAGGCGTACAAACCGAAACCGAGGTTCTCGACATCACACGGGCCTTTTTGCACACACTTACCGAACATCTGGCGGGCAATGCCGCTGATAACCTCGGTGCGCAACTCCCCGCCCCCCTGCTCGACATCATTCGGGAAGTCAGCCCCGAAGAGCGCGATCAGGGACAACGCTTCAAACTAACAGAATTTTATCAGCGTGTAGCGGACAAACTCGACACCGATGAAGAAGCGGGACAGCGGTATACGCAGCAGTTCGTTCACCTGCTAAGCCGGATGGTCACCGAAGGCGAGTTACACAAAATAAAAATTACCCTATCCGACGATTACGCGCCCTTGTTTGAGTCGATCCAATCCGCGTAGTTTACACGAACAGAAGATCTGCCAAAACCCGGACGACTTGATTCTTATCTTTTCGTCCGGGTTTTAGTATAAAAATAACCTCAACTTAACCACAACGGACCAGTTATAACAGAGCGTTTTCCCCGTTACTATTGATTTACTGGAAAAAACCGCTCAGGACAGCGGTAGATAAACAAATGAACCTGCTTTTGTAAAATGGATCTGTACAATACTCATTTTATGAATCAACCAGATAATTCAACGCCCGGCCCGAATTCGCCAACGTCCGACAAAGCAGTAACGTCACGGCGGCAATTCATCCAGGCTGGCGCTTTGGCTGCAACCAGCTTTTTGATCGTTCCCCGTCACGTATTAGGCGGTAAAGGCTTCATTGCCCCCAGCGATAAGCTCAATATTGCCGGCGTTGGTATCGGCGGTAAAGGGTTCGGCGACGTAAACAATTCGTTCAATAACGGCGCTAACAACGTTTCGGCGCTATGCGACGTGGATTGGGGCCTTCCCCGCGTTAAAGAAATTTTCGGAAAATTCCCGAATGCCAAGCGGTACAAGGACTTCCGGGAAATGCTCGATAAGGAGGGTAAAAATATAGATGCGGTAACAGTTTCGACGGCTGACCATACCCACGCTATCGTAGCCATGGCGGCTATGCAACGTGGCAAACACGTGTACGTTCAGAAACCAATGACCCACAACATCTACGAAGCCCGGATGCTTACCGAAGCAGCCCGCAAGTATAAAGTGGTGACGCAGATGGGCAATCAGGGGTCATCGAACCCACAGCAGAAACAAATGGTCGAGTGGTACGACAAAGGGTTACTTGGAACGGTGCACACGGTACACCTGTGGACAAACCGTCCTGTCTGGCCACAAGGAATTCCCGTTCCCACACCCGCTTCCGAAACCCCCGTCGATCTGGATTGGGATCTCTGGCTCGGACCGGCTCAGAAAGTGGGTTATACGCCCGCTTATCACCCCTTCAAATGGCGTGGCTGGTGGAACTTTGGCGCGGGTGCGCTGGGTGATATCGGTTGCCACATCATGGACGTACCCTTCCGCGTACTTGGCCTGGGTTACCCAACCGAAGTGGAAACCAGCGTTGGCGCCGTATTCCTGAAAGACTGGACGCCCGAATACATTCCCGAAGGTTGCCCACCATCATCGCGGGTGGAGTTGAAGTTCCCGGCATCTTCCAAAAACAAGTCAGCCGTTACAATGACCTGGGCAGATGGGGGTATCCGTCCGTTCCGGCCAGAAATGCTGCCAGCGGGTGAGCCATTCCCGGAAAACGGGGAGAACGGCGTATTCCTGATTGGTGACAAAGGCATGATTGCCTGTGGTATGTACGGCGACGATCCGAAGTTTTACTCGAAGAGCGGTCAGAAACTGGAAGCCGCTCCGAAGCCAAAAAGTGGACCGAACGGCGTTGCTCTACCCGAGAACGGCCACCAGGTTTACTGGACCGAAGCGTGTAAAGCAGGGTTCAACAGCAAGGAGCACAAAGCACTTACCTCATCGTTCGATTTTGCCGGTCCGCTGACGGAATCGGTGCTGATGGGTAACCTGGCCATCCGTAGTTATATGGTTCGTTCGCCGAAAGCAGACGGCAAAGGATTTAACTACACCGGTCGCAAGCAGCTGACCTGGGATGGTAAGAACATGAAGATCACGAACTTCGACGAGGCTAACCAGTTCGTTAAGCGCGAATACCGTGAGGGCTGGTCGCTGAACGCCTAAGCGGGTTCTTAGTCAAGGGTAAAAAAGTAATCGGGTGCTTGAGAAGTAGATGTCATCTACCTGTCAAGCACCCGATTACTTTTTCGCTCGATTTACTCCTTCACAAATAACGACTGCACCATTGTCCGAAGGCGTTCGTGGCTGACGTAGGCCCAGATGAGGAGCATGTACATGGAGAAATCCTGGTAAGATACGGGAAAAGGCGTGTTGTTAAGATAGTACCGCGTTGCCGTAAAATCGAGCGTTGGCGTGAAGCCCAGCAGGTTTTCATAACCGAGTAAAAAGGTCAGCCCAAGGGCGTAGAACAGATACTGCGGCTTGCGAAACGCCCACAAAACGCCCGCCAAAACGGTGGCACCAAAGCCAAGGTAGTGCTTCCAGGTGAGCGACACGTCGGTCGTTGTGGCGATGTAAACGGAGTAAAGTTGTGCGGCTGCCAGTACAATTAGAATCAGACCATAGCCATAGAATTCTTTTAATTGAGCACGTTGCATAAAGACAGATAGCTTCTTTAGAGGTTCATACAAAAAATACGGATGTTAAAAATACAACAAAACCTCTACATAGATAGACTAACTGTCCTTATTTTTTTTGCCCTGTTTCATTAAAAAATACTACTAATCCATCTTTACCAGCTACTATAATGTCTTTACGACCGGTTTTGTGCAAATCGGCGATGGCAAAATAAATACCAGTCCCTTTCCCCACACCGGCCTCTCCGTACGCGATATCATGCTTCACGAATTGCTTCCGGGCGCTGTTCCACGTAAAATAATAGAGTCCAACGGGATCATAGCAACCCGCGTCATTGTCGTTGTGCGCCCGAAAACGCTTACCCGTTACCAGATCAGGCCGACCATCGCCCGTGATGTCAACCCATTCGAGACAATGGTACTGCGAGTTTTTATCGTCGATTAGGTGTTTGGTCCAGCTCCGCTGCCCGTTGCCATCCGTAGTTTGTTCGTACCAATGCAACCCGTAACCGTGTCCCTGCCCGACAATAAGGTCGTTGAGCCGATCACCGTTTACGTCAGCCACAATGATGGGCACACTAGCCGTACCAAGCGCGAACTCTTTGTGCAGTGTCCACGGTCCGGTCGTCCGGTCGGCGGGTGCTTCGAGCCAGCCATCGCTCACGACAAAATCGCCATGCCCATCCTGGTTCACATCGCCGAAGCCTAAGCCGTGGCCCTGCGTTGGCGCAACGGTCACCATCTTGAACACACCCGGACTGGTTAGCTTGGCGTACTTTAGCGCATGACCCGGATTATTCGGAACGATCTCGAGGGTACCATCGCCGTCAACATCCCAGGCACGGGTGGTTTCTACATTGCCCACGTTCCCAATCTCATGCAACGGCCAGAGTTTAGCGTCTTTACCCGATCCCGGATTTTCGACCCAGCGAAGCGTTTGATCGAACCAGCCACCCGTCACAAAATCCAAACGACCATCGGCATTTACGTCCATTGGAATCGTCGAAAAATCATCGAAGTACTGGTCCTTCCGGGGCTCGTTCCCGATTAGATGCCGACGGCGAAAATTGGGTCCTTCATACCAGAAATCACCCGAAACAAGATCGAGCGTATCATTTTTATCAACGTCGAAAACGCCAACAGATTCGTAACTTTCGGAAGCGACAAAATAGCGTCTGAAACGGGGGGTCGGGTCCGGCGCAATGGAGCCGCTGACAGTACAGAGAACAAGCAGGCCAATGACAATTCGTTGCATACGCAAATTAGGTTGACGGATAGCTTAGACTATAATAAATCCATTTCCCAATGTAATTTACTTACCGTCCTTATGACCAATCGTTTCTTTTTGATTGTATGCGCCTTCCTGAGCTGTCAGACGCAGCCGCCTTTTCAGTACAGCGGTCCCAAGTTCAAGGGGGTCAATCTGGTGGCTCCACCGCGTCAGCCCGACTCGCTGGCACTGGCACCGGTTCGGGCCATCGGTGGCGACTGGGTAGCGATCGTGCCGTACGGCTTCTGCAAAAAGGGCGATCCACATTTTTTCTTTAGTGAAAATCGCAAAGAACAGAGCAAGTGGCAATGGTGGGGCGAAACAACGGCGGGTGTGACCGGCACCGTACAAATGGCCAAGCGGCAGGGCCTGAAAACGATGCTGAAACCACATGTCTGGATGCAGGGAGGCTCCCACCTCGACCTCGAATTTACGACGGAAAGCGACTGGCAGTCGTTCGAACACGATTACGCGCAGTACATCCTGCACTTTGCCAAACTTGCCGATTCGTTGCAGGTCGATCTGTACTGCATCACAACTGAGCTGGACCGGTTCGCCATTGCCCGTCCGGCTTTCTGGCAATCCCTGATCGGGCAGGTCAGACAGATCTATAAAGGTCCCCTGACCTACGCGGCCAACTGGGACCGCTATGAGAAAATTCCCTTCTGGAAACAGCTCGATTACGTTGGGGTCGATGCTTATTTTCCAATCGCCGACGAACGCGAACCAACAGTGGCCGAACTCGCACGGGGCTGGAAAAAACCCATGAAAGCCTTGCAGCAGCTAAGCAGTCAGGTGGAAAAACCGATTTTGTTCACCGAATTTGGCTACCGCAGTTGTGATCATGCGGCCCAGCGTCCGTGGGAATCCGAAACGGACTGCATACCGAATGCAACCGTTCAGGCCAATGCCTATGCGGCTTTACTCGAAACGGTCTGGCCACAGTCCTGGTTTGCGGGTGGTTTTCTGTGGAAATGGTTCATAGATGCCGATCCGCGTCATCGCGATCGTGACCAATTCAGTCCACAGGGTAAAGCGGCAGAGATCGTACTGACAAAAAACTGGAACTAACAACGCGAACGCCAGCCACTTAGCCAACCAACGCCTTACGGTAGGCACTAGGCGTCTGCCCCGTCACAGCCCGGAACGTTTTGTTGAAATGAGAAAGATTGTTGAATCCGACCGCAAAACCCACGTCGGCCACCGTTCGGGAGGATTGCAGCAGTCGCCGGGCCTGGTTGACCCGATATTCATTCACGAAATCGGTAAACGTCAGTTGCGTTATGCGTTTGAAATACCGACAAAACGCCGGGACAGTCAGGTTGGCCAGATCCGCCACGTTCCGAACGTCCATTGGCTGCGCATAATGCGTTTCAACGTACTGACACACCTGATTGATCCGCTCCTGCTCTTTCGGATTTAGATCAAACCGAATCCCATCGGCGTGGAGCGGCTGGCCATCGGGCGCATCGGCCAATTGCTGTAACACCCGCAACAAAGTCAGCAGTCGCTCGAAGGGCGGCTGATCAGGAAGTTGGGCTAGCCACGGCCCTACCAGTTTCTTGGTCTCATTGCCGAAGGTCAACCCCCTATGTGCCCGTTCGAACAAACGCCGGACGGAGGTCAATTCCGGCTTATGCAGAAATGGTTCACCCAGAAAGTCATCGCGCATCTGCACGACGATTTCTTCAAATTGCCCCTCCTTCCCGTAACTGAAGTTCAGGTGGGGCAGGTTTGGGCCGATAAATATCAGTTCACCCTCGTCGTACCGAGAAACGTTGGTGCCGACGCGTCGCTGCCCATCCCCAAACGGAATAAAAACGATCTCATACTCGGGATGATAATGCCAATAGACCCGGCAGGTTTCAGGCTCGGTAGTATGAATAACCCGAAACGAACTGCCGGCTTCGGGCTCTATTTTTTCGAATTGTAACTTCATAATCTTCCGTCAGGAACTCGCGCAAAAATATCGTCCAACCAACCCACCAAAGAAACCGCAACCCATTTTTAAACGTTTATGAAGTAACAGAATGCTAACGACAAATTGCATGAAACGGATTCACTTATTTGCGCTGACGATACTCCTGCTGGCGGGGTGCGCACAAGGCCAGTCTCAGGATTACACACCAGCGAAATTACCGACGCCTAAAGCGGGTGAAGCCGTAGCCACCTTTGCCGGTGGGTGCTTCTGGGCTATGGAAGAAGGGATGAACCAGCTCAAAGGCGTCAACGAAGTCATTTCGGGCTATTCGGGGGGTACGGTCAAAAACCCAACGTACGAACAGGTCGGCACGGATCAAACGGGTCACGCGGAGTCAGTACAGGTTTATTACGACCCTAAGGTAATCACCTATCCGCAATTGCTCGATGCGTTTTTTGCGGGTCATGATCCAACCACGCTAAACCGCCAGGGACCCGATGTTGGCCGCGATTACCGGTCGGTCGCTTTTTACCGGACACCCGCCGAGAAAGCAGAAATTGAAGAAGCCATCCAACGCGTGAACAGTTCCAAACACTACAGCGGTAAAGTGGTAACGGAAGTAGTGCCGTTCAAGGTTTTCTACACCGCCGAGAACTATCACCAGAACTATTTCGCGCTGCACCCCGACCAGCCTTACATTCAGCGGGTGTCGCTGCCTAAGGTTGAAAAGCTTCGAAAAGCGATGGCGGGTCACCTGAAAAATAGTACGGGGTTGACAATGAATTAGTCTATTCCGACCTGAAATAGGTAATACACCATCAGTTACGGATAATAGATTAGTGAAATAGCCAGCAATTGCTGGCTATTTTTGCAGTATGAATACTACATTTTCGGTCGATAAGCCGCATCGGAATCCGTTCGTCCGCAACCTGCTGACGTTTTTTCTGAACCGGCATGCCTTAGCGGTTGGACTGGTCTTTGCTTCCGATAGCATTCTCTTTGGTAGTTGGGTGGCTCACATTCCACACGTGAAGGAGAAACTGCACCTTTCCGACGCAGAACTGGGCTTAACGCTCTTTGCCATGCCCGTTGGCTTGCTCATTATGAATCCCGTATCGGGTTGGGTTATTGCCAAACTGGGTGAAGCGAAAGCGTGTTTCTGGTCGGCAATCGGGCTGGCACTGGCGGTTTTAATTCCACTCAATGCGCCAAATCCGGCGATTCTGGCCATTGGTCTATTTTTGATGGGTCTTAACGCAGCCCTCATTAATGTCGCCATGAACACCAGCGCAACCAATCTGGAACGGTCGCAGGGCATTGTCATTATGTCTTCGTGTCATGGTATGTGGAGTCTGGGGGGCCTGCTGGGATCGGGTATTGCCGGAGGGGTTATTGCGCTGCATGTTTCGCCATCGGTCCACGTCGTGGTCATGTCGGGCCTGATTCTTGTCCTAACGCTGGTTCTACAACCTATACTCGCCCAGATTCCGTCGAGCAGCCGAACGGAAACCGGCGAGAAAGCGGGGTCTTCGTTCGTTATGCCGAACGTTGATCTGTTGCTGATGATCCTGATTGGTTTGGCACTGGCCATGGGCGAAGGGGCCGCTTTCGACTGGAGTGCGGTTTACCTACGGGAAACGCTTGGTGCCAGTAGTCAGATTGCTGCGCTTGGCTTCGGCAGCTTCTCGCTGATGATGACAAGCTTTCGCTTCCTGGGGGATGCTATCATTCCAAAAATCGGCCCGAAACGCTGGTTGCAGATCGGGGGGTTGTTGGCTGCCTTCGGACTGTTCGTTGCCATCGCCTTTCCGTACCCGGCAACGGCCCTGATCGGCTTTGCCATACTCGGAGCAGGCTGTTCATTGGGCGCGCCTATACTCTATGCAGCTTCCATGCGCGTACCGGGCATTCCTCCCGCTGCCGGGCTGGCTACGTTCGCGACGTTTAGCTTCATCGGCTTTTTGGCTGGGCCACCCATTATCGGGTTTGTAGCCGAAGGGTTTGGCTTGTATTACGGCCTTGGTTTCGTCGCTATCATGCTTTTGATCTCTGCCGGTCTGTCCCGGATTGTAAACTTATTTTAACGCCTGCCTGTGCAAATCAGGGTTCGGCTACAACTATGAAAGCAGTAATTTTTGATATGGATGGCGTGATCGTAGATACGAATCCGCATCACCGCATTGCCTGGCGCGAGTATTATCAACGCTACGGAAAAACATTGAGTGACAGCGATTTCATTCAGTATGTATCGGGCAAGCACAATACCGATATTGTAGCTCATTTATTTGCCGACCGTACACTTTCGGCTGAAGAGTCTGCACGATTAGCGCATGAAAAAGAAGCGTTATTTCGCGAACTCTATCAGCACGACATTACGCCCGTTGCCGGTATCGTTGACTTTTTGAAAGCCCTGAAAGCGGCTGGTATTCGTACGGCGGTGGCGACTTCGGCACCGGCCGAGAACCTCGATTTCATTATCGATGCGCTCAATATTCGTTCCTATTTCGACGCACTGCTGAACGAAAGCATGGTGAATCACCCCAAACCTGATCCGGAAATCTACGAGAAGGCCATGGCGCAACTAGGCGTTGAGCCGTCGGATTGTGTTGTCTTTGAGGATTCGATGACGGGCATTCAGGCGGGTAAAGCATCGGGAGCGCGCGTGGTTGGTCTGGCTACAACCGAGACGCCCGACGAGCTTCGTCCTTTCGTGGATGATGTTATTCATGACTTTACGGAAATGAATCTGGATCGTCTTCAGCAACTCGTTAAGGTTTTTTAACGCCGGAATTACCTTTTGCAAAACCAAAAAAAACGTAACTTTACGTACTGACTGTGTTCAACCTGTGCCATTGCGCTGAGCAGTGGCACAGGTTGTTTTATAAGCCCTATGCGTTATCTCATCGTCTTTTTTCTGATCGTATCAATGGCACTCGTCCAGCCGGGCACTGCACTGGCCCAGGGCAAATATGTGATTGGAACCGTTATTGATCAGACGAATCAGAAAGGGGTTGACAAAGTGACGGTCATCAACCAGCGAACCCGCCAACGTGCTCGTACGAATGCAACGGGTCGTTTTTTCCTGACCGCGGTCCCCGGCGACTCGCTCATCCTGACAAGCCAGCTTTATAACCGTATCGGCATTCGCTACGACGGGTCCGATAACCCGACCATTACGGCGCTGGCCTTGCCGCCCATGCCCTATCGCGTTGTCGATCTGGCAGAAGTAACGGTTACGGGGAAACGGTACGAAGAAGTGAAGCGCGAAATTCAGCAGATACTGGACGAACCCACGGCGTCAAAGAAAGTAACGGGTGAACAGGCGTTTGATCGGCTGGCCGACGGCGCGGGCGTTACGCTGCTGTACGAAATGTTCGCTAAACGACCTAAATCAGATCGCAAGGCTTATTTTATCATGCAACAGGATCGTCGTCATGCGCTCGCGCTGGAACGCTTTCGGTTACTGGTCGAGCAATCAACGAACTTGAAAACGGACGAGGTCGATCGATTCTTCGACTTCTGCGATCTGGATGATGAATTTCTGCTCAAGGCCGAAGACTACGACCTTATCAACACCATTCAGCAGTTGAGAAACCGCTACCGGGATGGCTTCAATCGACCCAGTCGCCTTTCCTCTGACCCGGCGGATAAAACACCCAAGCAACGCTAGGTTTGTTGCTAATTTACTACAATCGTTTACTTTGTTTTCGCGTCCTCCTTTGGCTTCAGGGCACCGCGCGCGATGGGTTCCGGCTTTGATTTTGGTGTTGTAAAGCGAAGCAACGTAGCGGTTGGGAACGACGATTTCGGTAATCGGGTGATCAGTAACTGATAGGACCGCGTGCCGATAACCAGATTGTAATACGTCATATTGTTCGACTCCTGCGCTAGTCCCCAGTTAGCGACCGGTTCTTTAGCCAGTAATGTCTGGTCTTCCTCCGACAAGGCCGCAAAAGCCGTATCGGGTTGAAAGTGTTTGCCGGTAATATCTTCGATCGTTGTGACGACGGCGGAGGGCGTAGTTGGAGGGGTTGTCGTTTGAGCTGCGGCTGACACGCCGATCAGCAGTAATGGCAGCATGTTGAGTATTCTGTTCATAACGTTGTGTCAAAGCAATGCCTTTTTGATGTATAGCTGGTTACTGTATCAATCGACAGCAGACGCAGCGGAAAACAGCCATGTCAACGAGTAAGCAGCCATGCGTTTCGCTCGTTCTTCAGTATAAACTCATTTTTTTGGATTAAGTCCCTGACACAAGGGCGATTAATTTAGTGGCTATCGACCAAAGTAGACGAAACAAGCAAGCCTGCACCCATATGCTCCAATCTCACAAAGGTCGACCGGATCAATACCTGTGTGTTTGTTGGGCAACTAGTAAATGCCTTTAGTTAGCCATTACAACCACGTCATCACCCACGCTTATTGTCCCACCGGTCACTACTTTTGCGGTCATGCCACCGTGCCCGCGCATGGCATTATAGCCACCCGGCCCCAAAGCAGTTTCCATTTTAGAACATGGGTGACACTGGCCCGTAATTTTCAGGACTACATCGCCAATATGAATCTGCTGGTCTTTCAGCGCCAGCAAGTTCAAACCCGACACCACGATGTTTCGACGGACGAGCGATGGATCCAGCACGTCGCGACCCGTCAAGGCTGCCACGACCGGTAAGTGCTCGGCCTGAATGAGCGTAACGTGTCGATTGCCACTCTGTCCGCTATAGTGATCACCAATAAGCCCCTTCTTTTCAGACACCTCGACCGATTGAACGACCTCGGGCGATACACGCCTTTCGGCTCGGATACCAATCCACTCAACCCGACCGGGCCGGGGAAACACGTTAAACAAGTCTTTGATATTCTCCATGCGTAGCCTTTGATCGCCCGAAAATAGCCCGGTAGACGAGCACGTTGACCAGATTATTTCAATAACTCTTTAAGCGTATTCATTGCGGCACCGGGCGCTGCTTTTTCGTAAAGAATTGTATAAACAGCATCAACAATCGGCATTCTGACGCCGAAACGCTGGTTGACTTCGTAGATACTTTTCACGGCATAATACCCTTCGGCAATCATGTTCATTTCAGCCTGCGCCGATTGAATCGTATAGCCACGACCGATGAGCGTGCCGAACGTTCGGTTTCGGCTAAAGGGCGAATAGGCCGTTACCAGTAAGTCACCCAGGTAGGCTGACCCACTCAAATCGCGGTGCTTGGCATGAATCGCGTCCACAAATCGCCGAATTTCCTGCATCGCGTTAGACACCAGTACCGCCTGAAAATTGTCGCCATAACCCAGGCCGCGCGTAATACCACAGGCCAAAGCGATGATGTTTTTCATAACGGCACTGTATTCAATTCCGTAGATATCATCGACCGGTGTTGTCTGCACAAACCGGCAGCGCAGCAGGTCAGACACGTTCTCGGCACAAACCGGATCGGGCGAAGCAATTGTCAGGTAGGACTGTTTCTCGAGCGCAACCTCTTCGGCATGACAGGGTCCGGCAATGACCGACATTCGTTGAGTGGGCACGTTGTATTGTTCACTGACCCAATCTGTTACGAGCTGATTCGCCCCCGGTATCATCCCTTTGATCGCCGAGATAACACATTTGCCGTCGAAATGCTCGGGTCTGATTCCTGTCAACGCATCGGATACGAAAGCCGCTGGAACGGCCAGCACGATATACTGACTATCGCGAAACGCGTCCCGAATTTTCGTACAGACTTTCACCTTTCGGGTATTAATCTGCACATCACTGAGGTAACTGGGATTGTGGCCAAATTGCTTAATATGCTCCGCGTCAGACGTTTTGCGAAGCCACCACTTTATACTGACATTGTTCTCGGAAAGGATTTTGACGAGCGCCGTTGCCCAACTTCCTCCACCTACCATAGTCAGCCGAACGGGTTGCGATACTTTCATGGGGTAAAGAAAGGAAGAAAGCCGATGCAGGACAAATTTTGTGGCCTAGCCTTACCCAGCTAATCACCCAATACTCAACACTGAAGAGGGCAAAAGAAATGGTAACCTACCCGCCAGTTTTTTAAAGCTGACCCGGTAGATTACCATCCATTGATGCAGATTGACTAGTACGTTACTCCTTCTCGTCTTCTTTCTTTTTATTCTTGTTCGGATCGCGCTTGATGATCAGTTCACCATCCTTGAGTTTCTTCGACACGGCAACGAACGGACCTGATACAATCTGTTCGCCCTGTTTCAGCCCCGACATAATTTCGATATTCTCAAAATCGCTGATTCCTGTTTTCACCTCGCGCTGCGTGGCTTTTCCGCCCACGTTGACAAAAACGATCTCTTTGGGTTTTTCTTTCCGTTCGATCTGTTCGACCGGTTTCTGAACCGCGTTAGTAGCCTCTTCGCTTTCCTGCTCTTCTTTTTCTACCTGTCCCGTAGCGTCGATACCAGCACCCCGCGTCGTAACGGCAGCGATAGGAACGGATAGTACGCCATTTTTCCGGTCGGTGATGATCTCGACCGAAGCGGTCATGCCGGGCTTGAACGGATAGCCTTTCTTATCTTTTTGTGCCAGTAAATCTGAGTAGGAATTATTCAGAATCTTGACCTTCACCTCGAACTCGGTAACCGCATCGGCCGAAACCGTAGCGGCCGCACCTGATGAACTTGTTAATCCATTGGCCGTATTGGCGATTTCATAGACGATACCCTTGAATTTACGCCCGGCCATCGTGTAGGAGTCAACTTCAATATCTGCTGTATCGCCCATATTGACCCGAACAATGTCGTTTTCATTGACATTGATTCGCACCTCCATATTCTGGAGATTGGCGATCCGCATAATCTCGGTCCCGGCCATCTGCGACGTACCTACCACGCGTTCGCCCAGTTCGATATTCAGCTTCGAGACCGTTCCACCAACCGGCGCATAAATCGTGGTTTTACGCAGGTTCTCGTTGGCATCGCGCAGACTGGCTTCCGCGCTCTGTATATTGAACTGCGAAGCACGAACGTTGGCATTGGCCGCTTCGACCTCCTGTTTGGCCACGTTGAAGTTGGCTTCGCTCGTTTCCAGGTCGGCGGAAGAGACTACCTTGTCGGCATATAGTTTACGGGTTCGGTCGTAGTCGGCTTTGGCCCGAATCAACCGGGCACTCGACTGGGCTACGGACGCTTTGGACTGCTCCAGTTGGGCACGACTCTGGTTGACGGTTGCTTTGGCCCGCGCCAGCAGCGATTCGTAATTATCAGGGCGAATACGGCACAACAGCTGGCCCGCTTTGACGGGATCACCTTCGTTCACATAGAGCCCGATTATTTCTCCCGATACGTCGGGACTGATTTTCACTTCAACCTGTGGCTGCACCCGTCCTGATGCACTAACCCGCTCGGTAATGTTTGTTCGATTAACGGTCGCAAAATCTACTTCTGTCGATTTCGGTTTTCCGATTATCCCGGCCTGTTTAGCGGCTACTAAACCGCCAACGACCAGAATGATCAGCCCTCCTAGTATCCACCAAATTCTGTTTGATTTCTGTTTCATGCTGGTTGACTTGTGAATGAGCGAATATATGAATAGTTTGACGAGAAATTAGCCTCGGGAACACCAGTCCGGTCATTCATCAATTCACCCGTTCACTAATTGAATGCAAGTGGTTTATTTTGGTAATAGTCTAAAATCTTGGTTCTGAACACATAATCGTACTTGGACTGAACCAGACTGGCACGGGCACGATCGAGATTTGTTTTGGCAATGCTGTAATCAGTCGCGTTGATAGCACCGGCATTTAACCGGCTTTCGGCAACCTGAAACGCCTTTTCAAGTGAAGTAACCTGCACCTGTGTCGCACGGAATTTATTGGCAGCCGCCCGCATGCCCGTATAAGCCGTTTCAATTTGCTGACGGAGCGTCAGGCGCGTGTTCTGAGCCGTTAACTCGGCGGTCTGCTGCTGAATTTTCGCCGTCGTGATCCGATTTCGGGATAGATTACCCTGAAAAATAGGCACCCGCAAAAAGAGTGACGCCGACCGGTTGAAGTTATTTTTCAACTGATCAGCATACGTTACATCGGCAATATTGAAATTCGTGACATTGGAATAGACGGGTTGTTGCGCGCCCGTGGCATCGGTGAAGAACCCGGTGATCTGCTGGCTCGACGTACCGGTCGCCACTTGCTGCTTGTTAGCCGCACTGGAATAAATACTGCTCAAGTTCCCGTTCAGCGATAAGGTTGGGTAAAGCGCCCCTTTGGCCACCTGAACGCCCAACGCGGCACTTTGCACGCGCATATCGGCTCCTTTCACCTCCGGCAGATTCGTAGCTGCAATATCAAACAGTTGCTGCACAGTTGCCGTGTAGGGATCAAGACCGGGATCGGGCACATTGATGGGCTCAACCTCAAAAGCCTGATTGATTGGTACGTTCATGGCCTGAAGTAAGGCAACGCGAGCCAGATCAAGCGTGTTTTGCGCCGTAATCACATCAACGTCATTACCGGCCAACGTCGCACGGAGTTCAAACAGGTTCGCTTCGGGTGCTGATCCCGCATTGACCAGTCGCTGGGTACGATCGAGTTGAGCCTGCGTCACTTCGGCCTGACGCTGGGCAACCGCCAGTTGCTCCGCGCCCGTCAGTACATTCAGGTAATTCTGGGCAACCGTCAGCGACACGTTGTTTTGCGTAGCGTTTAACTCGTGGCGGCTGGCCTGAAGGATCAGGTCATTCTGCTTGATGGTGTTGCGCAGGGTCATGCCATTGTAAAGCGTGACGGCCCCGTTCAGCTGATAACTGCCCGAGACAATAGACTGCTGGATAAATCCGTTCGATTGCGGGTTAATACTCCGTCCACCGTTTAGTCCCTGGTTGGCCTGAAAGTTAGTCGTCGGTAACAGGTTTAACCGGGACTGGCGTAACTGCAAGTCGCTGTTAGCGACGGTCAATTGCCCTTGCCGAACCTGAATGTTGTTCTGTTGAGCGATATCGATACATTGCTGTAAATTCAGCCGGGTTGCCGTACCATTCGCCAGGGATGTCGTTGCAGCGCCAGCCGGTAATGCACTGGATGTGGTCTGTGCGTACGTTCCTGATAAACCTGTTGTTAGGATCAGAGCGACAACGGCCCCGATTTGTTTCCACGCCACGTGCATGTTCGCTGGATTTTGATGGTTCAATGTTACAAACTTACCTTCGGGGCAACTATCATTTTGGGATAAACGGCGCAAACTAATCATGTTTCTGGTCTATAATTCGGATATACAAACGGAAGACGAATTTCGAGTACCGGCCAACGACCGGGCTTTTCAGTATGGGGACGGGCTTTTTGAAACCATCCGCTACGAACACAACCACCTCTGGTTCCTGCCTGACCACATGGCCCGGTTAACGTCAGGAATGGCCGCTCTGCATTTAAAGTTACCTATACACGTTACTGAACTATCGATTCAGCAGCTTATCCATAAGCTGCTTTTGGCCAATGGATTAGTTAACCAACCGGCCCGCATTAAACTTCAGGTCTGGCGCAAGCCCGGTGGCCTGTACACGCCCACCTGCCAGGAAGCCAATTATCTGATCACGGCTCAACCGGGAAACCCATTCCGTATAACCGAACCAACAAAAATAGGAATTTATGAAGACGTTCGGTTAGCGGAATCTCCAATATCGGCTTATAAAACGTTAAATTCGTTACCCTATGTTTTGGCCGGTTTATACAAGCAACAGCACGGGTTCGCCGACGTGCTCCTCCTGAACACGGATGGCTACCTAGCCGAATGCGTGGCGTCTAACCTGTTCTGGTTTAGTCAGCAAAGGCTTTTTACGCCTTCGCTCAAAACGGGTTGCATCAATGGCATCGCCCGGCGGCAGCTACTTCGGCATTTTTCCGATCAGGAAGAAGGCTTTTTCCTGCCTTCCGCGCTGGCGACGGCTGATGCTGTTTTTGCCGCAAATGTTATGGGTATTCAGGTGTTCAGCGGTAAACTGGATGAGGATCAGCTTAATTCATTCAACTTGCTTTTTACGGAGTGTTAGTTTTCATGTTGTCTCTACACCCATCAAGTGCCGTGCCAGCGTTGATTATCCTTTGTCTGTCAATGTGTTACAAAAACGATATCTAGTCTCTCGTCCGTTCTCGGACAGTTCATCGATCGAAACCGGACACGTTATTTCCTGCGTATTGAGGCAACAACTTTGAGAAACATGTGGCTCGTTAAGTCGTCATCTGTTTTGTGGCGATCAATCCAGATACTCGCCTTCTTTTCGCACCTTTTCTGCTATCTTTACCTATAGAGATCTGTAGCCACGGTGGCATTAAGTTCATGCAGTGGCCAACCCTATTTGTCCCCGGCTTTCCATACAAGTCATTTTCTACGAACCGATAAGGCCAGACGAGTCTTATTGATTGATGAGCCCAATGAAGCAATTTCAAGAGTTACCGCCCCGCCGTCAGGAACAGTTGATGGCGTTCGATCGATTACTAACCATCATGGATGAGCTGCGCGCCCAGTGCCCCTGGGATCGCAAACAAACGATGGATACGCTTCGGCATTTGACCATCGAAGAGACCTACGAACTCTCCGATGCCATTCTGGAGAAAGACAGATCCGAAATCCGCAAAGAGCTGGGTGACATTCAGTTACACCTTGTTTTCTACGCCAAAATTGCGTCGGAAGCTGCGGCCGACTCATCCGATCATTTCGATATGACCGACGTACTGAACAGCGTCTGCGAGAAACTGATCAGTCGACACCCGCATATTTACGGCGATGTCGTTGCCGAAACCGAAGAACAGGTAAAAGCAAACTGGGAGCAGCTTAAGCTGAAAGAGGGGAATAAATCGGTGCTGGGTGGCGTACCGGGCTCGCTGCCTGCGCTGGTGAAGGCCATGCGGATTCAGGAGAAAGCGCGGGGAGCGGGTTTCGACTGGGAAGAAAAGCAGCAGGTGTGGGAAAAAGTCGAAGAGGAGATGCAGGAATTTAAAGCCGAATTCAACACCGATACCAACGAAGCAATCGACTCCAGCCGAGCCGAAGGTGAGTTTGGTGATCTCCTGTTTTCGCTTGTCAACTATGCCCGTTTTATCGATATTAATCCTGAAACAGCCCTTGAGCGTACAAACAAAAAGTTTATTAAACGCTTTACGTATCTGGAACAACAGGCCCGTGCCGATGGCAAATCGCTTAGTGACATGACGCTGGCCGAGATGGACGTTTACTGGAACGAAGCAAAAACGATCTAAAAGAACTGCCCTTACGGCTTACACTCTCAGTCTATGCGCATCGCCTTTATCACTGATTTACACATCGACACGGCTGACAAAAAGCCCCAGGGTGTCGATGTGCGGCAAAATTTCCTGAATGCGCTGGCTTCTCTCGCCGAGCTGCAACCTAGTTGCCTGGTGATCGGCGGAGACATTTGTAACACGGTTGGCGATCGATCGATTTACACGTGGGTGAAGCAGGAACTGGACAAACTGCCTTTTCCATCGTACGTCATTGCCGGTAACCACGACGATTCAGCATTACTCGCCGATGTATTCAAACGACAGAACCACCTCCACAGCAACGAGCTTTACTACGCGTTACCGCTCGAAGGTCGGCCGACGTTGTTTTTAGATACATCGAAGGGAGTTCTATCGCCCGAGCAATGGTCCTGGTTGCAAGAATATATGGCCGCGCTCCGCGACAACAACGTGCTAATTTTTATGCACCACCCGCCCCTGCCCGCTGATGTGACCTACATGGATACCCACTACCCCTTTCGGCAGAGTGAGGAGTTTCTTGAGTTAGTCAAAGAGTTACCGTGTCACGTTACGGTTGTTTGTGGACATTATCACGTCGAAAAAGTCGTTCAGCGGGGCAATCTGCTCGTGTTGTTAACGCCATCGACCTTTATTCAGATGAAGCACGATCCGGCAGACATGGTCATCGATAATCATTGTGTTGGCATTCGGGAAATTAACCTGACCACCCACGGAACCAATAGCACCGTGCATTATCTTTGAGTCCATTTTCGTGCCGATTTCTTTTCAGTAATGCCTCGCTTCCTGTCTATCAGCTGTTTGATCCTGCTGATCTGTACAAAAACCAGTGGTCAGATCAGCAATTACCGGGTTTATTTTGGTGCTACGCGGACACAACCTCAGCAGATTATTCTGCGCCAATGGCAACAGAACCGCGAAACCCGCTATCTGACGGTCAACCCCCAAACGCTAAAAACAGCCGTCGTCAATTTACCGGCCAGTGCGGTTCAGCCGCTATCATGGCCCCAAATAGGTCAACAGTTTAACCGAACCCCTTACCTGCGTGCGTGGCAGGGCGAACAGCAGCGGGACCACAACTTACAGGACGCCGGTCTGGAACGAGCCGATACCACCGAGCGCGGCTTTAGCTTAACGATCGATCTGTGCCCATCGCATAAACCACTCGATCGTTCGGTTTTTGAGCAGTTGATTGCGTCTTTTGAACCGGAAGAAAAACCCGTCCCGGTAACGATAACGATTACGGGGCTGTGGATGGAGAGTCATGCTCAGGATCTGGCGTATCTGAAGGGACTGGCGAACCGGGGCGATCTGGACATTACGTGGGTCAATCATTCGTACCACCACCGCTTCGATCCTCGCCTGCCGCTGGCGGTCAATTTCCTGCTGGAACCCAACACAAATCTGAACGACGAAATTCTGCTCAACGAACAGGCAATGCTCAGCAATGGCCTCATTCCTTCGCCTTTCTTTCGGTTTCCGGGTCTGGTCTCCGATAAAGCCGTGTTCGACCGTGTGCTCACTTTCGGTTTATTGCCAATAGGCAGTGATGCCTGGCTTGCCAAAAATCAACAGCCGAAGCAGGGTAGTCTGGTGCTTATCCACGCCAACGGGAATGAGCCGCTGGGCATTGCCGACTTTATCAAGCTCATTCGGCAGAAATCAACGGCCATTCGAAACAAGACCTGGCTGCTGTATGAACTACCAACCAGTGTCGCCGACGCGTCAGAAAAGTGATCAGATGAGAAACTTGGCTGACTTTAGAACAGATGAGTTAGTGGCTACGCGTCAAGGCGTTTCTCCAACGCATCGATTTTCTGCTTCAACTCCCGGATTTCGTTGATGAGCACCTCCAGGTCGTCCTTTTCTTTTTCCTGATCCTCTTCCAGAAAGAAGTTGGCAACGTAACCGGTGAATGTACCGAACAGGCCCACCCCGGCAATCATGAGTACGGCGGCAATAAACCGACCTAATGTCGTAACGGGAAATTTGTCGCCGTAACCCACGGTCGTGATCGTGACGAATGCCCACCAGAGCGCATCGGACGGTGTTTTGATATTTGCTTCCGGTACTCGTTCGACGTACAAGATCGCGACCGCACCAAAGATCATCAGCAAGACCGAACTGAGCAAGACGACGGACAGTGTCCCGTTGGCGCGGTTCCGGAAGATATAGGCCAGAAATTCGCGCATCGAACGAAACGCCCGCACCATGCGCAGGATACGAAAAACACGGATCAATTGCCCCAGCCGAAACCAGTCCAAAGCCGGGATACTAGCCAGCAGATCGATCCAGCCCCAGCGTAAAAATTCCAGTTTGCTGGGAGCCTGATAGAGCCGTAAAAAGAAATCGAACAGGAAGTAGACGCAAATACCTGAATCGATCTCATCGAGCAATTGCCGGGTATCCTCGTGGAGCGGCACCAGTTCACGAAAGAGCAGTGCCAATACGACATAGACCGACAACACCAGCATAATAACCTGATGCAGCGTCAGTCTTGAAGGCGTCGGTTGATTCATTCGTTAGCAGGCGGTTTGAAACCGTAAACCTATAACTAGAATCTTAAATCTACTTGCAAGAACGACTAATTTACGTATCGTGGCCTTTAGTCTGCACAGCTGTAGTCTGGCGATCTGCGGCTACGTGGACTAAAGGCCGCGATACGTAACTAGCTATTGGGCGCTGGCTGTCGTTAGCTTGTCGATGGCCTGCTGATCCAGTTTTAACTCGGCGGCTTTGGCAATATCATGCAACTGATCAACGGTGGTGGCACTGGCAATAGGCGCGGCAATACCCGGCTGCGCAATCAGCCAGGCCAACGATACCTGAGCCGGTGTAGCCCCATACTGCTCCCCTACTTCATCAAGTGCTTTCAGGATAGCAAAACCCCGATCGTCTAGGTATTTTTTAACGCCCTGCCCGCGCGGACTCTTCGACAGATCCGCTTCCGACCGGTATTTACCCGTCAGAAAACCACTTGCCAGGGAGTAATAACTGATCACGCTCAAGCCGTACTGCTCAACAATGGGTGCGTACTTCGTTTCGTAGCTCTCCCGTTCGTACAGATTGTACTCCGGTTGCAAACTCTGGTAAGCGGCATAATTCAGGTTATCGCTGATCTTCAACGATTCGATCAGTCGCTCGGGGGTAAAATTTGACGCGCCAATGACCCGGATTTTACCTGCCTTGATCAATTTATCGAATCCGTCGAGGGTTTCCTGAATGGGCGTATTCAGATCGTCGTAGTGCGATTGATACAGGTCGATATAATCCGTTTGCAGCCGACGAAGCGAATCCTCAACGGCAGTCTGTATGTAGTTTTTGCCTAATCCCTTTTTATCGGGGGCCATTTCTGCGCCAAGCTTGGTAGCGATCACCACCTGATCACGCTTTCCGCTCTTTTTCAGCCAGTTGCCAATGATTGTTTCCGACTCGCCACCCTGATTACTGGGCACCCAGCGCGAATACACATCAGCGGTGTCGATCAGGTTGAAACCGGCGTCGACAAAGGCATCCAATAGTTGAAAAGAGGTAGACTCGTCGGCTGTCCACCCGAATACGTTACCGCCGAAGGCCAGCGGAGCTACCGACAGATGCGAACTGCCAATGGTACGTTTTTCCATTACGTTGTTGGTTTTGTTGCCATAGCCTGATAAATAGCCGTGGTTTTCTGACAACGGACCCAATCCATGAACAGTTTCGTACAAACGCAGAAAGGAGCTAACAGTATCTGCTGGCTCCTTTCTGCGTTTTAAGGCAGTGATCACTATCTCACCGAATAGTTCGGCGCTTCTTTCTGAATCGAAATGTCGTGCGGATGGCTTTCGCGCGAACCAGCCGTGGTGATTTTCACGAATTTAGCTTGTTGCAGCGCCGTAATATCAGCGGCACCGCAGTAGCCCATACCCGCTTTCAACCCACCAACCATCTGGTAAACGATCTCGGAAACTTTGCCCTTGAACGGAACCCGTCCGACAATACCTTCCGGCACCAGTTTTTTGATGTCGTCTTCGGCATCCTGGAAGTACCGGTCTTTTGACCCATCTTCCATCGCTTCTACCGATCCCATACCCCGGTACGTCTTGAACCGACGCCCTTCGTATAGAACAACTTCACCCGGTGCTTCTTCCGTTCCGGCCAACAGTGATCCGATCATAACCGTGCTGGCTCCACCGGCAATAGCCTTCGTAATATCGCCCGAAAAGCGAATACCACCATCGGCAATAACTGGAACGCCTGTGCCCTGCAATGCCTTGGCCGATTCATAAACGGCTGTCAGCTGTGGCATACCGATACCAGCAATAATTCGGGTGGTACAGATGCTTCCCGGTCCGACGCCTACTTTCACGGCGTCGGCACCCGCGTCGGCAAGGGCTTTGGCCCCTTCGCCCGTAGCTACGTTCCCGGCAATGACCTGAAGTTTTGGGAAACGCTCTTTAATGGCACGAACTGCATTCAAAACGCCAATATGGTGGCCGTGGGCCGTATCGACACTGATAACATCAACACCCGCTTTGACCAGAGCTTCGATACGCTGTACATAATCGTGCGTAACGCCCACAGCCGCACCAACACGTAACCGGCCCAGTTCGTCCTTGCAGGCGTTCGGGTGACTCTTTTTCTTCAGAATATCTTTGTACGTAATTAAACCAACAAGTTGATACTCGTTATTAACGATCGGCAATTTTTCGATGCGGTGCTCCTGAAGAATACTTTCGGCCTCTTCCAGCGTTAGCCCTTCGCGCGCTGTGATCAGCTTTTCGCGGGTCATAACGTCGGTAACCGGTCGAGAGAAATCAGTCTGGAAGCGTAGATCACGGTTGGTCAGAATACCAACCAATGTACCCGAATCGTCAACGACCGGGATGCCCCCGATCTTGAACTCACGCATAATTTTGTGCGCGTCGCCCAGGTTGGCGGTTTCAGCGAGCGTAATGGGATCGATGATCATCCCACTTTCTGAACGCTTGACCTTGCGGACCTGATCCGCCTGGGCCTCAATACTCATGTTTTTATGAATAATTCCGATGCCTCCTTCCTGCGCCATCGCGATCGCCAGCGCCGACTCCGTAACGGTGTCCATAGCCGCTGAGATGAGCGGAATGTTCAATCGGATGGTTCTGGTAAGTTGGGTGGTGGTTTGCGTATCGCGTGGGAGAACCTCCGAATAGGCAGGCAGCAGCAATACGTCGTCGTAGGTGAGAGCCTCGTAAAGAAACTTACTCGTATCTAAGCTCATGGCAATTAACAAGTGATGTTATTTGCCGGATAAAATTACGAATAAATTTTGAATCGCCAAAAAGCAGCCTCTTACTTTCTATTGCAGACGCAGGCCACAAGCCATCGTTTATGATGGGTTTGCAGGTGGTGATTACTCGAACAGACAAAGCCCGTATGACCGATTTCGGCCAATCGTACGGGCTGTCGATGAGCACTTAGCAATTATGGGCAAACCTGGTAATTAGCGGACGCATCCTTGCTCCAGTCTTTGGTGACGATGGAAAGACTACTGACGCAGATAGTTTGAATATTGTTTTTGGCACAAGACACTTGACTTAGCTTGGTATTACTTCTAAGATCTAATGCCGTTAATTGATTACCGTAGCAACCCAGAAACGTTAACTCCCTCGCGTTGGTAACATTTAACGTGGTTAGCTTATTCCCAGCACAAACCAAACGACCCAACGCTACGTTTTTACTGACATCCAGTGCGGTTAGATTATTAGCATTGCATTCCAGTGTTCCCAGCCCTACGTTTTTACTGACATCCAGCATTGTCAGCCGACAGCCGTTGCAGTATAGAAAAATTAGCGCCGTGTTGTTGCTAACGTCCAGCGCGCTCAAACCATAACATTGCAGATAAATTAGCGCCTTATTTTTGCTAATATCCAGTGTGTTTAAATTGCTACAGGATAAGAAGGTCAGGGCTGTGTTTTTACTGACATCCACCGAACCGACGCTACTACCAGCAAAAGATAGATAGGTCAGGGCTGTATTTTTGCTCACATCTAACGAAGCCAGGCGAATACCTGGTGAGATAACAGCGTCGGTGTTGCAACTAAGTTTTGTCAGCATTGTATTGGCACTAAGATTTAACGAGGTTAGGTGATTGCTGCTACAATCCAGTTCCGATAGCAACACGTTTTGGCTAATGGCCAACTCGGTTAGCTGATTAAACGAGCAGTCCAGCTTTGACAGCGGATTTTTACTAACATCCAGTACGGTCAGGCTATTAGCGGGACAACTCAATTTAGTCAGACTGGAAAAGGCCTCAATACCTTGCAGGCTTTTGATTCCTCTTGCCGCTAGATCGAGCCCTATCACGGTTTGCGCAGTAGCGGTCAGTATTTTTCCATCCTGAACATCGTCGATTTTAAGGTCGATCAGGGCTTTCTCAAAATTGACGTCGGGAATTGCAGAGTACGGATACCCACCAGTAGTAAAACTAAAAACAGCTGTAGTCGTCGCTTTTTTGCTATCGGTAGCTACAACAGTACCGCTCAGCACAGCCGTGTAGCCAACATTCTTGAGCGTGTACGTGGTATCGGTCAGATTGTTGGCCAGCGTGTCTTTCCAGACTACGTCGTACGTGACCGGGTCACCGTCAGGGTCTTTGGCTTTGGTCCAGGTGAGGATTACATCGGCATTGACCGCAGCTTGCTTAGCTGATACCGAAAAGGCAGCTGGGGGGCGGTTAACAGGAGGTTGGTCAGGTTGCGGATTATCTGTTTTACGGCAAGCAGCAACAAACAGAGTAAGAAGGAAAACAAGGGTAAACGATTTACGCATTATTGACGTGACGTTTATGAATATAGGCAAAAAGTTACGGATGGAACAGGAGTCGGCTAAACGTTACCAACGGGTCTTTACCTGAACAGAACAAGATGCTTCAGACGAGTTGGCTCCAGAGCGACGGGCAGGCGAAACCGTTAGATACGTTCGAAGAGAGAAAACAGGCTTGTTTCGCCTGATCAAGAAGGTTCTCATGGACACACGTTCTGTAAAGACCTAACGCTTCACGACGGCTTGATCGGTACAGAAACGACCATGAGAACACAGTACGACGTTAAGCACTTTAAAGAAAGAGCTAAAATACCTTACATCGAAGCGGAGAGACTATATTTGTTTACGGCCATATGTGCTCCTACACCCGTCTAATTCAGTTTTATGCTGATCGATTTATTGCTGTTACCGACGCTGAACTGACAGTCGCTGAATTTTGGTGCCGACATGGTTGGCCGGAAATTATTGCTGAATCCATAAGGTTCCTTGGGAATGCCGAATACGCGCTTGTCCATTTTGCCATTCCCGTTTTCGTCGTGATAAACAGCAATGGCGTATTCGCCCGGATCAACGGAAAACGTTGTCTGAACGCTCTTTTCTTTGGCTTCCAGTTTCTTGCCTTCCAATGGTTTTCCTTCGGGAAACGTATTCTTCGCGTTAAATAACGCAATGTAAACATCTCCCTTCATGGTACGGACGTTCTGTACATCGACCTGTAGATTAGCCTTTTTAGGCGATTTAACCGGCTCACCGCCGGACATGAACAGGCTTAAAGCCGAAAGCAAAATGAACATAGACGCAGTGTTTTTGTAAAAACGGATTTATCTTGCAATTATGATAGCCCAACCGCCACCTCCTCAAAAACGATGGATCACAAAACCCTTCCCCGATTCGGTGGAACAACGGTCTGCTATCGAATCATTAACCCAGTCGCTCAACGTCAGCCCTTTTCTGGCAGCGTTGCTGGTGCAGCGTGGTGTGTATAACTACGACGCGGCCCGTGTGTTTTTTCGACCAGAAATCGGCCACCTTCATGACCCCTTTGCCATGAAGGATATGGACCGCGCGGTTGCCCGTCTGAAGCGCGCCATGCAGCCCGAACGGCAGGAAAAAATCCTGATTTATGGCGATTACGACGTCGATGGCACAACGTCCGTGTCATTAGTCTATGGCTTTTTGAAAAATTATCACCCAGCCATCGATTACTATATTCCGGATCGGTACAAAGAAGGCTACGGCATCTCGCAGCAGGGTATTCAGTGGGCCGCCGAAAACGGATTTTCATTGATCATTGCGCTCGACTGCGGCATCAAATCCATTGAGCGTGTGGCCGAAGCGAAGGCACTTGGCGTCGATTTCATCATCTGCGACCACCACCGGCCCGGTACCGAACTGCCCGATGCAGCCGCTGTGCTGGACCCCAAACGGGACGATTGCGACTACCCCTACAAAGAACTGAGCGGCTGCGGGGTGGGGTTCAAATTGCTACAGGCGTTCTGTCAGCACGAGCAGATCGACATCCAGCAGTTGTATCCTTATCTCGATCTGGTAGCGGTCAGCATTGCCTCCGATATTGTTCCGCTCACGGGCGAGAATCGCGTAATGGCTCATCACGGCCTGAAGTACCTGAATGCAGCCCCGCGCACAGGTCTGAAGGCGTTGATCAAAATAGCGGGCTTTTCGAAGGAGCTAGATATTACCAATCTTGTGTTTGGCCTGGGTCCCCGGATCAATGCCGCCGGCCGAATTCAACACGCCAAAGCCGCCGTACAGCTTCTGCTGGCCGAATCGGAGGAAGAAGCCGATGGGTTCGCGATGGCGATCAACAAGCATAACAACAGCCGACGCGAATTCGATAGCAGCATCACCGAACAGGCACTGGCTATGATCCGGCAAAATGAAGCCATGCTCAGCGCCAAGACGACCGTTCTCTACGATGCGACTTGGCACAAAGGCGTCATCGGTATCGTTGCCTCACGTTGTATCGAGCATTTCCATCGCCCGACCATTATCCTGACGCAATCGCACGATAAAGCCGCCGGATCAGCACGGTCGGTGCCGGGCTTCGATGTATACGAAGCCATTGAAGAATGCGCTGACCTGCTGGAACAGTTCGGTGGTCACACGTTTGCGGCTGGCATGACGATGTCCGTCGATAACATCGATGCCTTCCGGCAAAAGTTCGAAGAAGTCGTGTCGCGCAAAATAACCGACGAGCACCTGACGCCCCTCATCGATATTGATCTGCCGCTGGATTTCAGTGAGATCAACGATAAGCTCGTCCGAATTCTTAAGCAGATGGGGCCCTTCGGTCCACACAATATGCAGCCCCTATTCATGACGGAGAACGTCTACTTAGCCAGCGACCCGATCATCATGAAGGAAAAGCATTTAAAAATCAGTGTGAAGCAAAGTCGGTCGGGCCATACGATCACCGCCATTGGCTTCGGTTTTGCGCACATGGCCGATCAGCTCCGTCGTGGAATGCCCTTTTCGATCTGCTACCAGGTGGAACAGAACGTCTTCAACGGGAACGTGTCGTTGCAACTGATGCTGAAAGACATCCGGATTTGACCGTAACGCGGGCACCCTGTCCGCATTGACTTCACGTTCGCGCCAATGCGGACAGGATGTCCGCGTTACATGGCTCCTTTGATTAAGTCTATCGGGGAATGATCAGAAGAATCAGAACGAGAGTTTCACAACTGTTTTGTTATAGTTCGCACAAATTCCCCTTACAAACTGTTATGCCAGTAATCGTCCCTAATCCGGTCGATTATTGACTATGCAATCTGATAACGTTAGCTCGATCGTTTCAACAACCCATTCTTCCGGACGTTGGCCCAGTCCTGTTGATTTTTGGGAAACGGCTCGCACCATAGGCTTGCCCGCTGCTCTCTGGCGCTTGCCTAATCAGCAGACTAAACATCTGATCGTCTCCTTCGACGAGGTAGTACCCCGCGTTTCGGCCGATCTGGAAGAACTACCCGCCGGTTTTCTCGTTAGTCCCTTCGACAATTTTAACTCCGATACGGCATCACCCGCTCAAACCTTATTTCTGCGCGCTGATATCCAGGCTATTTTTTCCGACGCGGAGCCGACACACGTCACCGTCACGCCCGGTGAAACAGCTGACCAGTTCAGCGATCTTCTCGCAAAGCAACCTGAACATAATAGCCACGTGAGCCTGGTAGCTCCGACGCCAATTGCCGATCCGGAAGCCGAAGCGCAGTACATAGCCAATGTTGCCGAAGCCGTTAGCGCCATGCAACGGGGTGAATTCAGAAAGGTAGTATTATCCAGAACGAAACAGCTACAGTTTGACGATGCGCCGAATGCCGTTGCGCTGTTCGATAAGCTGTGCAAGAAATACCCGACTGCGTTTATTTCAGCCGTATCCATCCCCGAAAAAGGGCAGATATGGATAAGCGCGACACCTGAACGGTTGGTTAGCATCGATGCCAACGGCATTTTCCAAACGAATGCTTTAGCCGGAACACAGTCGGCATTTGAATCCGATGGTACAATGAAGCGTCCGTCGGAAGCGATGTGGTCGCAGAAAGAAATTGAGGAACAGGCGCTGGTAAGTCGCTACATCATCGAGTGTTTCAAGCGAATCCGGCTACGGGAATATATTGAAGAAGGACCAAAAACGGTTGTTGCCGGCAATTTGATGCACCTTGGCAGCAGCTTTACCGTTGATACGCAGGCTGTGCGATACCCGCAACTTGGAACCGTGATGTTGCGCCTACTTCACCCAACGTCAGCCGTTTGCGGAACACCCCGCGATGTGGCTGTCAACTTTATCCGGCAGCACGAAAACCACGATCGTGATCTGTACAGCGGGTTTCTTGGCCCGGTAAACACCGGCACGGCGAGTGAATCACCAGCCAGCGATCTGTTTGTGCATATCCGCTGCATGAAACTGGAAGGTACACTAGCCACCCTATACGCCGGTGCCGGCCTGACCGAATACTCGGTGCCCGAACGCGAGTGGCAGGAAACCGAGTTGAAATGCCAGACGCTGCTGTCCGTCATTATCGACTAATAAGCAACCAACAGCGGCCACTTATTAGTCGATAAAATTTTATTCGTCTGCACCTTCAGCAGGATCGTTTGGCGCGCGGGACCCTTCTTCTGATGTACGATCACCAGCCTCGCTGGCTGCCGATGACTGAGTTTCAGAGTCTGGAGCAGTCCCTTCGTTGTCGGCATTGGCCGTCGTAACCAATGGTTCTTCTTCGGATGGTGTCATGCTTTCTGTCAATTAAAGGGTTAATGTAACGTAGAGTGGGGTTTACTCCATGCTGTCGTCGTCCAGGTCGTCTTCGATACTGTCATCGTCCAGATCCTCGTCCAGGTCGATGTCATCTTCGCTGAACTCGTCTTCGATATCGGCTAAATCGTCTTCACCATAGCCACTGGCAGCTCCAGTGCCCAGTTCATCAAATTCAGCTCCGTCGAAGTCGTCCTCATCGTCGTCGAAGGCGGCAGTTTCAGGGTCAGGGTTCAACATCAGCACGTCTTCGTCCTGATCAAACGTTGGCTGGTAAATCATGGTTGGAAATGTCTGTTAAGTGATTTCAATCGTCATAACGCGGCTATTTGCCGGATGTTTGGCCGCGCCGTAAATTTATTGACTAATCGCACATAAACACCACCTCAAATTTTGAGTTGATCAATTTATGGCGCTGAGCGAGCCGTGTATGGGTGATACACAGTAAACTACAGGCCGGTGAACCTAAAAAATCCCGATGAAAAATTATCAACTCCGCCGATTATCCGACCAGCCCATTCTAAAAACGAGCGATGTTAAACCCTCTGTCGATGGATTCAACGTTCTGGGTGCCTTTAATCCAGCGGCCTGTCTTTTCGGCGATGAGGTTATTTTGCTCCTACGGGTGGCCGAAGCACCAGCTCTGGAAGCAGGGCGCATCAATATACCGCTCATCGAAGAGCAGGATGGTGTTCTGGGGCTAACCGTAAAGCAGTTTGATGAACCCAGTGATCCCTACGATCCGCGCGTGGTCCCACTGGACGGTAAAGTTTATCTAACGTCATTAAGCCATCTGCGTATCGCCCGCAGCAGCGACGGCATTCACTTCACCATCGATGACGAGCCGTTCCTGTTTCCCGCCCGGATGGACGAATCGTTTGGTGTCGAAGACGCCCGCATCACGTTTCTGGACGGTAAGTACTGGATTACGTATACAGCCGTGTCGGAACATGGTCCGGGTGTGGGACTGGCCGTAACGACCGATTTCAAAACGGTTGAGCGTATCGGCATGATCTTACCGCCACCCAATAAAGATGTCGCTCTGTTTCCGCAGAAGATCAACGGTAAATACATGCTTCTGCACCGGCCTATGGTGTCGGACATTGGTAAACCATCGATCTGGCTGGCGGAATCGGAAGACGGCATTCACTGGGGAAATCACCGGTTTCTGTTTGGCGGTCGCGGCTTACCCGACAACCCGTTTGCGTGGGAAGGCGGCAAAATTGGTGCCGGACCTGAGCCAATCCTGACCGACGAAGGCTGGCTTTTGTGCTACCACGGTGCCGACCCGACCCACGCCTATTCACTGGCCCTGGCTCTGCTCGACAAAAACGATCCGGCAACGGTGCTCGACCGATCCGACGCCCCCCTGCTGACGCCCGAACTAGCCTGGGAACGCGAAGGATTCTTCCCGAATGTCGTCTTCTCGAACGGATGGGTTCAGTGGCCCGACGGTCGTATCTGGGTCTATTACGGTGCCGCCGACTCGGGCGTGGGCCTGGCCGAGCTGGTTCGGGCGTAAGTTCAGGCATGTCTTCAAGATCCTGATTTTAATTGACTTAATTACGCTGTTACGTATCTTGTGGACCTTATGAATCCACTCCTGACCATTGCCCGCTTTGAGTACTCGTATAACCTCCGCCAGCCAACATTTTATCTATTTGTGGCGCTGGTTTTGGGGCAGGGCATTTGGTCAGGCTATCAACAGGAAGTCCTATTTCCAGTTGCCAGTCCAGCGGCAGGTACTTATCACGTTCTTTCTTCCTTCGGAGCGGTCGTAGCGTTCATTACAGTCCTACTCGCTGGCCAATCGCTGACGAAAGATAATGAGTTTAACACAACCTCCCTCCTGTATACCTTACCCATAACCAGCCGAACGCACTTTGCGGGTCGGTTTTCAGGAACATACGCAACGGCCCTCACCCTGGCTGCCTTTTACCCGATCGGGGCACTGCTCTATTCAATCGTCTACACACACGCTGTAACCACTATTTCCGGGGAAGCCTTAATCGACGGTTTTATTCGGCTAGTAGCCCTAAACTGCTTTATCCTTGTCAGCATCACCTTGTCGCTGACTGTTTTTTTTCGAAGTGTATGGGCGCTTATGTCGTTCTTTTTCTGGCCGTTCTGTACTTCATACTGGCTGAATCCGACAGAACAACCCAGTTCAACGCCGACATCTGGCTTTTGCTCGATCCGTTTGGCGTTGCTATGGTTCGGGATTCCATTGATAGCATGACCACCGATACGGACCTGCTCACGTTCTCTGACCTGCTTTTCATTAACCGTTTGTTATGGATTGGGCTGGCGTTAGGTATGCTGGCTCAGGCAGAAGCCCACTTCTCATTCGATACGTTCCGCAATGATCAGGCGGCCAGGGCATCCACGACCGACAAACCAGCCGACCCCGTAGTGAACGCCTACGCTGTTCCAGCCGTACGCTTGCGTTTTGATTGGCGGGCGCGCTGGCGAACCACGCTACATTTAGCCAGACTGGAGTTCGTGAATTTGGAGCGGCAGCCTTCGTTTCAGATTACAACTGGTTTGCTGGTTGTTCTGGCGGTGTTGCTGGCAACCGTTTTTACGGTAAATCCTGATTTTCCGGAGTTGCCTATCACATCGCGCATGACGGCGCTACGTCTGCCGATGGGTTTATTTATCGGTCTATTTTTAGTCCTCATGACCGGAGAGTTGATTTTTACGGAACGCACAACCGGTTTCTGGCCTATTTACGATGCCCTGCCTCAGCCTGATTCAGTGCTGTTTGTTTCCAAACTACTGGTGCTGGCTGGCTCAGCGATCATCTTGACGTTTGTCCTCTTTCTCACCGGTATCGGCATACAGCTGGGCCAGGGATTTTACCGTATCGACTGGGGCCAATATGCATCCGATTTGCTCTTAGATGGTTTTATGCGGTACTGCCAACTGATTGCTCTCGCATCGCTGGTTGCGGTGCTGACCAACAACCGCGTTATCTGCCACCTAGTCAACGTCTTCATTTTCCTGACCTTGACCCTCGTTTATCAGTTTGGTGCACACGCTGATTTCACCTGTCTATATTCGTTCCTCCCCGGCTCCAGTCGCTATTCTGAGTTGATCGGCTACGGCGCAAACATGCCTGTCCGGCCCACGGTACACCTCATTTGGTGGGGCGTGGCGGGTTTGTTGGTTATTGGCTCTGTTCTGGGTTGGAATCGTGGTTTGCCTGACAGTTTACCATTGCGCTTCAAACAGTGGTCTTCACGATTTAGTTGGTGTTATGGTTTGGTAAGCTTGTTCCTGGTGCTGTTTGTACTTTTTTTCTCCCTTCAACTCTAGACGCGCCGACAACAGGCTGCGATGGCTCAAACAGCCATTACGTATAACCGCCAAATTATTCTGGTTCAGTCAGTATCCGGTGAAGTCATTCGTGTTCAGATAAAATACCACCACCCTTATCAGGTACGACAACTACGGAATGCCGTTCAATTCGCCATCCACAAAGGCGAACGATTGTTTGGTCATTATCCTTATCCCTCCCTTGAGATTCTGGAAGTGCCTACTGGCTCTGCTCCCATCTGGTCAAAGCCGGGTCAGATTGCCATCTCCGAGAAACAAGGCTGGACAGCCGATTATCGACAGCCCGAGAAGCTGGACCATATTGACTATCTGGTTTCACGAGAAGTGTTCAGGCAGTGGCTAGTTCATCGCATTCAGCCATCGCATCAGCCGGGCGAGGGTTTCGTTCGCCAGAGTCTGGCCGACTATTTGGCCCTGGACATAATTTCCAGACAATACGGAACCGACCGACTGACGCAGCGGCTTCTACAGCGCAAAGCTTTGTATGTACGGAACCGGAACCGTATTCATAAACCGGAGGTTCCGGTATTGAAATCCACTGGCAACGATGCACTGGAATACGGTCGGGCAGCCCTTGCCCTGAACAGCATTGGTCAGATATGGGGCAGTAAACCGCTTAGCCTGACAATCGCTCAATTTTATAGGCAGGCGGTTCAAAAACCCGGTTCAGCAACGGCCAGCGCCTTTGCCAATACGCTGGCAAACAACCTCCCCGATTCACTTCACTATTTGACTACCTATCTCAGTGATCAACTGTGGTTTGATTTTAAGGTGGGACGCATTGCTGCGCTACCCGATAGAATGACCATCAGTGTTTTCGCGACCAAATGGCGCGAAAACACTGATGGTCAACGGCACTACATACCCATTAATGATTTTGTTCCCCTTGTTGTAGTGGATGAGCAGGGACGGGAGATATACCGCCAGCTTGCCCATCCCAACCCAGACAAACCAGAGGTTTCGCTCCCTGCGCTACCAACAGCGAGAGCCGTACTCATCGACCCACTCGGCGCCTGGCCCGAACTCAGCAGACACGATAACAATAAGCTGCTTAAAGCAGCAACGTCCCTGTAAGTAACACGATCAACGGCTAGACCTTCATCAGTCCAAACGGTATGTTTTACGCATAAGCTCAATCGTCAGGGCCGGATCATACGACGCATTCACCCGATTCGCGTTTTCGGCAACGGTGAGCGGAAAGCCAGCCTGTTTGCGCCGTTCGTTTACACCTCGGTAGTCATCGATGGGCCACACAAAACAACGCGACTGCGCCGACCCTTTGATTGGCTTACACGTCACCTGCGAACCGTACATCTGCGGCTTCCCGGCGCGCATCAGCGACTGATCGAGCATCAGCGCGTAGTGGTACAGAGGCAGCTCACCAGACTCGGCGGCTTTTTTCACGGCCGGCAAATAGGCATCCACCTGACGGGCATGCTGAAGAATATAAAAAGCAAACTCGTTTGTGGGTGTACCAACCAGCGTTTTGCCTGGATAGCCATGCTCATTCATCAGCGCCACAACCCGGTGGAGGTTACTGGTATCAATTTTAGCCTGCTCAGCCCAGAGCATACTCGCCAGTTTGATGCGTGTTGTCTTGTACACCGCGCTCAAGCTATCGCTTAGTGGCCTGTTATTGCCAAGCTTCGTCAACAGTTGCCGGTTGCGCTGGTCCAGCACGTACATGCTATCCAGTTCTTCTTTAAGTTTAGTTTCCTTCTGACCGAATGAGCAAAAAGGTAAACAAATGATCAATAGTAGTACAATTCTCATAATCGAACGATAATTCACGCAATAATCCCTTTAATATGGCCCATTTCTCCGTATTTTCGTTGGTTGTTAACGTTTCTCCTTTATGTGTCGCTTCAATCAACTTTTATTCTGTTTACTCCTCTCGGGTTCTCTGATTGCCCAAAATCAGAAACGACCGCTGAATGCCTCAGACTACGACCGCTGGCAAGGCGTGCGGCTCGAAAAATTATCCAACGATGGCCGCTGGATCGCTTATCAGATTGACCCACAGGAAGGTGATGGCCGGCTGGAAGTGGTCAGCACCGGCTCCGCCACCAATCGAACCCGCTACGTCTTCCCAAGAGGGTACATGGCTCAGTTTACGCCCGACAGCAAGTTTCTGGTAATGAAACTAAAAGCGAAGGCGGCTGATACAAAAAAAGCCAAATTAAAAAAGAGAAAGCCGGACGAAATGCCGAAAGATAGCTTATTGGCCTTGAATCTGGCAACGGGTAAGCCAACAAAACTACCGAACGTCAAATCATTTGCCTTCGGAAAAGAGGCAGGTTCCTGGCTGGCTATTGTGCAGGAACGCCGGGACACCAAAGAAGCACCCGTGGCTAAGCCGATGATGACGACAAAAGATACGTTGACGCCATCGGCCCCGATTTCGACAACGACCGTAGCTACCCGGAAGGGATCCGTCAAAAAGCCGAAAGGTGACGATCTGACCCTTCTGAACATGGCCGATGGTACCCGCAAAACCGTCCGCTTCGTCTCTAATGTGGTTATTTCCGACAATGGGCATACGGTATTCTACAGTAAGGAATCGGCGAATGACTCGCTGAAAACGGGCGATAATGCGGTGCCTGGGGTGTTCCTGTTCAACACGATCAATGGCCAGACAATGCTGGTCGATACCAGTTCGAAACGAAAGATCTACAAAGGGCTGGCGATCGACAAAACGGGCGATCAACTGGCGTGGATGGCCTCCGCCGATAGCGCGGGTGCCGACGTAAAAGTGTTCTCGCTCTACTACAAAAATTTGTCATCAGCGACTCCGGCAAAAGGTAAAAAAAGTAAAACTGCTTCGGTCGAACCACCCTTTCGCGTGATTGCCGACACCCTGACAACCGCACTGCCCAAAGGCTGGTCGGTGAATGAATTTCGTGAACCCAAGTTTGCGAGCGACGGGAAAAGGCTCTACTTCTCAACATCCCCTATCGCGCCAAAACCAACGAAAGATACGCTGACGCCCGACGATGAGAAAGTAAAAATGGATATCTGGACCTGGACTGACAGTCGCCTGCAACCCATGCAGCAACGTCGGCTCAAGGAAGAGAAAGAACGCGGTTTTCTCACGCTGTATGACCTCACTTCGGGCAAGGTAATTCCCCTGGCCAACCGGGAAGTGCCGACCGTTACGTTTGATGAAAAGAAGAACACCCGCTACCTGCTGGGCCTGAGCGACCTCCCCTATCAGGTACAGGCATCGTGGGACCCCGGCCATACGGATCTGTATCTGATCGACACCCAGACCGGCACTAAAAAGCGGATTGCCAACGATGTAATGGCTTCGCAGCCCCGCCTTTCACCCGAGGGTAACTATGCGTACTGGTTCGATGAGCGCGATTCGCTCTGGCGGGCGTGGTCGGTCATGGATGGTAAACGCCTGGACCTGACACGCGGCTTGCCCAGTAAGTTTTTTGACGAAGAGCACGATACGCCCAACCTTCCGGGTGCCTATGGATCAGCAGGCTGGACGTCCGGCGACCGCTACCTCTGGCTCTACGATCGCTACGATATCTGGCAAATCGACCCCACGGGCCGCGAGAAACCCACCAACCTGACTGCTGGCTGGGGCCGTAAGAACAAAATCCGGTTGCGTCGCGCGGAGATCGACGATGATGACGACATGTCATTCAACCGGCGTTCGGCAGAAAAATCGATCGATCCTAAGTCTGAATTATTTCTGACGGGCGTTTGGGAAAGTGATAAGGCAACAGGCATTCTAAAGAGCAAGAATGGCCTTGCCGTGACCGAACCAACGGTATTGACCCGCAGCAACCACCGCTATTTCGGTTTGAATAAGGCCAAAAATGCGCCAGTAATGACCTTTTATCGGGGTAATTATCAGGAGCCGATCAATCTCTTTCAGATAGATACGACCCTGGCCTCGCCGGTGCAATTGACCCGCGTTAATCCGCAACAGGACAGCATCCGCTGGGGCTCCGTGGAAATCGTAAAATGGATCGGTACGAACGGGATCAAGCTGGAAGGATTACTCTTTAAGCCAGAAGGTTTTGACCCAGCCAAGAAATATCCGATGCTAACGTATTTCTACGAACGAAACGCCGAAACGCTCAATGATTATCGGGCTCCATCGCCCAGCCGCTCAACGATCAATATACCGTACTGCGTCTCGAATGGGTATCTGGTCTTCGTGCCGGACATCGTGTACACGACCGGACAGCCAGGACCGAATGCGTATGATTGTATTGTTCCCGGTGTGCTGAGCCTGCTCGATAAAGGGTTCGTTGACCGCGATAGACTCGGCATTCAGGGGCAGAGCTGGGGTGGTTACCAGACGGCCTACATCATCACCCGCACCAACCTGTTCCGGGCCGCCGAAGCGGGTGCCCCCGTTGCCAACATGACCTCGGCCTACGGTGGAATTCGCTGGGAAACAGGCATTAGCCGGGCCTTCCAGTACGAAAAAACGCAGAGCCGCATCGGTGGTACGCTGTGGGACAAACCAATGAATTACATCGAGAACTCGCCGTTGTTCTTTGCCAACCGCATCGAAACGCCCCTGATGATGACCCACAATGACGCCGACGGAGCCGTCCCCTGGTATCAGGGTATCGAGTTGTTTTCGGCCCTGCGCCGGTTGAACAAGCCCGTCTGGATGCTGGTCTACAATGGGGAAGGCCATAACCTGACCCAGCGTCATAACGCCAAAGATTTAAGCATCCGGCTCTATCAGTTCTTTGATTACTACCTCAAAGATGCTCCCATGCCAATCTGGATGAAAGAAGGGCGTTCAGCCGTTGAGAAGGACCGTGGTGAGATGAAATACGGACCCAACATGAGTGATTCTCCGAAAGAGTAAATCAACCGTTTTTCTGTAATCAGCGGAATGGGTTGCTAATGCATACGCCGTATCTTGAAGATACGGCGTATGCATTAGCAACCCATTCCGCTGGCTGTTTTACTGAGCTGACGCTGGTTCCTTTACAACCTCGCCTTTGATGTAAAGAGTCTGCGCACCGCCTTCGGCATTGGACTCCACCGTTACGGTTTTATTAAACGCCCCTGCCGAAGCCGCGTTGAACGTCGCCTTGATCGTTCCTGACTGACCAGGAGCAATAGCGGCTTTCGGATAATCGACCCCCGTACACCCGCAGGAGCCTTGAGCACGGTTAATAATAAGCGGTAATTCGCCTTTGTTCTTAAACGTAAAATCAGCCGTGACGGGCTTGCCCTGGGCTATCTTCCCAAAATCATGCGTTGATTTATTCCAGGTAAACAACGCCGACGGAGCAACCATCGCTACCGAAGCCAGCAACACAACCAGTGAACCAAAAAACAGGATACGTTTCATAAATACAATTGATTTTTAGGGTTTGTAACCTCACTTGCCGCTCACCCGAACGACGCAACAAACCTACACCATCGATGACCAACCGCCTGTTAAGCGATTCCTAACGTTTGTTAATGAGTTGTTAACGAAGCCGAATTGAGCGATTGAGGTATTGAGCGAATGCGTGAATAAGCCGTACTTTACAAGCAGGAATCCGTATTCGACTGTCTACTCGTCAAAGCATGTCCCGTCTTCGTCTGCTGGTTGTTCTTTCGGTGTTGTCCATCATTGGCATTCTGGCCGTGCAAGCCGTGTGGGTGCGTAGTGCCTATGCCCTTCGAGAGCGACAGTTTCGGCAATCAGCCTTTATTGCCTTGCAGGACGTAGCCGACGAGGTAGCACGGCTGAACCGGTTTACGTTGAACCGGTACGCCGTCACGCAACTTTCGGCAGACTATTTTATCGTTAATACCGACGCACCTATCGATCCGGTAACCCTCGAATCGTTTATCCAGAAATCGCTACAACAGCATAATCTCATCACTGATTTTGAGTACGGCATCTACAATTGCGAGAGCGATCGGATGGTTTACGGCGCTTATGTCAGCACCGGCAGCACGACGGTTAAGAAGAGCCGTAATTTCCCCAAATCAGCCCGGTACACCTATTATTTCGGCATTCGTTTTCCGAACCAGTCGGGTTTTGTCGCGGGCCAGTTGAGTGGATGGGTGTGGTCAACGGTAGCGGTGTTGCTGGTGGTTGTCTTCTTCGGCTACACACTGATTGTGGTCCTTAAACAACGGCGGCTGACCGAGGTGCAGCGCGACTTTATCAACAACATCACGCATGAGTTACAGACGCCCGTTTCAACCATTCGGATCGCGGCTGATGTGCTGCAATCCGACACGATTACGCAGCAACCCGATCGACTCAAACAGTATGCCCGCGTGTTGAGCGAAGAAAGCCAGCGACTGCAGAAGCAGGTAAGTAACGTATTGCAATTGGCCCGCTCCGAGCGTAACGGCTTTCTACTGGAGTTAACAACCGTTGATCTGCACGAGATCATGACCGCTGCGGCCACTGCGTTTGCGCCCCACATCGAACTCGATCTAACTGCGACTAATCCCATCATCCGGGCGGATCGCTATCATCTGGAAACGATGCTGAATAACCTGATCGACAACGCGTTAAAATATTGCGACAAACCACCCTGCATCGTTCTGCACACCCACACCGAACGGGGTACATTACGCTGGTCGGTGGGTGATAACGGGATGGGGATTGCACCCGAACACCAGCAGGCTATTTTCAGGCAATTTTTTCGCGTACAGTCCGGTCATACGCATACCGTGAAAGGCTTCGGGCTGGGTTTGTATTATGTTCGACAGATCATTCGGGCGCATGGCTGGACCCTTACGCTGACTAGTAAGCCGGGCGAGGGCAGTACGTTCGTCATCAGCGAACGAATTGCCCTCGCCCGGCTTACGTCGATTGCTTCCCGGTTTGCGCTGTTACGGGTTTATACGCGACTTTTCCCTCTACTACGACCTTGACACCGGCCCGCATTCTGTTCGTTGAAGATGACGTTAATCTCGGTTTTGTGATTCGGGATACGCTCGAAAATGTGCCGTTTGCGGTGACGCACTGCATCAATGGTGTCGACGCCTGGGTTACTTTTCAGACCGAGCGATTTGACATATGCCTGCTGGATGTGATGCTACCACAGAGCGACGGATTTACGTTGGCGCGCCAAATCAGGGCCATCAACGCGCGGATTCCGATTCTGTTCCTGAGTGCGCTGGCCAACAAGGACGATCGCCTGGAGGGACTTCGGCTTGGTGCCGACGATTACCTGACCAAACCGTTCAGCATCGAAGAACTGATCCTGAAAATCAACGTGTTTCTTCGCCGAACGGCACCGATAACGGAACCGAAGGCGCTGGCCTCTGTCCTGCTCGACTATCCGAATCTAACCCTTACGCTCAATGGGCAAACGCAAATCCTTACGCATCGCGAAGCCGATGTAATGGCCTATCTGCTCGCCCATCCCAATGTGCTTGTCCGGCGGGATGAACTGCTGCGGGCGGTTTGGGGTGACGACGATTATTTTATGGGTCGCAGCCTTGATGTGTTCATCTCCCGACTTCGCAAACGACTCGCGAATACTCCCGGCATCCGGATCGACAATGTGCACGGCGTAGGATTCGTTCTGCGTCAGTAGTCGCTTCGTTTGCTGGCTCGCTAATTTTTCCGAATTTTGGCTGCCGGATGTTGGCCATTCGCTAAACGGCCAGCACTAATTGATCGATTAGTGCTGATAGCCGAACTGTCCACGATCTAACCAAACCATTCAGTTTATGACTTACCGAATACCGGCCATACTGCTGGTAATCATTGGGTTTTCCTGTAGTTGTAGAACGACAAAATTACCCACTAATACCGCGCCGACTACGGCTTCCATCACCGAAGAGGGCTTGTTAAATTGCTTCACGGCAGGTACTTCCCTGAATGGCCAACCCGTTTGGTGCGAAGCGTCAGCCGTACTGTTCGACGGTAGCAACCTGTTGATCGCGAATGACAAAGATATGCCTGCCGGGCTGAGTCCGGTTTTCACAAAACCACTGGTAACACGGGCCGACTCGACCAAACCACCGACCTATCTGACAAATCCGGCTTTTGCAGCGGCTCGAAAATATGAAGATTTTGCCCGCACACCGGACGGAAAATTTGTCTTGCTAACCACCGCTTTCGATCGGGTAAAGCCCGGCAGTCACGACTGGGACGGCTACAATACCATCCTGTATTGGCGAAACGGTGACCCGGAACACCCGCTCGTCCTGGCTCCTGACGATACCAGTCGCACGTCTATTGCCTATCGGCAGCGGATTGCGCAGGTGTTGGCGACGGATGAGTTCCCCGGCTCGATCCCCTATTTCAAGGTCGAAGGACTAGCCGCTACCGACAGCCACTTATTGTTCGGTATTCGGGAAGAGGGTAAGTCGTACAGTGAGTTTAAACATCGGATCAAAGTGGTTAGCGTTTCCTATACCGTCGAAAAAGCTGGTGATATGTCCCGTATTCGCCTGGCTGATGACTGGAAACTAATCGCGGATTTCAACCCCGTTCTGACGGAACCCAGTCTGCCTCAACCATTGGCGCTTTCCAGCCTAGAGTACGATGCGAAACGCAACCGGTTCTGGCTGGTAACCTCGCTCGAAGCCAATGGAAAACTAGATGCGTATTTGTGGTCAATCAGTCCAGATAACCTCTACGCCAACAAGCCATTCACGCTCATCCGTGACTTACAGGGACAACCCCTGCGCATGAACCACAAAGCCGAGGATATAACCCCGCTGGATGCCAACCGACTGCTGCTCATTCACGACGATGATCGCACGCAAACTACAATCGGTTCACGGACGCGCCAACCTAATCAGGCCGCTTATACCATCGTTACGGTCCGCTAAAACGCAACGCTGCCCGAAAGAATGGTCTTTCGGGCAGCGTTTTTACTACAATCGGGAAGTTAGTCTACTACTGAATCGAACTAAAGAAATCGTACGTACCACTGATGTACGGCAGTATAGACGACGCGTGATTACCACCGGGTATGGTAATCAATTGTACATTAGCAGCGCCTTGCTTCTTCATGGCGTCGTAAGCGTTCTGCGAATTCAGGAAAAATACCGTATCGTCCGCATCACCGTGATAAAGCCGGAGTGGCGTTTTAGGCTTCCAGTCGTGAATGTCATTATCCTGAACCGCAGCCAGAAAGGCATTGTCGGTACCATCGATGACTCCTTTTTTGAACGTATCCGTGAACGTCTGATTCAGACTGACGTTAATGTTGATGTCTAAACTATTGGCCGCCACCTGCGTAGCGATCTGCGTGGCATACGGTTCTTTGAAGTAGTAGGATACCGGACGATTAAGACCATAAAGCCGATCGTAGGTTAACAGCACCCATACGTAAAGCCGGTTGATACTGGCCACACCGCTTGTCGTTCCGTTGATGATCTGCTTCATAAAAGCGGGCTTGTCGTAAGCCCCTGCCCCGCAACTCGACGCGACCAGATTGAACTCGCTACCCGTTTCTTCCTCAATTTTCTTCTGCAAAGCCAGCGTTGCATACCCCCCTTCGGAGTAGCCCGCGATAAACAGCCGCTTGTTCCAGTTAATGCTCTTGTCGCTCAGAAAATCACGCGTTGCGCGGATCATATCCAACGACGCAGTGGCTAAGCCCTTACGGTGTTCATACGTATGTAGAATGTCCTTCGATGCCCCATAACCGATATAGTCAGGCGCGGATATAACGTATCCCTGCGAAGCAAACAGGGTCCCGAACGTATACACTTCACTACTCGAACTAAAATTTGATGGTGCTTCACTGTCCCCAATAATTGTACCGTGTTGCAGACTCAGCATCGGGGTGGCATTGGTCGTTGTTGGCACAACCACCGCCCCCGAAGCCGTGATGGATTTACCATCGGTATTGGTCGTTGTGTACTCCAATCGGTATACGCTGACGCCGAACTTTATAAATGCCTGGAGTAGCTGAGACGAGCCGGTGTAGCGACTTCGTAACTGTTCGGGTGTGAAAGTGCCAAGCAGTGTGCTTTTCGTCAATACACGGGCAGGAGCGGGTGTTATCGGATCCGAACCGTTTGACTGTTTACAACTTGTGGGAACAAGGAAAAGCATACTGCTGATCAGCAGCAGGGATAAAATCGATTTAGGTGTAACCATGAACGAGCGATAAGGAAACTGTAGAGGTACTTTCCAATAAATTAACGCGATTCGGCGTGTTTTCGTTTGTCCTGTTCTGGATAAATTCATAGCGCACGAAAAAGCCTATACCTCTGATTATCAGCAATAAAACTAGTTAACAGCCTGTACATAAGAACGCTTACTCATCTTGACAGCTACCTTGGGTAAGGCCATTTGATTACTCTACTAAAAGAGTGTGGTATTTGTGGAGTCGTTTCCACAAAGTAGGCATTCGGCTTCCCGCTTCACCCTATTTATCCCCGGCCAGCTCAAAACGCTGAAATGTTTTTTCACTGGACTTACGTACTTACCAACTCACTGTATATTAACTGATTATAAGACTGTTCATTAGCTATACCGTTTGATAGATTCCGGCTCCTATTAAACTTTAATTAAACTGGTATAGCTTTTGGGCATCTACAGGTAGTACCAATCATTCACGATAACTATGAAAGTTCAGCTTAAATCAGTCGGGACGAGAACACTTGCCATTCTCTTAGCAGCAAGCCTTTTGTCGGCCGGAACCATCACAAGTTGTAAGTCTCAGAAGAACAACATGAACAAGACCCAGAAGGGTGCTGCTGTCGGTGCTGGTGGTGGAGCCTTAGTGGGAGGTATTATTGGTAAAAAATACGCAAAAGGAAACACTGTTCTTGGTGCGATCATCGGAGCTACGGTTGGTGGTGCAGCGGGTGCTGTCATTGGCCGTAAGATGGATAAACAGGCCGAGGAGATGAAACGTAGCATGCCAAACGCTCAGGTTGAACGGGTTGGTGAAGGTATCAAAATCACATTTGGTTCTGATATTTTATTCGATGTCAACTCATACACGCTAAAGCCTGAAACGAAAAGACAGCTGACAGAATTTGCCCAGACGCTTAACAAATACGAAGATACCGATATCCGGATCGAAGGTCATGCCGACGCAACGGGTTCCGATGATCTCAATCTGAAGTTGTCGCGCCAACGGGCCGATGCTGTCGGTAGTTACCTGGAGTCGCAGGGAGTCAAAACATCTCGTGTGGACGAAATTGGTTATGGCGAGGCACAGCCTATCGCCGACAATTCAACCGAGGCTGGCCGTCGGAAAAACCGTCGGGTTGACATAGCAGTATCTGCCAACAAGCAGATGCAGCGTGATGCCAAAGACGGAAAATTGGATTCAACTAACTAAGCGATAGCGATGGCAACGGTGCAAAAAGGTGATAAAGTTGAGTGGAAGTACGGAAAAGGTAATGCCGAAGGCACCGTTACTGAAGTTCATGAAGAAGATATTAGCAAAACCGTTCAGGGAACGAAAGTCAAGCGGAAAGGCTCGGCGGAGGAACCCGCACTCGTTCTCAAGCAGGGCGATAAGAAGATTGTAAAGTCAGCCAGTGAAGTGACAAAGAAATAAAGGTACGTATGGCAACGACAGCAATTGACGATACAGAGAAAAAGCAGATTAAACACGAGTTCGACGACGTTGTAAACATGTCAGCTTCTCAAATAGAGAAGTGGCTGGAAACGGAAGAGTCGAAATCGGTGGGTCAGAAAAAAGACGGTGACAGCGAGTCCGTCGGTCATCAGTCTGGCGAGAAGATCATCAAAATCCTCTCGAAGAAGTCCGGCGAGCTTTCTGACGATGATTATGCGCACATGCAGAAAGTCGTTAGCTATGTCAAACGGCACAGTGCTCAGAAACCAGACAAAGTCGAAGGCTCGAATTGGGAATATTCGTTGAAGAATTGGGGACATGATCCCCGCAAGTAATGTACAGCAATCGTTTATGATCTATCTATTGATTTGTAATCGACCACTGTGAACCGTTGCCCTTCTGATTTACTCAATACTCAAGAACGTTAAGCAGTTTTTTAATTCACTCAATACACAACCAAATCAAAACCGTTATGGATGTCAAAGAATCACGTGGAGAAATCCTAGACCAGCTCAATCGTTTGCTAACCCGGAACCATGATGCCGAAAAAGGCTATCAGGAAGCCGCTGAGAACGTTAAAGACTCAGAACTTAAAAGCTTATTTCTGGCCCAATCGCGCCAGCGCGGAGAGTTTGCCCTTGAAATAGACCGGGAAATCCGGACCCTAGGCGGAGAACCAGACAACGGTACGAGTATCGCTTCTGATCTGCACCGTGCCTGGATCAATATAAAGTCGACGTTTTCCAGCGACGATGATAAAGCAACTGTCGAGGAGTGCAAACGGGGTGACCAGGAAGCCCTCGAAAACTACAATTCTGTTCTTCAGGAAACGGACTTAGTTGCCAGCACCCGAGAATTACTGTTGCGTCAAAAACAGAGCATCGATTCGGCTCATGCCTCGATGTCTCGACTGGCCTTGGTAGTGTAGTGAATGGTGGGATCGGAAAGCCTGCGCCCATTGGGAGCAGGCTTTTTTGTTTGTTTGCCAACTCTCATTATCAAATTCCTGGTATACTACAAACCGCTCTTCAGAGGCAAAACATTATCTTTTATCAGGCAGTTAATTCAAGTAGAGTCAGTCTCTCAATTATTGAAATGCGCCACGCTGACTCGATTAAACAGATTGCCTTAATCGGCGTATGAATCATTCCTACAAACAACGTTATGAGTAAACGTACATCGGAAGCCTCCGGCCAGGAGACGGTCCAATCAAAACCAGGTAAACCTTATCCCCTTGGTGCCACTTATGATGGCGAAGGCGTAAACTTTGCCTTATTTAGTGAGAACAGCACCGCTGCTTTCCTTTGCCTGTATGATTCAGCGGATCCCAGCCGGGAAACAGCCCGCATTCCACTTACCGAGCGTACGGAATTAGTATGGCACATTTATTTGGACGGCTTACAGCCAGGACAGCTCTACGGGTATCGTGTCGATGGCGAGTATGATCCAAAATCGGGCTATTTCTTCAACCCAAACAAGCTCCTTCTGGATCCGTACGCTCGCGCGATCAACGCGCCGGTCAATCACGATGATTCATGGCTTGGATACGATTACAAAAGCACCTCCGATGAGCGTTATTTGATCCTGAGTAAGGAAGACAGCGGCCCTACCATGCCAAAGTCAGTGATTGTAGACTCCGCTTTCGACTGGGATGATGACCAGGCTCCTTCGGTTCCATTGCATCGTTCGGTCATGTATGAGATGCACGTCAAAGGCTTCAGCCACTTGCATCCTACCATGGAGGAAAGCATCCGGGGTACATACGCAGGATTGGGCTCACAAGAAAGTATCGATTATCTGAAGAAACTGGGCATTACGGCGGTGGAACTCTTGCCTGTTCACCAGTTCACCGATGAGAGCTATTGGGGCTATAACAGCATCGGCTTCTTTGCTCCTCAAAATACGTATTCGTCATCGGGCATGGCGGGCCAGCAGGTGACGGAATTCAAGCAGATGGTCAAAAATCTGCACAAAGCCGGACTGGAAGTTATTCTGGACGTAGTGTACAACCACACCGCAGAAGGCAACCAGTTTGGTCCAATGCTGTCGTTTCAGGGAATCGACAACCGAGCTTATTATCACCAGGTCGGCGATCAACCTGAGTATTACATGGATTACACGGGTACGGGTAATACGCTTAACCTGAGTCATCCACGTGTTCTGCAACTGGTTATGGACAGCCTGCGCTATTGGGTAACGGAGATGCACGTTGATGGATTCCGGTTTGACCTTGCCGCTGCGCTCATTCGTACGGATGAAGAAATCGGCCGTGTATCCTCCTTCCTCGACACGGTAGCCCAAGATCCTATTCTGGCACAGGTGAAACTCATTGCCGAACCTTGGGATATTCAGTCGTATCAGGTTGGTAACTTCCCGGTTCGCTGGTCAGAATGGAACGGTAAGTTCCGCGATGCCCTTCGTGGCTTCTGGAAAGGTGATGACGGTCAGGCAGCCGAAACGGCACTTCGGGTATTGGGCAGCCCCGACCTGTATGCCAACGATGGCCGTTCACCGGCTAACAGCGTTAACCTCATTACGGCACACGATGGCTTCACGCTGAACGATCTGGTGAGCTATAATGAAAAGCATAACGAAGCCAATGGTGAAGATAACAATGACGGCTCGAACGACAACCTGAGCTGGAACTGTGGAGCTGAAGGGCCAACAGATGATGAGGAAATCAATGCGTTGCGCGAGCGGCAAAAACGTAATTTCCTGGCAACATTGCTGCTTAGCCAGGGAACGCCAATGATCGTGATGGGTGACGAATGTGGTCGTACCCAGCATGGTAACAACAATGGCTACAACCAGGATAGTGAGATTAGCTGGATGGACTGGCATTGGAATGAGAAACAACAGGCGTTGTTCGACTTTACCAGCCAGTTAACGGCACTTCGCCAAGAAATGCCAATCTTGAGCCGACGCAAATTTTTCGGCAATGAGCAGGTTAACTACGTGCGCCCCGACGGTCAGGAAATGACGTCCGACGACCTCAACAATCCCGGTACACATTGCCTGGCGTTGTTCATCGACGGGGTTCGCGTGACGGAACAAACCGAAGATGGCCAGGATATTGGCGACGAGCAACTGCTATGGGTAATGAATGCGTTCTGGGAAGATATTCCGTTCATGCTTCCTAAGATTGGTCGTAAACAGTCCACGTGGGAAGTTGTTGTCGATACGTTCGATGGCAAAGTCAATCCCAAAACTGATCCGATTAAAGGAGGCCACGAATTTACGGTTCCAGCCCGCTCGTCGGTGTTGTTACGCGTGAAATAAGCTTCGTTTACAATCAGGTTCAAACGCAACGCGGGGATAGAGTCAATACTCTATCCCCGCGTTGCGTTTGAAAAAGCTACCGTTACTTCTTCTCGAATTTCCATTCTTTGTTGATCACTTCGGCGTCCTGAATTGCATTATACAGTTCTTTGTCATCAGCGAAAGCCAACTTGGTTAGTTGAAACGCTTCGACATGAACGGTAAACGAAGGATCCTCAAACGGCCACGGATCAACACACAGCGAGCCATTTGCCTGTTCGTAAATGTAGTACGATACACCATCCGGACCAAGACTGATCTCCGAACGCCGTCCTTCAGGCTGAACCTGATCCATGCACAGAATCAACGATAACGCATCGCACCACTGCACAAACGCATACGCGTACTGAGCATCCGACTTGGTTGCTTTGTACTGCTTTCGCCACTTCTTCTGATTACCAACCTGCTGGTCGAGAAACTGATCCAGTTCCTTTTCCTGACCCCGTTTCGACTCATACAAAAACGACGTATGCATTGACATCATCAATGCATTCCAGCGGCTTTTCTGCAAACCGATCTGAATCATGTTTCGGCACTGCTCAACAGAATACTGAAGCAGTTTGAAATCGAGTGGAGCACCGGCGGTTGTCAGATGATTTCGCCCCTCCCACGGATCCTGTCCGTCATCGTGCTCCGTCAACGCAACCAACGTCTCTATCCAGTTTGTGGGGCGTTTGCTCACCTTCCACTGCAAAGCCAGCTGGAAAGCCAGCATTCCATGTGCCTGCTGATTAATAATCTGCCATCCCGAATCGATTTGGGTAACAATCATAGCCTGTAAACGCAGGAACGAGTGCATCAGCGACCCTGTCAGGTTTTCGCTAACGCACTCGTTCCTGCTTCCTTATTTTTATATTAGTTGTATACTTTTTCGTTCTCGCCCATTTTTGGTGGGTTGCCCGTTATGGCCGCTGCCGCCTGCTGGAACAACCGGACCATTGTGCTATCGCTGGAGTCCCAATACTCAGCCATCTGGGTGTGTACCTTCAACAAAATCAGTTCCGGATCATCTTTGCCCTTTGGAAACCAAGCTTTAGCCTGCGGGTTCCAGAGTTCATCAATTTTTGCCCGGTCATCAAGCTCGTCGGCTGTACCCGAGATCGACACATAATTTGCATCACCAACATCTGAGAATGACAGATTGACCCGATGCTGGTTATTATCGATCTGATCTACTTTAGGAGACGTGCGTTTTGTAAAGAACCAGATGGTTCCGTCTTCATCCATTTGCAAGGCAGCCATTGGCCGACTGACAAGGTTCCCCTGATCGTCAACGGTGGTCATCATAGCCATGCGGATATCTTCGACCATTTCCTGGATTTTTTCCAGTTGTTTGTTCTTTTGTGGTTTAGTTTCCATAGCGTGAGTGAAAAAGAATCAGCCGATAGTCGTCCGTCAGTAGCCTGAGCTGATACCCGACTAACGACCGTGACTATCGACCGACAATTATTAACTGATTAATTATAAAGTGTTTCGCGTAGATCGATGCCATAAAACAGCGACGCAGGCGTATTGGTTGGGTTTTTCGACTGGCCCTCTGTCTGATAAGCCATGGCCAGAATGCCAACACAACTGCATATCGTTTGCTGACACATGGCATATACCTGCTGACAACGCTGCGTATCGAACTGGCTTACTTCCTGGGAACACTTTTCGCACACTTCGATGCATGCTTTCGCCAGCAAACGCGTGTTTTCCGAACCCCGGACATAAAGCATAGCCAACTGGCGACACAGGTCGGCGCAATCGAGGTTTAAAAAAATACTCCGGTACCAGCTTTCGATGTCTTCGGAACGAGAACACTCCGTCGCGAACTCATCACACAAAGCAGCACAACTGATTAGTGTATCGTAAATGTTTTTTTTCCAGATCATCGCTCGTTGAGTTTGTAAGATAGATTAGGAGATTCGCTACACGTGTGGTTGCCAACTCGGATTGACCGGACTTGCCTGCGCCAAACGTGCCCACTGGCGAGCTTCACTAACGCTAAATGCTATTACCCGCTGTTTATCGAGCGCGCCCTGTTCCAACAGGCGATTCGCAATTTCGATAGCCTTCGCCCGTGTACTTGGGCTGAGTGAGCGCATGGCGGCAGGAAAGTGAGTCGGTGTCCACATGGGGGTGTTAGTCATCTTGTTACGATACGTAATGCGTTTATTGTGCCAGTTCTTTTCACGGCAGTTACACATCTTACGCATAGCAGCACACACCTCTCATTGTCAATACCATAGAGCAAAAAATAGTGTATATATTCTCACTCACACCCTTATCGTTCAGAGACACTGTGTAGAAATTATCTGGTGAGTGTGGATGATTTTACCCACTACATTCCCCAACATTTAGTCACCCATCAGCTGTATGACTCATCCCGGTATCAGACTATACACAAACATGCCGTTATTTATCTGGCTTATCTACCTGAAATGGAGTCAGCTTAAAAGTGCATTAATAATTGATGATCTATACTAAAAAGACGCTCAACATCAGTTATAAGAAAACAAGCCTGATTAAGCCGAGCAAATGGCTTTCTACGACAATTTCCCGACCAATGTTACCACTATAGGCGAATAAAGAGGGTTGTCGCTTTTAAATCAGAAAATAGCTATGTATGTTGCCGATATGAAGATTCTTGTGGTTGAAGATGAGCCAAAATTGGCTTCGTTCGTAAAAAAAGGGCTGGAGGAGCAATCCTGCGAGGTCGATGTCGCCTACGACGGGCAACTGGGGCGCAATATGGCCCTCAGCAACACCTACGACGTCATTGTGATGGACGTTAACCTTCCTAAAATGAATGGATTCGATGTTGTCCAAGCACTCCGACAGGAACGGGTCAGTACACCCGTGCTGATGCTGACGGCCATGAGCTCCGTAGACGACAAATTGACGGGTTTCGAATCAGGTGCCGACGATTACCTGGTAAAACCGTTCGAGTTCCGGGAGTTGATGGCGCGGCTGCGGGCGCTCACCAAACGGGGCAGCGAAGCCGGTATGCAGGCCAACGTATTGAAGGTGGCCGATCTGGAACTGGATCTGAATGAAAAGATCGCCCGTCGGGGGGATAAACGTATAGAGCTTACCGCCAAAGAATTCGGGCTGCTCGATTACCTCATGCGCAACCGGGGACGCGTCGTATCACGGGTGGACATTGCCGAAAAAGTCTGGGATATTCACTTCGACACCGGAACAAACGTGATCGATGTGTACGTGAACTTTCTGCGTAAAAAAATCGACAAGGATTTTCCAAACAAACTGATCCACACCGTGATTGGGATGGGATACATGCTCAAAGAGGAGTAAGCGTCAAGAAGTGGGATAATAGGTAACCAGGGGCCTGATTCGCTCTTCGTTTAGCCCGTTCGCTCCTAACTACTCAGAAAGAATGAATATCCGTACCCGCTTAACGTTACTGTTCGTCCTGCTGGTTGCTTCGATCCTGCTCTTGTTTTCGGTGTCGGTCTATTATCTCTACGATCAGTTTCGCCAACAGGAGTTCGAGCAGCGGCTGGCAGAAAAGGCACTCACTACCGTGCGGTTACGCGAAGATGTTGGTGAAGTGCCAAGGGCCGATCTACCGGTCATGGCCGATGAGCAGGTTACGATATACAATAATCGGGGTATTGTTCTTTACAACCAGGGTAGGCAACGGCCGCGCTTTCCCATATCGCCTGGACTGATCCAGAAGATCACCGTCAAAAAACCCCAATACGTTCGTGCAGGAGCCATCGAGGCTGTGGGTGTTCGGTACACAAATCATAGTGGAGCTACCTTTGTTATTGTCGCTTCGGGGAATGATCGCTATGGGTTCAGTAAACTCGACCGACTGCGGCAGATTCTGATTTTTGGCTGGATTCTGTGCCTGTTTATCGTCGGTATTGCGGGTTATCTCTTTGCTACCGATGCCCTGAGACCAGTAGCCGAGTTGATTGCGCAGGTCAATTCGATTTCGGCGACGAACATTCACGAGCGACTTCGTGTCGGACGCCAGCGCGATGAACTGGCCGATCTGGCCCGTACGTTCAACGCCTTACTCAGTCGGCTCGAAGAAGCCTTCGTTTCGCAGAAGAGTTTCGTTTCCCATGCCTCCCATGAGCTGCGCACTCCACTGACGGTAATGATGGGCCAGATCGAGGTAACCCGTCTTCAGGCCCGTTCCACCAACGAATACGAAGCGGCTTTCGATGGGCTGCTCGATGAGGTAAAAAACATGATCCGGCTTGTCAATGGCCTGCTCGAACTGGCCCGTGCCAGTGCCGATGCCGCCACCCTTAATTACCAGTCGGTCCGGATCGATGAACTACTCTGGCAGGCCCAGAGCCAGCTTATTCAGAAACGCCCTAACTACCAGATTGATATCGACTTCGAAAACCTGCCCAGTCAGGAAGAAGACCTGGTCATTATTGGCGAGGAATCACTGTTGCAAACGGCCTTCCAGAATCTGATGGAGAACGGCTGCAAATACTCGCCCGACGAACGCGTATCCGTTCGGCTATCGTTTGAGCCTGGTCAGGTTCAGCTTACCTTCGCCAATCGGGGCTATGGGATTCAGCCGGCCGATTTACCCCACATCTTTGAACCGTTCTACCGCTCCGAGTCCACAATGACGATTCAGGGGCACGGTATTGGGTTGGCGCTGACACAACGAATCATCGAGCTGCACAAGGGAAAAATCAGCGTAGAGTCGGTTATCGGCAACGAGACGAAATTTCGAATAATCCTGCCGAGTCCCCTTGCCGCCCTTCCGGATTCCGTTGGCACGACTAGCTCGACAAAAATAGTACAGCAAAGTTGACTCCTCAGAACGGATAGCACCGCTCATTCATTCACGATGATAACCTGTGGCAGGGACCACTTTTGGTTGTACGTTCATCCCTAAATGATTAGTAGAAATAGCACTCCTGCTAACCGGTAGACGGAAATCAATCTGTACATCATGCTACCTTTGCCTCATGGCATTTATCCAGACGGACACCTTTACATTACGCGGCTACGAAACCGATGCGTTCGGGCGACTGAGCGTCCCGGCCCTGATGAACCTGATGCAGGAATCGGCCAATCGAAACGCGATTGAATACGGGATCGGCATCAACGATCTGGCCCGGCAAGGGTACGGCTGGATGCTGATGCGCTTCCGGTTGCGGATGCACACGTATCCTCGCTACGGGCAGACGATTCAGGTTATGACCTATCCCACGAGTGTCGAAAAGTACTTCATTCATCGTGATTTTCGAGTACTGGCCGACGATGGTACATTACTGGCAGATGCGGTCAGTATCTGGCTTGTCTTCAGCATGGATAAACGGGCAATGGTTCCCCTGCCTGACTTCATTCGTGCCTTATCGCTGCCGCCCGGTATAGACCCGTTGCCCAAATTAGCCCTTAAACCTGATTTCCAGAACAAGCCCTTTGCGCCTACTCACGAAAACGAAGTAACGGTTGGCTGGTTCAGTATCGATCAGAATCAGCATGTTAACAACGTATCGTATGTGGAATGGTTGCTCGACGCGGTGGATAGCAATACGTTACAAACGCGGGAATTAGCCGAAATTGATTTAGTTTACCGGACCGAAAGCCATTGGAAAGATCGACTCCTGATCCGGTCGGTTTCAGAATCGGACGACACGATCAATCACCGGATCGAACAGAGCAACCGGCAACCGGGCGAATCGGGTAAAGATGTACTGCTGGCGCAAAGCCGGTGGCGGACAAACAAGAACGACAACGCACAAACCTACGATGAACTCTCCCAGCACAACCGATAAGCAGACACTTGACGCGGTCCTCGATGGGCTGATGCGCCGGTACACTGAACGCGTGCCCGACGTGCGAGCCGTAATCGATGCGATGATCGATGCGGGCATTATTCAAACGTCCGATGAGATCGAAAATGACCACATCGCGTTCCGGACCATGGGCGTTCCTAACCTCGGACTAGCGTCGTTCGAGAAAATTTTCCTGCATTACGGCTACGAACGGCGCGACGAGTACAACTTCATCGAAAAGAAATTATCGGCCTATTGGTATGCCCCACCGGCCCCCGAATACCCCCGCATCTTTGCCAGTGAACTGCGCGTCGACGAGTTGTCGGACGAGGCACAGCGCATCATTCACAACTACACCGACACCGTCACGAGCGACCCCGTCGATGCCCTAAATCTGGACGATGCGGAAGCCGTTGATCAGTTTCTGCACCAGCCCCTCTGGCAAACACCTACATTAGCTGATTATCAGACGCTGTTGAAAGAAAGTGAATATGCGGCCTGGGTGATTTACAACCGCTATTACCTGAATCATTTTACAATCAGTGTTCACAATCTTAAGCCGGGGTACAGTACGATCGACGAGTTCGTTGCTTTTTTGACCGACCGTGGTTTACGGCTCAATTCGGCAGGCGGCACCATCAAAGTCAGCCCCGATGGCGATTTACGACAGGCATCAACGGTTGCCCAGATGATCGACGCTGAGTTTACCGGTGGTGATGTGTTTCGTATTGCCGGATCGTATGTCGAATTTGCCGAACGGCGCGTACTACCTCCCTTCCGCGACTTGCCCGCCGATCAGATCACTCGTCAGCACCGGCGCGAGGGATTTGAGACCGGCAACGCCGACAAGATTTTTGAGAGTACGTTTACCACCCAGACCGGCAACTAGTTTATCCAACCCCCTAAACCTACGCCTTACGAACATGAAACTCTCCCTCCTACTTGCCGGACTGTTGTCTGGTTTTCTGGCACTGGCGCAAAAACCGGCACCCGTCGGTCTGCAACTCTACAGCTTCCGGAGTCAGTTTGCCAAAGACGTTCCCGGTACAATGGCAAAGGTAAAACAGCTGGGCTTCCGGGAGGCCGAGATCGCGGGCACCTATGGGCTGTCTCTAACCGACTTCCGTCAATTGCTGGATCAGAACGGCATCAAAGCCATCAGTACAGGTGCCAGCTATGAGGACCTCGACAACAATGTTCCGAAAATACTCGCAGAAGCAAAGGCATTGGGGGCAAAGTACGTTACCTGCGCCTGGATTCCTCACGGTGGCGACGCCTTCACGATCTACGATGCCGACCGCGCTATCGATGTGTTCAACACCGCCGGGCGACTGCTGGCCGACAATGGAATTACGTTCTGCTACCACACGCACGGGTACGAATTTCAGACGTATCAGAACGGTACCTTTTTCGATTACCTGGCGCAAAATTTCGACCCCAAATTCGTGAACTTTGAGATGGACGTCTTTTGGGTGAAAGCGCCGGGTTATGATCCGGTCGCTCTGTTACAAAAGTATCCGAAACGCTTCCTGTTGATGCACCTCAAAGATCGCAAACCCGGCACACCCGATACCAACACCGGCCATTCGGATATTGAGTCGAACGTGACGCTCGGGCAGGGCGACGTGGGCATTGCCGCCATCATGAAACAGGCAAAAAAATCAGGCGTCAAGCACTTTTTTATTGAAGACGAATCTTCGCGTTCGATGGAGCAGATGCAGGGCAGTTTAGCTTTTCTGGAAGGCTTAAAATAAGGAGCACTTAAAAACAATAGGCATAGACGCATTCGGCCAGCTTCTGTATATCCGCCAGTTCGTGGAAAGCGCTGATCACGATGCGGGTATTGGCACGATCGGCGGCTGTTGGATAAGCAAACGAATAAATGAAGATGCCCTTTTCCAGCAGAAATGGATATAAATCATCGTGATCAGTAAAAAACACGGGATACCCACTGGCGTGCGTGAACAAGCCGGTTGGCATCAATAGTTTTTCCGCTAGAATCAGATTCTGTCGGAGTTTCTCCCGACTCTCGGCATAAAGCACATCGGCCTGTACGTAAGCCGCCAGATAAGCCGGTGGAATGGGTGAGCAGGAGCCAAAAAAGGCCGTCCTACGGATTGCCTTGAGGGTTTCAGCAGTGCCTAAAATTACCCCACCCGGCAGTCCCATTGCCTTCGCAGTAGATGCCGTAACAAGCAGGTTAATGGTATCCTTCTGCGCTATCTGGGGCCAGATACCACGCCCCGCATTAAGCACACCCAGCCCATGCGAATCATCGATAACGAGTGTAATGGGACGATCATCTGGCAAGTCCCGTACCCAACCGAACGAGTAATATTCAGAACGGACAGCCTCGATTGAATTGAGCAGAATCGCGACGGGTCCGGGCTTTATCGTTTGCAACTGAGCCGGTAGTTGGGCCACCCAATCAGCGAAGGGCATAATTGGTAAAGACACCGTTGGTCCGTTCCAGATGGCAGGATGGGCATTTGGTCCGTAGACGAACTCAGTATAGCCCAGCCGCAACCAATTGACGACTGCCTGGCCGGCCATCATTCCCGACGAGAGCGTCAACGCTGTCTCTGCGCCCACAAATTGGGCTAGTTTCGCTTCGGCTTCTTCGTAGACACTCAGTTGCAGATTACCGTTCCGTGAACTACCGAATACCGTGCCATATCGACCAATAGCGTCTGTCAGCAGTTGCTGAAAGGCCAGGTTTTGTGGTAAGCCCAGATAGGCCGTACCGCTAAAAAACAGATACTCCCGATCGTCATGCTTGATTATGCGATTGGGAAGGCTATCTATGGCAAACGTTGTTGACATCGTAAAAGTCATAAAATCGGAACGAAACACAACTCAGGCTATCGGGTGAGCAAACGGGCTCCTGTGCCACTGCTATTAGCGTAAATAACGCGTCCGTAATCGAACGTGACGCCCGTAGCCGGATCGTTGGCAATAAGTAGTGAACCATCAAGGTCGGCGTAATCGAGTAAAGGAAGTAGCTGGGCAATGGCTGAAATACCAACGCTCGATTCGGTCATGCAGCCGACCATGACCCGCAGGTTCAGTTCACGAGCACGGGCAATCATACGTCGGGCGGGCGTCAAGCCACCGCACTTCGTCAGTTTGATGTTGACACCGTGAAAATACCCGGCGCAGCGCTCGACATCGGCCTCAACGATACAACTCTCGTCGGCGATGATGGGCAGTGTCGATTGGTCAAACACCATCTTCGCTCCTTCCCAATCGCTGGCGGGTAAGGGCTGTTCAATAAATTCGACGCCCAATTCGGCCAGCACCTGCGATTTCGCCAGGGTATCGGCCACGGTCCAGCCGCAATTGGCATCGACCCGAAACACAGCCTCGGTATACTGGCGTAGCGTCCGAATGATTGACAGGTCAGTTTCTGGTCGTCCCAGTTTAATCTTATACAGTGGCCAGGGCAACTCCTGCATTTTTTCGACCATTCGCTCGGGAGTATCCAGCCCGATGGTATAATTGGTCAGCGGACTGTTGGCCGGATCGAGCCCCCAGAGTTCATAGAGTGGCTTTTCCTGTTTTTTGGCCCATAAGTCCCACGCAGCCTGATCAAGCGCACACAGCGCGAACGGGTTCTGCGCCAGAGACTGATGCATGTCAGCCCAGAACGTTTCAGGATCAGTGAGCGTATAGGCTTCTATCTGCGGGCGAATTGATTCGAGGGCCGTGACCATGCCGTCCATGGTGATACCATAATAGCGGGTAGCCGTTGCTTCGCCAAATCCCCGATACGCTCCGTCCCGAAGTTCAACGATCAGCGTAGGCTGTACATCCCGACTATCATGAGCAATGGTAAATGTATGGTTCAGGCGTAAATCGACGCGGTGAAGGAACAACTGCATGACGTATTTCTTACGTTTTCAGCCGAAAGTTACGGGGCAGAATTCATAAAAGCCCACAACTACGCCTACCCGGTCAATCCCAGCACGGGTTACCCGTCAATCTACCGTCATTTACAGTACATTTCAGCCTTGATTTTCAGCACCCATTCGGGTTTATCGACCAGATAATCATTCTGCCGTAGCGGCCAGGAAGCCCCGCCATCGGTACTGGCCCGGAAGTCGTACGTTTTGCCAAGCTGTAGTTTATAGGAAGCCACTTTACGCTGGGTGCGCGTGGCAATGATCAGGTCGCGCCATTCGTCCTGACCCGATAGACTATACTGCGTCCGAATTTCGGCGGGTAGTGCCGATTCATCGAGTTTCATTCCGCCGGGGCAGGAGAAATAAAACTCCAGTTTCATAACAGGCGGTACAGGCAGCTCGCTCAGGCTAAGCGGGATCGGGGTCTCATTACAGGTAGCGACCTTAACCGACTCCGCAATCAAACCCCCTTTCGATCCCTTTCCCCAGGCGTCCGTTTCATCGTAAATCTGTAATTTCAACTGACGCCCCCGCGCCTGATTATAGACCCGAATCACTGAGCCGTTATTGACATTGGCATAAAAGCCACCCACCTGAGCGCCCGTAGCGACATCGATCAGTTTGCACAAGTAATTAACGTCAACGTTATTCAGCTTACTGCTAACGATTTTGAACACAGGTCCGACATCGCAGACCGATTCCGTCCAGGTAGCGACATAGGCCGCAGCAGACGGTGCCAGCGCCTGGTACTCGAGATTACCAGTTTGTGCATTTCGCCTAACTACGCCGGGTACTTCTTCCTGCCATCGGTTGGCAAATGCGTCGTAGCTATACAACGGTATCGAATCACCTACCTGAACCGCCCGACCCGTTTTACCATTGACCGTTGCCGGATTCAGTTCCATTGACCACGGCACAGGTTGCGAAAATTTAGTCGCCAATTGGTACAACTCGTTATAGACCTCCACCGTCATTGACCCGGCAATGGACGATACACGCAACGTGCCGGGTGATGGTGACCCATTTCGGCCATTGACATACGACAGAATGCCACCGCCCGGCACCTGACTCGTCGCATCGCTGGTGGTCCGGGCGTTCGTGTGAATAACGGACATGGTGAGCGATCCACCTACTGGTTGACCGTCGCGGTCGGTAAGTTTCGTGCCAGATTGAATGGTAACGGTAGCCTGATCGACGGTTTTCGTTTGCTCAGCCGTGGTAAGCTTTATGACGGCTGACACAGTGCCATCCGTACCTGCCCGTCCGGTTGTGCGGGCGGCTGTAAGCGTGCGGGGTGGTTTGAGCAGATTGATCCGGCGAATATAACGCGTCACCCGATTTGAATTAGTCAGGGTAGTCGGCTGAACAACGGTCAGGTAATCGTCGGCGGCCACGACGGCCGTAAACCGGAACGGCTTCTGCGCCGACAACGCAACGGCAGGCGATGCCGCCAGTAGTAGATTGCCGTCCGAGTTTATTTTATAGCGCGTCGTATTCAGCGTCGTCACGACCTGGCTGGCATCAGGTCCGGCCACGACAACCTGATTATTCTGGGGCAGACTATTTCCGGCAGGATCGTAGAAGCGATACTCAACAACACCCGCCTGAATCGGATCTTTCACGCGAAGCTGAATTCCGTCGAGCGGGTTATGGCAGGAATCTATCGACGCAGCTACGACGATCAGGCAATACAACAGGTTACGACGTTTCATACAGACCGGCAATTAATGGGAGCGATTGAGGGCGTACGATAGTGTGATATTGACAGAAGGCAGGTAGCGGTAGTTCGACAGGTTACGCTCAACGATGGGCACCTGTTCATCGATGTTCGTCGTTTCTAGAAAGCCCTCGTATGCAAGCTGAACGCGGGGCCGACCGAGGTAATAAACGCCCATCTCGAATCCTATATTCAGGCGCTTACCGGGCATCATCTGACCAAATCCCCAACCGGCATACCCCACGACCGACTGCCAGCGGAAGCCCAGATCGACAGTGCCAACATCGTCAGGCGTTAATTCCAGCCCACCCAGGTTCAATTTATTGGTGGCCGTAATCACGAAATTCATTGCCGGATGCCAGGTATAACCAGCACCTGCTGTCACGAAAAAGGAGCCATGCGTCAACGGATACCACTTCAGACTGGCTTCGGCAAAGCCAATGGTAAAGTCAGGAGCTATAACTATATAGGAGTCGGGGGCTGTTTTGACACGAACCTCCTTGCGATAGGCTATGTATTGACCACCAAACCGGGCAACCAGGCGTTTAGGTGAATTTAGTACCCGATTGTAATACAAGCCAATACCCGTCGTGCCGACTCTGATACTCACAGACGGCGGTGTTAGTCTCTTGTCTGTCGAGTCTGGCTTTAACTGCGCTGAGTGGGCTAAAGTGACCACCGTGAGCAAGTAAGCTACCAAAAGCATATTTCGCATATCACTAAACTCCCTCCACCTCTTGTTAAATATTCAACAATAAAGGTAACATAAATTTATGGATGAGTAGGGCTATTTAGCTAGAAAAATACCCGATTTTTAGTTAAACTATATAAAATAAGGTAACACTACATTTAATTTATAATTAAATCTAAGCAAAATATAATTTGGTCAATTCTAACTTAAACAGAATTAACACTATAGAAGCGAGCATGCTGAATTTTATTTAGATACCTTCTGATAAATATCCATGACCATTTTTATGATTATTCTACCTACGACTATAACTAAACAAAGCAAATGAACCATTTTGGCTATAATCGACAAGAATTAAGATATAAATTAACTTTTTAAGATTTTTGTAAATAAATAATTTACTAAATTTGTATAAAGCTTTTCATAGCAACAACTAGTATATATACTCAGCCAGAAGACATGAATATATTAAACAATTGTGACTCATACTCACCTTAGTGAACGTCCAATGCTTTGTCAGCGGACGTTGATCGCCACTCTTTTCTTTCTCATTCCAGACGTTTTATACTCTTTGATCGCATGAAATCATTTTTAACACACTTTATACGTAATCAACACTTAGGAGTTATCATAGTAACGCTTGCATTAGGTAGTAATCTCCTGACTGGCTGCGTCTCAACAAAGCAATTATCTTATTTTCAAGATGAAGCGGGAAAGCTGGATACACTAACCGTGGCCGCCCGCTACGTACCTACTATTCAGCCCGGTGATGTTCTCTCCGTGCAGGTAAGCAGTCTGAATCCGGAGGCATCTGCTTTCTTTAATCCATACACCTCGTTTGCCGTGGCCGACCGCAGCCCCCAAGCTAGTTCATCGGCTAGTACCACCCCACTTCCCGCCGTAAACGGCTATCTGGTTGACAATACCGGCATGATCGAATTACCGGTATTAGGTAAAGTAAACGTCAGCGGCCGAACGGTCAACCAACTCAAAGATCAACTGCGTGGATCGCTGAAAGAATACCTGAAAGAACCGACAGTAAACATCAGAAATCAGAACTTCCGGATTTCGGTTATGGGTGAAGTCACCAGACCGTCATTGTTTACGATTCCCAACGAGCAGATCACGTTGCTTGAAGCACTGAGTCTGTCGGGCGATGTAACGATCTATGGCCGCCGGGACAACGTGCTGGTGATCCGGGAAGAAAACGGTAAGCGCACCTTCTCACGCATTGATCTTACGAAACGGGACCTGTTCACTTCCCCCTTCTACTACCTACATCCAAACGACGTAGTCTACGTTGAGCCAGGTCGGGTTCGGGCCGCTACCGCCGACAGAACGAACCAGCTTGCCCCAGTCATACTGGCTGCTATGTCCTTTCTGGCCATTATCGCTTCCCGATTCTAACCTCATTCCTTATCCAATAGTAAATAAACAGGCATTACTATGTCGAATCAGAACAACTATGCCTATACGCCTTATCAGGTGTATGAGGCTGACAACACGCCCAATCTTCGGATGCTGCTGATGCGCTATGCCCGACACTGGAAGTGGTTCATCTTGTCCGTGCTGCTGGCCATTGGTGCTGCTTATGCCTATCTGTTATATCAGACACCAATTTATACGATAGAAACAACCCTCCTTATCAAGGATGACAAGAAGGGACTAAGTGAAGAGAATATTCTGAAAGAGATGGATATCTTCTCGCCCAAAAAAGTCATCGAAAATGAGATGGAAATTCTGAGATCACGCGCCCTGATGGGCAAAGTGGTTGAAAGCCTAGGCCTTGATGTCCAGTACTTCAGGCCCACCAATACCGTCAAAAAGGAAATCTTTGATGAATCACCCGTGCGTCTTATCGTCGAAAAGGCCAATCCTTCACTATACGGTACGGAGCTGGAACTGACTGTACCTAGCTCCAACAAGGTTCGGATCAACAATGTCGATTACCCGATCAACCAGAGCATACAAACATCCTACGGCCGTCTGCGCGTATTTGCCCGTCATGCGCTGAAAGCGAGTGCCGAGCCCCTGCTTATTCAGGCGCAGCCAAAACGCATCGCGATCAATAATTACTTGAAAAACCTGACGATTGCGCCCAGTAGCAAAGCATCAACTGTATTGCAAATGACGCTTGACGATGCGGTTCCTCACAAGGGAGAAGCCATCCTGAACAAGCTTGTCAGCGAGTATAATCAGGCAGCTATTGTCGATAAGAACATTGCCGCATCGAATACCCTAAACTTTATTGAGGATCGGCTGCAATTGATCGCCGGTGAGTTGTCGACTGTCGAAAAAGGAGTTGAATCGTACAAGTCGGCAGAGGGGATCACAGACCTGAGTTCGCAGGCCCAAGTATTTTTGGAAACGGTGAAAGACAATGACAACCGCCTGAATCAGACAACCATTCAACTGGCTGCCATTCAGGATATCGAGCGTTACGTTGCCCGAAAAGCTACCGAACGGGGTGTCGCTCCGTCAACGGTTACAATCAGCGATCCGGTCCTCATCGGCCTTGTCACCAAAATGGGCGAATTAGAGCTTCAGCGCGACCAGCTGAGTCGGACAACGACGGCCAGCAACCCCATCCTGCTGTCGCTGGAAAGTCAGATAAGCGCCACGAAAGCGAGCCTGGCGGAGAACATCAGCAACGTTAAACAGGCCGTACTAGGTACCCAGCAGCGCCTACGTATTACGAATCAGCAACTTGAGAATCAGATCAGAACCATACCGCACAAAGAGCGCGCGCTGGTTAACATCACCCGTCAGCAGGTCATTAAAAATAACCTGTATACCTATTTGCTGGAAAAACGCGAAGAAACAGCACTTTCCTACGCATCGACCGTGGCCGACAGCCGTACGATTGATCCACCCAGCAGCGGTACCGATCCAGTGAAACCGGTTCAGCGAACGATTTTCATGTTGTTTGGCCTTGTCGGACTTCTATTACCAATCGGTGTTCTTGGCGCGCGGGATGCGCTCAATAACCGGGTTAGCCGCCGGTCCGATGTCGAAGCTATCTCCCAGGTGCCGATTTTAGGGGAGATCGCTTCCAGCCGTAATGTCGATCCAATGGTTATGATTTCGGGTCAACGTTCTGTCATTGCGGAACAGATCCGGGCACTGCGAACAAATCTCCAGTTTCTGCGCAGCAATCCCGTCGACAGTCAGGTGGTGATGTTCACATCAAGCATCAGCGGTGAGGGCAAGTCTTTTTTATCACTGAACCTTGGCGCAAGTCTGGCACTGGTCGGTCGGCCAACGGTAATTCTGGAAATGGACCTGCGCAAGCCTAAAATTCATTCGGTTGTGGGTGTGAACAATACGGTTGGTATCAGCAATTACCTGATTCAGGAAGCCACCCTGGACGATGTGTTACAGGAGATTCCCGGCTTTCCGAATTACTATATCATCACCTGCGGACCCATTCCACCAAACCCCGCCGAATTGCTGAGTAGTCCCGCACTGGGTCAGTTGTTCCGTGAACTACGCGAGCGGTTCGACTATGTAATCGTCGATTCTCCGCCGGTTGGTCTGGTAACGGATGCGCAATTGATTTCGCCCTACGTGGATGCAACGATGTTCATGGTGCGCCATGACCATACACCAAAAGCGTACCTGCGCATGATCGACAATCTGTATAAAGAGCATCGATTCCAGCGGTTAAACCTGATTCTGAACGCTGTCGGTGGCGGTGAGTCGTATCAGTATGGCTACGGGTACGGCTACAACAACTACGGTGGCTACTACGAAGAGTCTACTAAAATAGCCAAGACTTCGACCCGTAAACGCAAATAGTACAGTGAGTTATCGTCACGATCTATATTCTATCTTATTGATATGCTTGACTTTTCTTTGCAATCGCTTAACGACCCAGCGGTACTCAATGAATCGTTTTCGGCAGACGGTAATGCACTATTCCGATCGGACCGAAAGTACGAACGGCTAAAACGTTTATTCGACATTTTAGTGGCTGGTATTGTGTGTATGTCGTTACTGCTTTGGTTGGTGCCGGTCATTGGTCTGTTAATCCGGCTCACCTCACCCGGTCCCATGCTGTTCATGCAATTGCGTACCGGTCGAAACGGGCGTCCGTTCCGGTGTCTGAAGTTTCGCACGATGGCTCATACGACGGATGGGGAGTTCAAACAGGCTACCAAAAACGACCTGCGGGTCACGCGTGTTGGCCGGTTTCTGCGTAAGTCGAATCTGGACGAGCTACCCCAGGTGTTCAATGTGCTCCTGGGCGACATGAGCATCGTGGGACCCCGCCCCCACCCCATCCAACTCGATGCAAAGCACTGGAAAACGCTGCCGGGTTATCAGGCCCGGTATGCCGTCAAACCTGGCATAACGGGGTTGGCCCAGTCTCGTGGCTGCCGGGGAGAAACCGCGCAACTGGTTGACATGCAGCACCGGATCAAGTACGACCACTTTTACATCCGGAAACAATCGCTGCCGCTGGATCTGAAAATCTGTCTATGGACGGCCTACAAAATGGTTACCGGTGACGAAAAAGCTCATTGAGCCTACCCTATGATAAAAGCTTTCCAGAGACGAGTGAAGAGTGGTCTGGCTCAAACGCTGGACGTGAATAGTGCCGAAACAGCATCCATTCTGAAGAATATCGGATGGCTGCTTCAGGGCAAACTCATTAATTACATCCTGATTTTCGCGGTTGGTATCTATACGATCAACCGGCTGGGGCCGGAACGATACGGTGTCTTTACGTACTGTTATGCGCTCTCATCCTTTTTTACAACGCTGGTTGGCTTTGGCTTGCGGGAAATCGTTATTCGGGAATTGGCCAAAAACGCCGAAAATCGACGTACAATCCTCGGCACGGCGGGTGCATTGATGGGCGGTTTCAGCCTTGTGTCCTATGGCCTTGTTATCGGTGTCGTTTATGTGTTGCGACCCAGCGATGATTTTTCGCATCAGTTGGTTTCGCTGCTGGGGGTATCGCTGTTCTTCGTTCCGCTTACCGTCTTTTCGTTTTACTTCGATGCACAGTTACAATCGAAAAAAGCGGTCGGTGCGGCCAACATAGCATCGATAGCCACCAGCGCGGCTAAAGTGACGGTAGCAACGGTCTCGAAAAATCTGTTTCTGTACGGCGTAGCTACGCTGACCGAAAGCTTCATCACGGGCATTGGCCTGCTGTATCTGGCGATCAAAGAACAATTGCTGAACGGGTTGCGATTTGACCGGAGGTTCGCCCGAATGCTGTTGCGTGATAGCTGGCCATTAGCGGTATCGAACATGGCGATCTGGCTGTTTATGCGAGTTGACCAAATTTTGGTTCGTGACATGGCGGGCGATTTCGAAAGCGGCATCTACGCAACGGCCAATCGATTCGTCGATGCGGTGTACTTCGTACCGATGATCATTCAGTCATCTTTTCTACCCAAAATTGTCAAGGCGCACCAGAAAAGTCTGGCCGAATTTCTTCAAAGTCTGGCCCACCTCCACAAAATAATGGTTGGTGCCGCCTATGCCATCATTGTCGGCTTCGTGCTGTTCATCAAACCGTTCATTGTCTTCTTTCTGGGAAATCGGTTTGAAGCGAGTGCAGACGTTAGTTTGGTACTGGTCATTACGCTCTTGTTCGTTGCCCTTGGTGTAGCCCGGAATGCGTATGTCTACACCCTCAACCTGTCGCACCTGTTTCTACGCATTACCCTGATCGGTTCGGTACTGAATATTGGGATGAATATGTTTCTGATTCCCCGTTACGGTGCGTACGGGGCTGCTATATCGGTGCTGGTTACACAGTTTTACGTAACGTTTCTGAGCAGCTTCATCCATAAACCATTACGTCCGACCGGCAAGATCGCGCTGAAGGCATTATTGCTTCAAAGCTGAGCTATTTCCTGGAAAGCCAACGTACACATAACGTTTAAACTCATGAACAAAGGTGTTTCGGTTGTTATTTGCTGCTACAACAGTGCCGCCCGGTTGCCGGAAACACTGGAGCATCTGACAAAGCAACGCGTATCTGATAAAATCAAGTGGGAAGTCGTTGTTGTCGACAATAATTCTACGGACGAAACCGCGCAGGTGGCTCAGCGACTGTGGGATTCGTATTTGACAACTATTCCGCTGACGATCGTTAATGAGCCGCAACAGGGCCTTATCCATGCCCGTATGACGGGAATACGGGCCGCTACCTACGAGTACCTTATTTTCTGCGATGATGATAACTGGCTCTGCACGAACTACGTGACTGACAGTTTTCGGATTCTGGAATCGAACGATCGAATCGGTGCTTGTGGTGGTCAGGGTGCTCCGGTTTTTGGTGGTAACAAGCCGGATTTCTTCGATGGTTGTGTGCACGGGTATGCACTTGGTCCACAAGGCCGGAACGAGGGTGAAGTGATGGGCAGCACGCTCTACGGAGCGGGTTTGGTTGTGCGACGTTCGGTCATTCTGCGGGTACTGGACTCCGGATTCCAGACCAAGTTAAGTGGCCGTTCGGGTAAAACATTGTCGGCCGGTGACGATGGCGAACTGACCACACTAATCAAGATTCTGGGATATCAGCTTTGGTACAGTCCGTATCTCGAATTTGAGCATTACCTGCCCGAAGGTCGACTACAATGGTCATACATCACTCGCATGTTTCAGCAATTCGGTAAAGGCAACGGGGTCCTTCAACCATACTATGCGCTAGCCGAACAAACCAACAGCCGAAGCTGGACGTATCACTTTTTTCGGCGCGTTTATTATACGCTGCGTCGATTGACCGCACCCAGATCCGTTCGAGAAAAATATATTGTTCTCCTAATGGATGCCACGATGCTTACCACGATGGTCTCGCAACGTAAGCACTTCTCATCCACCATGCAGGACCTGCTACGGGTTAAGAAAAACTTTACGGCGCTTACGCCACAACCTATTCTGAACCGGTCATGAGATCTGCAATCAGTTTAGTCCTCAATTCAATACGCAACTGGCAGCTGGCGTTGCAAACGGCTCTTTTTTATCAGAAGATGCGGTTATTCTACCCTAACGTAACACTAGGCAAGAACATACGACTGTATGGTAAGCTGATCTGGAAAGTAGCGCCGGGTGCAAAAATCGTCATCGGCGACAATGTCGTTTTTCGCTCATCGACCCAGTACAATGCCATTGGTCTCTACAATCCCGTAATCATTTCGGTCGCTAATGGCGCAACACTACACATTGACCACGACTGCGGTTTTTCGGGTACATCCATCAATGTTACGTCATCGGTAACGATCGGTCCGTACTGCAACCTAGGCGGCAACACGTCGATATGGGATAATGACTTCCATCCGCTTGATTATCAGTTGCGACGGACCCAACTGGAAGGGTTTCGGAAGGCTGCTATCGCTATTGGTGCTGACTCGTTTATCGGCGCGAACTCCATCATCCTGAAAGGAGTCACCATTGGTGAAAGGTCGATTGTTGGAGCGGGCTCAGTCGTTACCCGCACGATCCCCGACGATCAGATCTGGGCGGGGAACCCAGCTCGCTTCATTCGGGATGTACCAGCTTCGACGTTAGCCGAAATCACTCGGCCAGCCTATTCACTCTAAACCGAACGAATCATGCTTGGACTCCTACTGACCGGGCTGGCGATCTACCAGTTTATTTTCACCAGAAATTATTATTGTTCCTTACTCATCTTTTTCGGCCTGATAACCAATGGTTTTCAACTCATTCCGGCCTCTATTTTAATGGCGGCTTCGCCGGTCGATAAACTAACAGACTTAGCGCTATTGTACATTGTCGTACTGCTGTTTTATCGGTTCGACACGCTTCAGAATGTGATTCGTCGCGAAGGCGTTTTCAAATGGGTAGCGGCCTTTGTTATCTTCGTACTGGCCGACGCGTTCTATAGCTGCGTTGTGCTGGACTACAGTTTCTCCGGAGTTCTCAAAGTACTGAGAGCCAATCTGTTTTTGTTGAGCTTCGGCGTTTTCTTCATCGTGCCGACACACGTATTGATTCGTGTTATGCGCACAGTGTGTGCCATCACAGTCGTACTGTGTGTAATTTTTCTGATTCAGATTCCGCTTAAAACATCATTTCTGGCAGCGCAGGCAGCCGGTAGTGAAGCCATCACACACGATATAGAAGGTTTCGGATTTACCCGTTTCTACAACACACCGGTCTACCTGACACCCGTATTTTTCTACTATCTGTTTGTGCATCAGTTCCGCTCAAAAATGATGCAGGTTAGTGTAGTCGGCATTCTGGTACTAACCGTAGTGGCCCCTATGCACCGTTCCTATATCATCACACTCTTTTTTGTCATTGTTCTGTACGTGTTGGTCACGCAACGGAACAAGCGAACGATGTACCTAAGCGCGATCAGCGTTGTTGCCTACCTAGTTTCGCTGATCGATGTGGTCAGTTACCGGATCAACGAAGCGTTTACGGATCTCGGCCGGACGTTGTCGGGCTCCATGGTGCTCGGTCAGATGGACTACAGCGACAATACGCTCACGTTTAGAATTGCCCACTTGCTCGAACGGTTTCAATACATTATGTCGCTGCCATTGGGTTGGCTGTTTGGTATTGGCCTCCTGGGAGAAGATACCAAGCAAGCTAATAAGCTACCCTTCGAGGTTGGTATTTTTCAGGAGCGCTACGATCGCGTCGCGCAGATCGAAACCGGCGATATTCCGTGGTCAATGCTACTGTTACAGGTTGGCCTCGTCGGTGCCATTTTCTACACAATCGTACTGGTGATGTTGGCAAAGCATTTTTACAAACGGAAAGCAACCTTATACAGTGTTGCCGGATTGCTCTGGGTTACAGAAGCTCTGCTTGCCTCAATGCTTGGCGTAGAAATGATTCTGATCCCATTCCGGGTATTCATGCTGTTCATTGCGGTAATAGCAACGAAAGCGTCAGGAACTATCCCCAGTATAGTATTTCCCGCCGAACCACCTGTTCAGAAAACAAACTACTCATCTTTTGAAACGATACCCGTATGATCGCTACCAAGCTGCCCAAAGTATCTATTGTTACACCATCGTATAATCAGGGTCAGTTTATCGAAGCAACCATTCAATCGGTTCTTGGTCAAACGTATAAGAACATCGAATACATCCTTGTCGACGGCAAGTCTACCGACGAAACAATGGCTGTGGTCGATCGGTATCGTGATAAAATCGACATCGTTATCCACGAGAAAGACCGGGGCCAGTCCGATGCGATCAACAAGGGGTTTCGGGCGGCTACCGGCGATCTGGTGGGCTGGATCAATTCCGATGATTTGCTTCACGCTGATTGTGTCGAGCAGATTGTCCGGCTCTATCAACAGCATCAGGACGGTTCTATTTACTACGGCAGCCGGGTAGACTGGATCGACGGGAAGGGCAATTTCATCGAAACCCGGCAAGTGACCATATCCGGCAAATCGCAACTGCTGACCAGCAATTATGATGTCATGCAACCCGGCTCCTTTTACCCGACCGAGCTCATTCAACGCGTGGGGTACGTAGACGAGTCGATTCATTATTGCATGGATCTGGACCTGTGGCTGCGTTTGCTCAACCATGGACCCATTTATTACTACTCCGATAAATCATCGGCCTGTTACCGTCGGTGGGAAGCGACAAAAACCAGCACGGGGGGGCATCTGTTCCTACGCGACATTCGTCAGGTTTTGCGCAAACACGGAGCAACTCCCTACTCCAAAGCAACGCTGAAAACTCGTTACCGGGCTTTCAAAAGTATCGTTAAGGCAACGCTGTCACAATAAACTGTATTCCTTCGGGACATCAAGATCATGGACGCGATCATAAAGGCTGATTTATACCGGTATACAGGCCAGACAGGTTTTCGGGCTTTCATGAAGTGTTTGCTGACACCCGGATTTCGGTACACGTACTGCTTTCGGAAGGTATCCCGACACGGCAAATTTAGTCTGCCCGGTGCCTTTTATCGGTTGTTTTATTACCACTACACGTTCAAGTTTGGCTTCCAGATCAATCACAACACCAAAGTTGGTAAAGGGCTGGTCATTCAGCACTTTGGCCCGATCGTTATCAATAAACAGGCCGTCATTGGCGACAATTGTTACATCGCCCATAACGTCACGATCGGGCAAACAAACCGGGGCGAACGCAAGGGATGTCCAACAATTGGCAACAAGGTCTGGATTGGAACCGGCGCCGTTATCGTCGGCCGAATCACGGTGGGCGATAACGTTCTGATCGCACCCAACACATTCGTCAATTTCGACATACCCGCCGATAGCGTCGTTATCGGTAGTCCGGCAAAAGTGATTGCGAATAAAGAAGCAACGGCAGATTACATCGTTAACACGGTTGATTAAAAGTTATGCGAATCATACATCTAAACTTTGGTTTGGAAACTGGCGGCACGGAAACCATGCTGGTGGATATTCTCAACGAGCAATGTCAGTTTGTGGATTTGCATCTGGTCATTATCAATGCAACCTACAATCCGGCATTGCTGGCCCGGATCGACCAGCGCGTTCAGGTTCACCTGATCGACCGGCCGGCAGGGAGCCGCAATCCAGGGTATCTTGTCAAGCTAAACAGGCTACTATGGCGGCTTAAGCCCGACGTTATCCACTGTCATAATCCCAAAGCCGTGACGTTGTTACGTCAGTCATGCCGGAAGTACCTCACGGTTCATGACGTTACAGTACCAACTACGTATTTCCGCCAATACAACCGCCTGTTTGCTATTTCTTCGATTGTTCAAACCGATATCAAACAACGTTCAGGGCTGGATGCTGCCGTAATTTATAACGGTGTTCCTGCGGCAACGATCCGTCAAAAATATCCACCCTACAGCAATGGTCCTTTCCGGATGGTTCAGATTAGCCGGCTGATGCACCAGAAAAAAGGCCAGCACATTCTGTTGCATGCACTTAATCAGCTGATTACAGAGTTTGGTCTGGATACGATACACCTCGATTTTATTGGCGAAGGTGATTCATGGGCTATACTGAAAAATATGGTAACCGAGCTGAAACTGGAACCATATGTTTCGTTCCTCGGCCTGAAAGACCGTGCTTACATCTACCAGCAGTTAGCCGAGTATGATCTGCTTGTGCAGCCTTCGCTTTATGAGGGATTCGGTCTGACGGTGGTTGAAGCCATGGCGGCTGGCGTTCCGGTTCTGGTATCCGACATCGATGGACCGCTGGAAATCATAAACACAGGCACGTTCGGCACCTCGTTTACAACCGGCAACGCCGATGATTGCGCTGATCATATCCGAACAATAATAAGCGAGTCCACGACCGATCATTTCCAGCAGAAAATATATCAGGCGAAAGTACACGCCCGGTCAGCCTTTACGGTACAGCGTACTGCTCAGGAGTACCTGGATGCCTACGCGTTGCCTGATAACGTACCCTTTATTTCTTTTTTATCTGCCAAAACTGTATGATAACCGCTAGCGCACCTCCTGTAACATCCGTTTCAATTCCGAGGGAAGTAGCCGAAAAGGTGCTGACCGTTGGTTTCCGCCACCGCCCCTATGAAGGCGGCATCGGTTACCTGATTTACGTGTACGAAAAGTATTTCGGCGTATTCAAGTACATCACCACGCACCGAATGGTCCCTAACAAGCTTCAATTGGTGTGGTATTTTATCGGTCAGTATGTTAACCTACTACGAACCCTGATCAAGGACCAGTCGATCCGGATCGTTCACATTCATGGGGCATCTTATGGTAGTTTCTATCGAAAATTCATCGTATTCCTGACGGCTAAATATTTATTCGGGCGGCAGACGATTTACCACATGAATGGCTCGGAGTTCAAAGTATTTTTCACCGAAAGCAGCCCTGTCATGAAAAATCTGGTGCGCTTTATGGTTGAGAACACCGATGTTATGCTCTGTCTGTCCGAATCTTGGAAAACATTTTTCGAGGCTAATTTCCGGATGAAGCGAATTGAAATATTGGGCAATGTTATCGATATGCCCCAACGCAGTACGGCGTTGACAAATCCGCTGGGAAGCGGTCCGCTCCGGGTTCTTTTCCTGGGCCTGATTGGCAACCGGAAAGGTATATTCGATCTGCTGGATGTGGTCCGACAGCACAAAGCCGATTGGAACGGTAAACTTGAGCTAACCATCGGCGGTAATGGTGAAGTCGAAAAACTTCAGGCATTCATCGAACAGCACCGCCTGGAGACGATCGTTCGTTTTGAAGGCTGGGTATCGGGTGATCACAAGCAAAAGCTACTCTCCGAAAGCGACGTATATATCCTGCCGTCATATAACGAAGGGCTGCCCTTATCTATTCTGGAAGCAATGAGTTATCACCTGCCGGTCATCTCGACGCCGGTTGGCGGCACAGCCGAAGCCGTTGTCGACGGTGTCAATGGCTATCTGGTACAACCCGGTGATAAACAGGCAATTTATGAACGGCTGAATGGCTTCATCGAAAATCCGTGTCTGGTTCGCCAGATGGGCGATGAGTCGGGCTATATCATTCAGCGTTACCTGCCGGATGCTATTTTCCCGAAGCTCCATTCAATTTACAAGGACTTACTCGCTCAACCACAGTAACATGTCACAACTAAGTCAACAACGAGCCAATACAAACTATATTCCAGGGCTGGACGGTTTCCGAGGTGTAGCCATACTGCTGGTGGTATTCAGCCACTACGGGTATGGTCATATTCTTCCCGGCGGTTTTGGCGTAACGCTTTTTTTCTTCATCAGTGGCCTGTTGATCACCCGGCTCATGATTGCCGAGTATGAGAAAAAGCAACGCATCGACATGAAAAGTTTCTACGCCCGGCGGCTTCTTCGGCTTTATCCGGCACTGCTGTTCATGGTCGTCATTGCGGTTCTGTTCACGATCCTGATTGGCTGTGAGGTGAACATGAATGAGATTTTATCGACCGTATTTTACTACCGGAACTATTACATGATCTATGCCACGCCCGAGGTATCGGCGATGTGTTCGAAGGTGTATAACATTGTCTGGTCACTGGCGGTCGAGGAGCATTTTTACATCGTTTTTCCAATCCTCTTCATCGTCCTGTTCCGGTGGAACAATCTGTTTATTGGTATTCTGATTGCAGCGATAATCGGGGCTATGTGCTGGCGATTGCATATTGCCTCGACGCAGGGATTGAGCTATGCCGTAACGGATCGGATCTACCGTTCTACCGACACACGCTTCGACGCCATTCTGTTCGGTTGCCTGACCAGTCTGGTCTTACATCGTACGCCAAACGGCTCCTACATTCGCTTTGCCGGTCACTGGCTGCCGTATGGTGTAGCTGCGCTGCTGTTGCTGTTCACGCTGGTCTACCGTGACCTGTTTTTCCGCGAAACGATCCGGTATACGGTTCAGGGAATGGCTTTATCTGTACTCGTTCCAGCGACCCTATATCACAAAACATATAGCTGGCTGTTGACCAAGTTAAGTGTCCCCTGGCTGATTCAGGTGGGGAAAGTCAGTTACTCGCTGTATATGTTTCACTGGGTGGGCGTTTGCTTTGCGGAACATTACGTAACGCCTTACCGCGCCACCTTACCCTGGATGGCGGTGGCGGCATCCGTTGGCATCGTTCTTACCCTGATCAGTTACCTCTATGTTGAAAAACCGACCATGAAACTCCGAAAACGCTTCGGCTCCAACGTCGACGTGACCGAGAAAATGAACATCAATCCGGTGGCCAGTCATTAAGTTAACCGCTCTTTTGTCATGCTTTTCAACTCAATTCAATTTTTCATCTTCTTCCCGATCGTCACGGCGCTGTATTTCTGGCTGCCGCAACGCTTTCGATGGATCTTACTGCTCGTTGCCAGTTGCTACTTCTACATGGCCTTCATTCCGGTCTACGTGCTGATCCTGCTCTTCACGATCGTTATCGATTACTACGCAGGTATTCTCATCGAACAGTCGACCGGGCAGCGACGAAAGCTTTTTCTGGTGATGAGTCTGGTTGCGAACATTGGCGTACTGGCCGTTTTCAAGTATTATAACTTCTTCATTGATAACATCAACGTGCTGCTGGGCATCACCGGGCAGGATCAGATGAGCTACTGGAAACTTATTCTTCCCATCGGCCTGTCGTTCCACACGTTTCAGGCAATGAGCTATACCATTGAAGTCTATCGGGGCAATTTTCCGGCAGAACGGCATCTGGGTTATTATGCCCTGTATGTGATGTATTACCCGCAACTGGTTGCCGGTCCGATTGAACGCCCGCAAAACGTGCTGCATCAATTTAAGGTGAAGCACGATTTTGATTACGACCGGGCCGTCGATGGGCTAAAAATGATGACGTATGGGTTATTCAAGAAAGTCGTTATTGCCGATAATCTGGCCGCTTACGTTGACTATTATTACGGCCATCTGGGCACCCAATCCTACAATTCGATCGCGGCCATTTTCTTCTTTTCAATCCAGATCTACTGCGATTTCTCGGGCTATTCCGACATGGCGCTGGGCGCATCGAAAGTGATGGGTATCGAGTTGCTGAAAAACTTCAATTATCCCTATTTTTCGCATTCCATTACGGAGTTCTGGCGCAAGTGGCACATGTCGCTGTCGACCTGGTTCCGCGACTACCTCTACATACCGCTGGGCGGCAACCGGAAGCACAAACACCTCAACGTATTTATCGTATTTATGACATCCGGCTTATGGCATGGTGCCAACTGGACCTTCGTTATCTGGGGAGCCATTCACGGCGCGTTTCAAATTCTGGAAGACACCTTCAATTTGAAGCAGAACAAAGGCATCGTTGCTCTCCTGCTGACCAACGTGGTTGTTGCGCTGGCCTGGGTTTTCTTCCGTGCGTCCGATGTTCGTACCGCGCTGCACGTCATTGCAAACAGCGTCAACACGCGCTTCGACTGGCATAATCCGCTTCTGTCCAAGAAGATCATGCTGGTAACAGCGTTATTCATGGCCTGGGAGTATGTCATCAGCCGGAACGGATTTCTGCCCGTGCTCAACGCCTTACGACCTGCGGCTCGCTACAGCATGTACTACATCATTGTGATTGCCATTCTGTTCCTTGGCCGATTTGGTAGTGGTCAATTTATCTACTTTCAATTCTGATCGGCCATGAAAAAATTCGTAAAAAAGCTCGTCTTCCACAGCTTTCTACTGTCAATAGCCACGGTCGGTATCATTCTGGTCCGCTACGTGGAGCGTACGCACCAGGCCATGCCTGACCTGCGTAGTCTACCAACCAATTTTATTTCTAACTCGGTCTGTTTTAACGCTAAGCTCGATCACGCCAGACAAGGCAACCGGTTTCTTTCTGCCAAAACGCTGATCATGGGTTCGTCGATGGGTTTGAATAATATCTCGGGGGATATTTTGACGAAAACTTTCGGCGACAGATCCTATAATTTCTCGTCGTGGGGATTCAAGCCGCACGAAACGTATCAGGTGCTAAAACAGATGGAAGGCAAACTTTCGGCCCAGCGGCTGATTATACCGTTCAACAACACCGAGTTCCTAAATGATGCTAAGCAGATTGATTACAAAGGGGTTTACGATCATTTTTTCGTAGCCAATATGGTCAGTGTACTTCATAATTTCTTTACCAATTTTTCGATAGACAGCTTCGTTAAAGATTGGTCGTTCCGGACAAAATACATCTATTTCGACAATGCAGGCTTCACGCTGAAATTCGCAGAAGACGGCTCCGTTCCGTTAAGACCGAAGAATTTCATTCGCCCACTGGAAGCAAAGGGACTTATCTATTACGATACGACTGGCTTTTCAAAATTCAGCCGCAGCCTCGACTCCATAAGCCGCTATTGTGATCGTAATCACATCGAACTAACCTTCGTTTACCTACCCTGGCGGAAAGACATTCTGACGCCTGAGCGAATAAAACAGGTTCAGTACGTGTCTACGTATCTGACGGCGAAACATCATGACAAATTCGTGAACTTATCGCGGCTGGCGGTTGACGATCATGATTTTGTTGATGTTGGCCACATGTTCCAGGGGGGTGCTGCCACGGTAACGAATGCATTAGTCGATAGTCTGACGACGCGTAAAACCATCGCAAATCTCCGAAAACAGGACACAGCTTCTCCACGTAATAGACTAGCGTCGTTATGAAACGGCTTCTGACTACTATTGCCAAACTAGCCCGCGATATTCGGCATCTGCCCAATACGATACGGTTCAATTTCCATTACTTTCCGGTCAGAACAGCCATGCACTTGCCTGTAATGGTTTCGGCGAATGTCAGACTGGTCGAGTTGAAAGGGAATGTAATTCTCAAGGGCCCTGTCGAGCATCGAATGATTCGCATCGGTTTTGGGCACGTTGGTATTTTCGATCAGAAAAACTCCAGGTCCATTTGGGAAGTATCCGGAACGGTACAGTTTGATGGCACAGCGCAGATTGGCCACGGGTCGAAAATCTGCGTACGGGGCAATCTGCGCATAGGCACAAATTTTACCATCACGGCCGAGAGTCAGATTGTCTGCTTTCATGAGATTGTGTTCGGACGCGACTGTCTGCTATCTTGGGAGATCCTGGTCATGGATACCGATTTTCACAAGCTTTACAATGGTGGCGGTCAGCAGATCAATAAAAACCGATCGATTAGGGTCGGCAATAAAAACTGGATCGGATGCCGCGCACTCATCTTAAAGGGCGCATCGACCCCCGATAACTGCATCATCGCAGCTGGCAGCACGGTAAGCCGACAACTACTAACGGGCGATGTCGTTCTGGCGGGTTCACCCGCTGATGTAATCCGAACAGGTGTCACCTGGGAAAAATAAAATCATTATCACGTATAAACCGGCCTGAACACACTGTTCAGGCCGGTTTATTTTTGCTGTCACATTAATATCAGATTATAAATACAGCGCCAGAACAGGCCATGGTCTTTAATGTTTATTAAATATATCTTAAAAGGATAAACTGATAGTTATCATATCATCCAATAAAAGACTTTATATTGAACAAATCGAAGTATACATTAAAATTAAAATACAATTAAAGTCTGATTATCAACACATTATACAACATAAGGGCAGATTAAATTTAATACTTATCCAAGTTGCCGGTTTGTGACTGTATTTAGATTGTCTTGTCAAAAAGACAAATCAATGTAAATACATGAAATTTCTTAATACCTTCGATTTTACCTTTTCTTCAGTAAACGTCACTCTTCGTTTTTTTGTAAATTGCCTTACAAACACTCGCAGCTCCCTCCGTATCTTGTTAACCCTAGTATTCCCTTTCATACTGAATGCAGGATTGAGCAGCTGTTCTGCCCCTGACACAGTTACTCCCCAGACAAGCGAAGTGTACAGCTCTAGCCGGGAAGCCGCCAGCAGCCTAAGCGTCGAAGGTTTTGAACAGAATACGCTAGCCAGCTCCTGGTATACTGAACTACGAGCCGATAACGCAGGTAAACTTGACGATAAGTTTGCCCGTGTAGGCAGACAGGCAATGCGCTTTAGTTGGAAACCAAGCCAATATGATGGCACGAACAACTCGTGCCATGCTGAACTAGCCAGCGCATTTTTAGACAGAAACGAGAATGAGCGCTGGTACGGTTTCAGTGTATACATGCCAGCAGCAAACATGGCTGACGACGCCGAAATTGCTAATATCATGCAGTGGCACGCTTTTCCAGATCCTGGCTTTGAAGGTACAGTACCCCCGATCAATATGACGCTGGAAGCAAACAACAAACTGACATTCAGTTATCGGGCTTCCAACGTAGCTATTACGAAACCATTGCAACATGCTACCAGCCAAAAAATTATGAGCCTGGGTACCGCTCAGTATGACCGCTGGGTTGATTATGTAGTTCATATCAAATGGGATCCAAGCGGCACGCAGGGTATCGTACAGGTCTGGCAGGACGGAAAGCTGAAAATCGATGAGCAGAATGTATCGGTCGGCTATCCTAACTCACGCAACTATTGGAAATTTGGCTTATACTGCTGGACAGGTAAAGCCACGCACAGCGAACGTGTCGTTTACTACGACGAAATGCGGGTAGGTAACGCCGATGCCAAATACAGCACAGTAGCTCCAGGACGTGGAAACAACTCGGCGAAATAATTCTTTAGACCATTCTCTTTCACCTATGCTGTAAGTTCATTAGACTGACTACCACCTTTAGTAGTAGCTTTTATTGAGGTCTAGTCGTAATTTTTTACGAACAGACCTCTTTTTTTTTGTAGTCAACTGTTCTTTTTTACTTTACTAATTTTTATAATCATTAACTTTATGTAGTTTTATTCGTCAAGAATTAACTATATGCAGAACAGCTACACACCAGAGTCTACAGCGGTTTCACAAGATGGTCATCTACGTTTTTTAGACGGTCTGCGTGCTGTTGCGGCCGTGTTTGTGGTCATTCACCATCAGCAACAGCCTCTGCCGACCGGCGATAAGCCTCTACTCCTTCAGCTTTTGTATCGTTTCTTTTTCCATGGTCATTATGCCGTGGATCTGTTCATTGTCTTATCCGGTTTCTGTTTGATGCTGCCGGCGCTGCGTAATAATAATCAGCTGGTGAGCAATTCACCCCTCCTCTTTTTTCGCAAACGTGCCCAGCGAATCCTGCCCCCTTACTTTCTGGCGATGGCCTTGTCGTTGCTACTGATCAGTACGGTGATCGGCCAGAAGACCGGTACCCGCTGGGATGCGTCCATTCCCGTTTTACCATTCGATCTGTTCACGCACGTTCTCATGATTCATGACATCTTCACCAGCACGGCGCCTAAAATCAACGGCGTTTTCTGGTCGATTGCGGTCGAGTGGCGGATTTATCTTGTCTTTCCGCTGCTCTTATTGCTGTGGCGACGCCTAGGTGGCTTTACAACGACACTGCTGACGACGACCCTTTCGCTGTTGGTCTGGCATGTGCTTTCGGTAATGCAGTTGCCAGACATCAACCTGACTCAATGGGGACTTTGTCCTCATTATCTGGGTCTCTTTACGATGGGCATGATGGCCGCTTACATTGCATACTCACCGTCGCCGTTGTGTGCAGTTATTCAGAAAAAGACGCCCTGGTTGCTACTAACTACTGTTTTCGGCGTTAGCATTCTTCTGGCAACGCGATTCGACACGCTGCTTCCCTGGGTATATACGGATGTGCTGGTAGGACTGGGATCCGTCTGTTTGCTGGTTGCCCTAAAAACTGGTCGATTCGGCCGGTTGAAAGCGTGGTTGTCCTGGCAGCCCTTGGTACTGATCGGTACCTTTTCGTACAGCATTTATTTAATTCACATGCCCATCTTACAGGTTATTCAGCAATACCTGATTTTTCCGCTGAATCTCGATGCATTGGGCACGACACTTTACCTGCTTTTCATCGGCACCGCTTTGGTCATTTGTCTGTCTTACCTGTTTTATCTTCTCGCCGAGCGCCCGTTCATTCCGAAGAAGAAGACTACCTATCAACAGGTTAGTTCCATTTCTGTATCCTAGCAAACAACCGGACAGACGGTTATCTACTATCTAAGTCTTACTACTTATTAAAAATAATAAACAGCATGTCTGGTACCCGTAAACACGTAAAAAATCTTGATGGCGTTCGTGGAATTGCAGTCGTATTAGTGTTGCTCGTGCATGGCGGTCATGGGCATTTCGAGGGTGGCTGGATTGGGGTTGATATATTTTTTGTGCTAAGCGGTTACCTGATCACGTCGCTTCTCCAGAACGAATTCGCGCAAACGGGAACAATCGACCTCAAGAAGTTTTATGCACGACGAGCCCTTCGATTAGTTCCTGCGCTGTTGATCGGAGTCCTGCTTGGTAACCTCATATGGCCTTACTGGCAACGTATGGGTGGTGGTGATGGCGACCGAACGTTGGCTACTATGTCCAGTCTTTTCTACTTCACGAACTGCATTTCCGGCTCTCTGTCAGGTCCGATGGCTCACCTTTGGTCCTTATCCGTCGAAGAGCATTTTTATTTTTTCTGGCCGCTGGTCGTTTTGTTTTTCCTTTTCTCGGCTCCTTTTTCGGCCCGGTTACTATTCATCGGTGCCTTGATCGCAGGGGTGTCAGCATTTCGCATTTACGTGTATTCGGCGGGAAATCCTACGTTCGGCCTGTTCATGCTCGACTCCTATCGATTTACCTTCTGCCGGATCGACACGATTTTACTGGGTTCGGGGCTGGCGATTTACCTGAAACATAAGCCCGCTGTTGCCCTGAGTCGCAAAACCTATACGGCTGCTCTGTTTACATCACTGGGACTTCTGGCGATTGTTACGACAACCATTGTCAGAGAAAATGAAGTATGGAATCTGGGTGGTTTCCTGGCCAGTGATCTATTGTGTTTAGCGATCGTATGTATTGCCATCAACATGCCCGATCACGTTCTACTTACCAATCCGGTCATTCGGTGGTTCGGTACGCGTTCCTATGGTTTGTACGTCTATCACATTTCCATATTTTTTGCGTTCGAGCTTTTCAGAGAACCGCACAATACCCGTAACCTTCTCATGATTTCGGTCCTGCGCTTTGCCACTTCGTTCATCATCGCCGAACTATCTTACCGCTACCTCGAACAACCTATTTTACGATACAAAGCCAGATTCAAGGCATCAACGGAGTTCGTTGAACTCGAGCCTGCGAAGTAACTAATCGGGACACCATCCAATCCACAATCACCCGCGCAGTGTTAGTCGACTGTACCTGACACTACGCGGGTGATTGTATCGTTAGTGGCCTTGCCAATTCGTAAAGCACTAGTCTTTCTTGTACTTATTTAACGCTTCGCCAGACTTTCCGAATGCTGATGCGACCGCCGACGCTGTTGTTGAGTAATTGCCCCTGATCGACAGCGACTGCCGTTTTTAACTCCGAGCCACCTAACCATTTCAACGGCCATATAACCCAGCATACACCCGAAAACTGGCTGACAGGCTCATCGAACGGCGTCCGGAACGTGCCGTAATTATGGCTATACGATAATTGGGTTTGCAAGCGTACACCCGACGAAAACGATCCTGATGCGCCCACATAAACTACCTGCACCCGATTATTGGCAATGGCCCACTTATTGTAGATACTAAGGTTTGGCTTCGCGTTCTGTAATTCCGGACGGAGATCCTGCCGACGGGTTAGAAACGGATTCCCAATGACACGGCCCTTCTGAACCCATCCATTCATGTACTGGTAGTTGTTGAAATAATCATCCCGACCATCATAATGATTCCCTGTGCTGGACATGGGGCCGCTCTGATCCATGGTGTTCATGTATTCGAAAAGAAGGTGCTGTAGTTGAAAACCAGATCGGGCCGTTGGCTGCCGCTGCATACGAAAACCATACAATCCGTCGGGAAAATTAGCAAACGCAACGCCGGACTTATCCTCGAACGGATGCTGGTAATACCCCATCGTTTGCCACTGACCCAGTTTAATTTCTGCCCCTACATCGATCGATCCCAAGTGATTACCGAACCGATTAATGCCATCGAACGCAGTATGGCTGGTCGATTCCAGTTCATCAGGCTGCTGGGTCGTTACGACATACAGGTAGTCGTTGAATGAATTCGGTAATTGGCCATTACGCGCAACCAGGTCTGGCAGATAGGCCGAATGTCCTCCCCACTGAGCATTATGCAGTATACCGCCGGTTAAACGAATACGCCAGTTTGGGCGGCCAATTCGCACATAGAGTGCTTTCTGGTGCAAATAAGACTGCTGGATCGAATCAGAATTAGCAAACCAGCCATGCGCGAAAAAAGCGTGAACCGAAACAACATTACCCGTGAAACCCAAAGGCGTGAAGTCGTTTGTGCCGATCTGTATTTTGGTAAGCGGCAGCGCATTGCCCGACCAAGAATAGAAGCCGGAAGACAGCGTTGAATCGCCCAAGCCAATCCGTTCTTTCCGGCGACCTACCCATAGGCTAAAGTGACTCAGATCAAGCGATATATACGCCTGCGGCAACAGAACAGCCGACGATTGAGCCGCATTACCAACCGCCTGTACAGCATAACTTATGAATCGTTGGGGGTGCTTGTTACTGAGTCGGAACCGTTCGCTAAGCCCAACACTGAATGACCCCGCCGGGCTATTGGCCGGAATGACACCAAATTGATTTGCCTGTAACCAAAACGGGATTCGCCCACCCGATGCCGACATTCCACTTAAATCGATGTCCAGCACGGTTACTCGGTGCGCTGACAAAGGGAGCGAATCAATCTGCGCTGTTGCTGATAGACTACCGGTTACCATACTGATGATCAGGAAAAATTGCTTCACAGATTTTACGGTTTGTAGTATGTCAAAACTAGTATCGACCCAAGAGAGGCAGTTATAGCCTATATAGACAATCTCTAATTATAAATTTACAAATAAAATAAACTTATAATTAAAATTAGAAGGAATTTAGCTCTTATTGGCCAATGGTTTATTTGCTTGCCAGTCAATCTGATTCATACAGGTCCGTAAAAAGGAAAAGGTTCTGAGTAGCAAAGCCGCCCAGAACCTTTTCAACCTGATTGGTAAAACGCCTACTTTGTGTATAGTGGATCGAGGAACAAGTAGCGGTCTCTGTGTTGCTCCGGCTCCTGCCGGGTGTTTACGTCGATATGCATAACCGGAACGGCACTACCCGCCTTGATCGCCGACCAGGTGGGTAACCCAGCACCGTTTGGATTACCGGTTTTTATGAAGTTAGCAAAATAGTTTTGCATCACTTCCGACACTTTATAATCATCGGGTGTCCAGGCATAGACTTTATTCGCGGCCAGATTACCCATGGCGTATTCAATTTCAGCAGAATGAACAGCCCCACGAGCGGGTGGTGCTTTAGGAGCTGGCGCATCGCTTTTGACAACACCTCCGGCCAGGCCCGGTGTGGCATTGCCCATTTCGGGTGTCATGGCAGGCCGGGGCCGGGAATACAGATACCGATATACTGGCTTACCACCTGTTTTGCTTTGTATATCCGCCCATTTCCAGGTGCTGTATCCAATGAATCGGTCACTGGCCAGATCGGTAGCTGCCTGTGTGATTTCTTCTTCGGTGGTGCCTGTGTATAGTTTTGATGCTTCAGCCGCACGGTCACCATACAGCTTCTGTAATGCTTTCGTGTAGTTTTCGGGTGTTGGTTGTTCCTGCCCCAATACAGCCCGACCACTCATCTCTTCCGAGTTCCAGCCAACCAGCAGCGGGACATGCGCCTGTTCGCCGGCAGCATAAAGCTGAGATGGTGCTTTTGGGAAGAAATAACCGTCAACTGTCGTGGGGAACCGGCTGAACTGTGGTTTTGCCGTTGCTTCCAGAAGCTGCTCGGCGGGCATAGCCCGTAGTTCAGCGAGTGATTTTGCACCCATACCCGTTGCAAAATCGACACCGTATTTCTCCCCTTCCGCCAGTGGAGCAGGCGGCAACGTACCTAATAATGAACCACTTTCGCCAATAGCACCAGCAATGAGATTTTTCGACAGTGGCGACACCATCTGCGCACTAACCGATACTGATCCCGCTGATTCGCCGGCAATGGTTACCCGTTTCGGATCACCACCAAAGGCAGCAATGTTCTGCTGCACCCAGCGTAAAGCTGCGCTTTGATCCAAATAGCCGTAGTTACCTGACGCCTTATGTGGTGATTCCTTGGTGAGTTCGGGGTGAGCCATGAAGCCGAACAGGCCCAGGCGATAATTGACCGTAACCGCTACAATACCTTTGCTGGCCATATTTTCGCCATCGTAACGAGGCTCCGACCCGTCACCAGCCACAAAGCCACCGCCGTAAAAGTAGACCAGCACCGGCAATCGTTCTTTGGCCGATTTTGCGGGTGTCCATACGTTCAGGTACAGGCAATCTTCGCTCACGCCATCCGAACGAAAACCCATATCCCCGAACAGGGCGCGCTGCATGGCCCGTGGTCCAAATTTTTTCGCCTGACGAACACCCTGCCAGTTTTTAGCCGGTTGCGGTTCTTTCCAGCGTAATTCGCCAACGGGAGGCTGCGCAAATGGAATGCCTTTGAATGAATTGACTCCACTCGGTTCCGCGATGCCCTCCAGCGTGCCATTAACGGTTTTGGCTTGGGGTGCTTCTTTGCTTGTCTGCGCAACAGCGGTAGTTAGTTGCATGACGGCCAAAAGAATAAAAACATGTTTCATAGGTAAGAATTTGACAGCAAAAATTTGACAGTGTAACAGGTTAAATAAGCGTAGGAATCCAATTTAGCCTATATTGTAGCAGATTGAGACAATAATAGATAGTTTACCCGTAATCACCAAATTTTTGTTAGTTGCGGTTGTAAATTGGCGCCTATGAACAACCCGTTTAGTCAGGACGAAATCAGAGCAGACGGGGCGGGTTTTCTACCTGGCCTTGCCATCGACTGCGTTATTTTTGGTTTTCACGACAACCAGTTAAAAATTCTGCTGCTGGAATATCAGAACACGGACCTGTTTGCGTTACCGGGTGGTTTTATTCAGGAGAACGAAAATCTGAACGACGCGTCGAAGCGCATTTTGGTCCAACGGACGAGTTTGACCGACATTTATCTTGAGCAGTTCTATACGTTCGGAAGTATGGAACGGCATAATCCGGATCCGTTACGGGCCATTCTGATAGGCAAGGGCATACAAGCCACTGACAATCATTGGCTGCTAAACCGTTTTGTCACCGTGGGCTATTACGCGCTCATCGACTTCACAAAGGCAGTACCGATTCCGGACCTACTCTCGGACACATGCGCCTGGTATGATCTGGTTCGATTGCCCCCGCTAATGCTGGATCATCAGTTGATTGTGCAGAAAGCATTGGAGACGCTACAAGACGACCTTGATCGTAAGTTGATCGGGTTCAATCTACTGCCCGATGTGTTTACAATGAATGACCTACAAAGCCTGTATGAAACCATTCTGGGTCAGCCGCTGCACCGGTCCAGTTTTCAACGAAAGATTCTCGGACTGGGTATTCTGGAACGGCTCGACAAACACTACAGTGGTGGAGCGCACAAAGCGCCTTACCTGTACCGGTTTCTGCCGGACAAGTGACGCAGCCTGCTAGACACCGGACAGCATGAATAATCAACTATTCCCTGTCCGATGTCTACCAGCCAGCAGCAACAAGTTATTTAGGAAAATAGAGTCGGAACGTAGTTCCGTGCCCGACCAGACTGTCTACTTCAATGGAGCCCTTATGGCCATTGATTATGTTTTGCGTGGCCGTCAGACCCAGGCCCATACCGCCAGATTTCCCCGTAAAAAATGGATCGAAGAGTCGTTTTCTGTCCGCTTCGGTGATGCCTCCGCCATTATCGGCGACCTCTACGTACACCCGACTGTCTTCGGTACAGCCCGTTTTCACGGTCAGCATTCCTTTCCCTTCTTCCATCGCTTCAACCGCATTGACAAGAATATTGACCAGCGCAGTTTTCACCTGCTCTTTGTCGATAAGCGCGCTGCAATCGTCTGTCGAGTAGTGCACGTCAAGACGCATCCGTTTCAACTTAATGCGATCGCTGATGAACTGAAGCGTAGCTTTCACGACGTCGTTAAAATCTTGCCGACGGCGCTCAAGTTCGCGGGGTTTAGACGAGTTGAGCATCTCGGTGATGAGTTGCCCGATACGATCCACGTTTCGACCGATAATGTCCGTGAACATCGTCACATACTCATTATCCATTTCCAGCTCATCTTTGAGTTGTTCCAGCGCCAGGCTCAGGTTGGTCAGCGGATTCCGGACTTCGTGAGCAATACTGCGGGCAATCTTGCCCGTCATGGTTAGCTTCTCAGCCAGGATCAAATCCTGCTGTGCCCGTTTCTGATCGGTAATATCACGAACAATGCCCTGATACCATTCGGGCAGACCGGCTCTGTCTTCTACGGCCCAGACAGAGATCAGGCAAATCCGTTTACGGCCACTTTTACTGATCAGCGTCGTCTCAAAGTCTTTGATCTGCCCATGCTCACGGACGTTAAAGCGCAGCTCACGCAGGAAATCCAGTTCTGTGAAAAGTCGGGCGGGTTTCAGTTTGCGCAGTTCATCGCGACTATAGCCCAGCAGCCGCTCTACGGACGGGTTAGCATCCTGAAAGCGCAGCTGTTCATCAGCAACGAAAATAGCATCGATCGAGCGCTCAAAGAGTGAACGGTATTTATTTTCTTTCTCGGCCACCTCAGCCAGCACACTGGCTTGCCGAAGCGCGTACCGAATACTGCGTCCCAGCAGTTGCGCATCGATTCGACCTTTTACCAGATAATCAGCCGCCCCAAGTTCGAGCGCCGACTGATCGACCGTCAGATCGTCCTGACCCGTCAGCAGGATCATCGGTGCGCGGCATCCGAGTCGAAACGCTTCCTGAATAAGATGAATACCCGTATGGTGGCCCAGCCGATAATCGATCAGATAAACGTCGTGATCGTTCTGTTCGAGGGCTTCCAAGCCCCGCTCATAGCTATCGACCCAGTCGAGTTTAATGTTTGCGTTTTCGCGAGCCGATACAAGTGCTTTGGTAAGCATGTAGTCATCCTCATCGTCTTCGATCAGAAGAACGCGGATAATGTCATTTTTTATAGATACGTTGAGAGTAGGTTCGGCAGTCATACAATTTTCGGGTTATCCCCCACAGTTTGGGCTTATATCATGAACTAGTCAACTTTCTTTAATTGATACTCTTAAGACGCAGCCTAATCGCCTAAGGTAACTTTACCGTATCCATCCAATACGTTTTAAGGGCACCTATCATTTCAACCATCCGATTGAAACTAAACGGTTTTGTTATAAACGAGTTAACGCCCAGATTATAACTTCTGATCACATCCTCGTCGGTCGATGATGTTGTCATGACCACGATTGGCAAACGCCGGAGTGCCGGATCAGCTTTGATTTCAGTAAGTGCCTGAAAGCCGTTTTTACGAGGCATATTCAGATCTAGAATCAACAGGCTGGGCCAGGGAGCCGTTTGCTCAGTAAATCGCCCCTCCCGTCTCATATACTCCATGAGTTGTTCGCCATCTTCAACGAACTTAATCTGTTTGTCGTAGCCATTCTGTCGCATTGCCTGCTCCAGAAGCATGCGATCATCGGCATCGTCGTCGGCAATAAGCACAGTCATCGCAGTAGATTTCAGACTCATACAATTAAAATCAAGCAGTTACGGGTAAGAAAACCTGGCGGTAGTTATCGCCGAGAGGCAAGTCGCACACATGACAACCTTATCAACTGGCATCGTGCTGTTTAGACGTAGTTACCGTTATCAAAAGTAAAGAAAAACTGTCAGCTATAACGTGTTCACAACGAACAAAGTACTAACGCCACACCTCATTCTGATTACCTATTACTATTCGCCTTGCCTGACAAGTAACGTTCACCAGCAGGCTAATTTTACCCCGAAACAAGAGGATGAACCAAATTGACCCTTACTATGAACGTTTATTCCCTATTCTGTGGAAACAGGTCCGCACTATTCGCTGACAGAGGAACAAATTAGAAAAGTCCAATTAAACACAAAATTCCCAAAGGCCCTGAAATACAGACAAACACAGTAACTAACCGAAATTTTTGCCGAATCTGGCACGAATTTTTAACGGTGAGTCCGGCAACGGGACGTGTTCCTGCTACAAAGTCCAACATTCAACACTATGAAAATCTCAGCAAGTACTCTCTTTACAGCAGCTATCCTAACGATTGGTACTTACGTGTCAACGTCAACCGAAGCGGTGGCCCAAGGCAAAGTTCGGGCGGGTATCAAGGGTGGTTTAAACGCAAGTTCACTTTATTATGACAGTCAGGGTGTAGCGAACAAAAATGAACGGATCGGCTTTCACCTTGGTGTGTTTGCGCAGGCACCTATTGGCGAGTTCTTTGCCATTCAACCGGAGTTATTGTATACCACGAAGGGTGCATCAGCCGATTATAACGTTCTGGGCTTCAACGGAAAAAACACCTTCCGGCTCAACTACGCCGAACTACCGGTTCTGGCTACATTCAAGCTAGGCCAATCGGTTGAATTGCAGGCAGGTCCCTATGTTTCTTACCTACTGAATTCCAACGTTAACTCAAACGGCGATTTTGGCTCTGGCACATCAGCGATTAACCGCGATAACTTCAATAAAGTCGATTATGGTCTGGCCGGTGGACTGAATGTCTATTTCGGAAAAGCATTCATTGGTGCAAGGTATGCGCAAGGCTTTCAAAATATTGCGAACACGGGGGCTGCTCGTACAGTACTGGGTAACGCGAAAAACGGAGTAGGTCTACTTTCGGTAGGTTTCAGCATCAACTAAGTCAAAAAGCAGGGGGTGAATCGAATTATCGGTCCACCCCCTACTTTTTTGACCTACAAATGAATATCATACGCTTTGAGCTTATTGTAAAGCGTTTTACGATCAATGTTCAGGACTTCAGCAGCCTTTGTCTTGTTGTAGCCCGTCTTTTCGAGTACTTTCAGGATGGCAGCCCGTTCTGCATTTTCGGAAACCGATTTCAGATTAGCCGCTGACTGACTAATGACCGGAACACCGGGACGAGCCACGTCATAGCTTACCTGAGCCCCATTGCTCAATGTATCTGAAGCCGTCAAGTACTGAGGAGTAACAATTTCTTGCGGCAACACATCGGCCTCTATGTAGTCACCCTGCGTAAGCAATACAGAGCGTTTCACCACATTCTGTAGTTCACGAAGGTTGCCATGCCAAAAGTATTCTTTTAACTTCTCCTTCGCTTCGTCATTGAAACCGATAATGTCTTTCTCCAATTGCTGATTGGCCAGCTCCAGAAAATGTTCGGCGAAGATCATCACATCCGCCTTGCGTTCGCGAAGGGGGGCCAGATGAATCTCAAACTCAGCAATCCGATGGTAGATATCTTCCCGGAATCGTCCCTGCCGAACGGCTTCGCGCAGATCCTCATTCGTAGCGACGATGATCCGTACGTCAACGGCAATATCCTGGTTAGACCCAATCCGCCGAATTTTACGCTCCTGGAGAACCCGTAACAGCTTGATCTGATTATCGTACGACAGGTTACCGATTTCATCCAGAAACAACGTTCCGCCATTAGCAAACTCGAAGCTACCGGCTTTATCGGCCATCGCCCCTGTAAATGAGCCCTTGACGTGGCCAAACAGCTCACTACCTGCTAGGTCTTTACTTAGTGCGCCACAGTCGATGGCGACGAACGGCTTATCGGCGCGTTTACTTTTGAGGTGAATCGCATTAGCGACAAACTCTTTACCCGTGCCGGTTTCGCCAGTAATGATGACCGACATATCCGTCGGAGCAATCAGATCAATATGCTTCTGAAGTTGTTCGGCCACCCGGCTCTTGCCGAAGATGAATCGTTTGCCATCGGGTGCGATGAGACTTTTGGCCGCTCTGGTCGGCTTCACCGACGTTGCAGTTGCAGCCGATGCAGACGAGTCGGCCGGCTGACTCAGCGATTGAAGACGACGTTCGAGCGCACTCTTAATCGTATACAGGATCTCATCGGGGTAAAGGGGCTTGGTAACATAATCATAAGCTCCGTGTTTGACGGTTTGAACCGCAACCCGCACATCAGAATAGCCCGTAATTATTATAACAGCCGTTGAGGGGTGTAATACCTTTATCCGGCGCAACATCTCTAAACCGTCAATATCAGGTAATTTGAAGTCACAGATAACCAGTTCGAACGATTCTTTCCGTAGTAAAACGAGACCGTCCTCACCCCGTTGGACCGACGCCGTTTTATAACCTTGCTTACTCAGAAAACGCTCAAGAAGCAGGCATATATCATTGTTATCGTCAACGATTAAAATCTTTTCCATGAAGTAGTAGCAGCCGATTCGAACAACCTATGCCAATTAGTAACGAATGAATGGTCGAGAATGATGCTCCCGGCTACATAAACAAAGATACTCAAACCTGAATGGTTTGCAAAGCCAGTTCAACCGAGCGACGCGTGAATGGTTTTCCTACAAAATAGTCGGCTCCCTGTTCCGTAGCCCGCTTACGTTCCGCCTGTCCGTCGAAGGCGCTTATCATGATTATCTTGGCTTGTGCCTGATCTTCTTTGATAAACGGCAGTAGATCAAAGCCAATCCCATCGGGCAGGTTCAGGTCCAGAAAAATAGCGTCGAATTTCTGTGTGTTCAAACACTGACGGCCTTCTTCAATAAAATGAGCGCAAGTTGGAATATAACCAAGCTTCCGAAGTAGGCCTGACAATAATAAACAAATATCCGCTTCGTCGTCAATAATCAGAATCCTCTTCGTACTGGTGGCTGTATTCACTATGGCTGGCCTAAACTTTGGTCTGGTGCTAACTCCCATCATCGCTGTTACTACAATTAATCCTATGGATCGATCCTCTTACTTTATATATAAATCTATGCCGAAGAATGTCAGGCACTTACCGAAAACGTATATATACTTAGTAAAGCCCACATTATAGGCAGTTTACGTTTTTTGAGCGGCCAGTAAATCGGGCTACAAAGCCGATCTTATCCATCAACCCCGTTTGTAGAGTGGGGCATTTTTTCACGCTATTTCTACAACTGTAGAATTTAGTCTACAACTTCACTATGCATTATTGGCTAAATCTATACAATACGATCTGCGCTGTTCTGCTGACTAGATGCTCATTTACAACGCACTAAGATATGTTTTGTTTCGATTTTAGGTAGGGTGATCCTTTTGGCATAACTTTTTCTACTAAGAATGACAAGTGCGAGACAATCAGCTCTGATTTACTCAACAACGTCATGGGAAATTTGCTGTATATAATAGCCGTTGTGTTGGTCATTATCTGGCTCCTTGGCTTCATAGGATTTGGTAGTTTTGGTCTGGGTAATTTGATTCACGTGTTACTGGTTATTGCAGTTATTGCAGTCATTTTGCGCCTAGTTCAAGGAAGAGGTGTTTAAGGCGCTCATCATCAATTACTACCTTTTCATCCATAGTTTTGGATTCAAAGACATACAGAACATACCTAGTCAGAGTAAGATCTAGGTAATATCATTTTAGGTTAAGTACAAGTTACGGTGGGTACGGAATCCCTACGCCAAGTTGAGCGTGGGGATTTTTTGTTGTTGGACCAATCCGTTCATCAACTTAAAGCGCCTTCGTCGTCGTAGCTGATTCATTAATCATACAGGGAATGGCCCTTGTCGCTGAAATGGGGTGAGGAACTATTGGGGCCCTTTGTAGAAAATAATCCTCACATCGTCTCTTTACTTAACGGCGAGACATAAACACTAACTCTCTATAAATCATCAACTTAGTTTATTTACAGCGTTCTGGTACAGATTTTTCTAAGCAAAAGGAGTAATAAGCAAAAGGAGTAATCAGTCACACACTAAATCTGAGAAATCATGAAATCGTTACCCGGAATAGTAGTTGGATTAGCCGTTGGCGCTGTTGTTGGTCTTTTACTTGCACCTGAAAGCGGCAAGAAAACCCGCAAGCGGATCACGTCTGAGTCAGATTCGTTCTTCAAAGATCTTCAGGATCAGTTGCAGTCTGGTTTGGATAACATTCGTAGCCAGTATAACGACTATGTTGATAATGCTTCTGAGAAAACGCAGGATGTCGTCAGCAAAGTGAAGAAGAAAGCTAACTACTAATTAAAAAGTCACCAATCACCTAAATTGAATAAAAACATGAGAAGCACAAGAGATTTTCTAACGGGCATAATCACTGGCGTTGTTATTGGTATTCTTACAGCTCCCCGGAGTGGTAAAGAAACGCGGGATAAGTTAACTGAAGAAGCCAGCAAACGCACTGACGGTCTTAAAGATCAGCTTCAAAAAGGTGTTTCACAGGTGAAAGAAGGATTTGAGCAGGCAAAGTCTCAGGTTGGTCAGTATGCTGACAAAGCAAAAGATCAGTATAATCAATACAAAGATCAAGCCCAGGAAACGATCAACGATAAGAAAGACGACTTTGCCACGAAATACAACAATAAAGTTGACGAACTAGCCGACGACGCGAAAGCTGGTGTTGAAGATTCAAAAGATTCGATTAAAGTCAGCTAGTACCGAATTTACTATACTCAACGTCTTGAAAATTGCAGCGACCTGTTCCAGTTATGGAGCAGGTCGTTGTTCGTTTACGGCGTTCGTGGTTTACGCAAACGTTTAACTGCCTTTTAATTCCGGTTTAAGCAGCCTTTAATTGCGTCTGATGACCTTTGCTGTTGACATAGTGCTACCCACATTGTTCAACATGGTCCTGCGCATACTATCGATTCGTTTTCCTTCATTTCATACCGCCCTGGCGGTAGGTGTCGCCCTGAGTTTATCAGTTGGCCGTTCGTTTGCGCAAACGCCGGTTATCAATACCAATCCGCCCGCGCTCCCGCCTACCGATACGCTGAAGCTGACCATCAATCAGGCAGATGAGCAGTTCAAGGCTCACAATCTAACCGTTCTGGCTACCCAACTAGGTATCAGCGAAAACAAAGCCTACGAAATTCAGTCGCAGTTACGGGTCAATCCAGCCGTTTATGTTGAGACGATGCCATATAACCAGCAAACTAGGGAGTTGTTGCCGTTTAAACAGACCAATGCCCAGCAGGTTGTACAAGTCCAGCAACTGATCAGGCTGGCGGGCAAACGGAACAAACAACTCGCCATCGCCAGAACAAACACAGAATTAGCCGCCGACCGATTTTACGACCTGCTGCGCACCCTTACCTATCAGCTTCACACGACGTTTTACGATTTGTTCTACGCTCGTCAAACGCTGAACGTCTATAACCAGGAAATTGCCACGCTTCAGCAGACGGTTTCTCTGTATCAACAGCAATTTGATAAGGGCAATGTACCGTTAAAAGATTTGACCCGCTTAAAGGCCTACCTCTTTAGCCTGACCACCGAACGGCAGCAGTTACTCCGCCGACTGATCGACGATCAGGCTGACTTGGTCGTATTGCTGAATACCAGCCCGACAGCTGCCATTCAGCCGGTAGTCGCTCCCGAAGCACTCGACCGCTTCACGATCAACAGCCTAAACGTAAGCACATTGGTGCAACTAGCCGAACAGAATCGGTTCGATTTGAAAGGTTACCGCGATCTGGCAAAGCAGGAGCAGCAGAACCTGACATTACAACGCGCCATGGCCGTTCCCGATCTGACGCTCCAGGGGACATACGACCGCAATGGCAGTTATATTCCGAATTATTTCGGCGTCGGCGTGGGGATCAGTTTACCCGTACTTAATAAAAACCAAGGAAACATTCAGGCGGCCAAAGTTCGCATCCAGAGCAGCCAGCAACTAATGTCAGCGTATGTTTTACAGGTCGATAGCGATGTTGAGAAAGCCTTTACGAAAGCAGTTCAGACTGAACAACTCTACCGCACATTCGACCAGCGTTTCAACGATGATTTTGGCCGACTCATAGACGGTGTGACGACAAATTACAAGAAGCAAAATATTGATGTCGTTGAGTTTCTTGACTTTTTCGACTCCTATAAGAGTAGCCAAATCCAGTTTGCTCAACTTCAGAATGATCGTATGCAAAGTATGGAGGAAGTAAACTTTGCGGTCGGAACCAACCCCTTTCAAAAGTAAATCATGAAAAGATACCCCTTCATAGTACCGTGTTCCCGACCGCTTAAAATTCGTGATCGATTGGGACTAAGCATCGATAAACCAATGACTTCTGCTTTCGGTTTTTTAATTCACGCGACGGCAACTACTAAACCACGGCAACGGGCGCTGGCTGCGCTGGCAGGCTTGCTACTTGTGGGTGGTCTTAGCAGCTGTGGATCCTCGGCCAAATCCGACGAGACAACCCCGACCGAACGCAAGGAAACGAATTTGCTGGCAACGGCCCATTTTGATACGGCCCGTCTGGAAAATGCGGTTAACGAACTCAACCTGACTGGAAAAATAACGTTCAATCAGGATCAGGTCGTCAAAGTGTTTCCGTTAGTGGGCGGCCATATCGAATCGATAAAAGCTGATTTAGGCGATTTTGTAAAAAAAGGGCAAACGTTGGCCGTGATCCGGTCGGGCGATCTGGCTGACCTCGAGCAACAGGGAATAGCCGCCCGTGGCCAATTGTCGGTGGCGCAGAAAAATCTACAGGTGACTGAAGATATGTCTCAGGCTGGATTGAGTTCGCAGCGCGAGCTGGTAGCCAGCAAGGAACAGTTGCTGGCGGCTAAGGGTGAAGTCAATCGGGTGACCGAGCGACGCCGGATTCTGGGCGGCAATGGCTCGGTGTATGTGGTGAAAGCGCCCATGAGTGGGTTTGTCGTGGAAAAGACAGCGTCGCCGGGCATGGAGCTTCGCTCGGATGATCCGGAAAATTTATTTACTATCTCGAATCTGGACCGGGTTTGGGTTATGGCCAATGTGTATGAATCCGATCTCTCGAACGTACACGAAGGCGATCCGACAACCATCACGACCCTCTCCTACCCCGACAAGATTTTTCATGGCCGTATCGACAAGATTTTTAACGTGCTCGACCCTGATAGTAAGACGCTCAAAGTACGTGTCACGCTCGACAACGCCGACTACCGGTTGAAACCGGAGATGTTCGCGAATGTCAGTGTAACGTATGCGGGTCGCCACAAGCGTGTGATGGTTCCGGCGGGTGCCGTCGTCTTCGACAAGAATCGCAACTTCGTTGTGGCGGTCAACAAAGAGAATCAGCCTACAGTACGCGAGGTAAACATTTATAAAACGGTTGGACAGAAAACGTTCCTCACGAGTGGCCTGACTCCCGGCGATCGTGTTGTAACGACCAATCAATTGTTGATCTACAATGCATTAGGCAACTAAACTACCGGCGCACGATTATCCCACAGAAGCACAAAGAACACGGAGGTACGTATTTTACATCTCTGTGTTCTCTGTGCCTCTGTGGGATAAACCTTTTTTTATTAGTCTGGCTGAACGAATCATCCGACTGGTACGACAGTGGAATTTTTCATTTCTGCCATAACGAAAAAGCTGTTTATATGCAGCATACCCGGAATGACGGACAATCGTTCCTGATGAAACCGGTTATATGTTTCCATGTCCCGGCTAACGATTTTTAGCAGGTAATCGAACGTTCCCGATACCCGATTGCACTCCAGCACCTCCGGTAGCTCGCGTACAGCGGCATCAAAGTCCGCAAACGCATCGCGCGTTTGCCGATCCAGTGTTACTTGGCAATACACCATCAGTATATTCCCCAGTTTTTTCTTGTCCAGAATTGTCACGTAGCGATCAATGACCCCTTCGCGTTCGAGCCGTTTAATGCGCTCGTGAACCGGTGTTTTGGACAGATTGATCCGCTGCCCGATTTCCTGAATCGTCAGCCGGGCATTCTCCTGTAAAAGGCCCAGTATTTTACGGTCTGTCGAATCTAAATTAACCATAGGGAAATTGGTACGGTAGCAGTCAGAAAAACGGTATACTATCAGGACAATTTCCTGCTAATATATAGACAGGAAGCCATATTTCCCAAAAAGGGAGTAGTAGTTAGAAAATACTCCCGGTCAACTTACCTTTGTATACCTTACTAACTAACAAATTTTAACGTCCGAAACAGCATGGTTATTGGTGTTCCTAAGGAAATCAAAAACAATGAAAACCGAGTTGCTTTAACACCGGCTGGTGTAACCGAGCTTCGCAAACATGGCCATACGGTTTACGTACAGGTCAACGCTGGCGAAGGTAGTGGTTTTGAGGACGAAGAATATATTTCGGCGGGTGCCATTATGCTTCCATCAATCGAGGAAGTATACGGCATTGCGGAAATGATTATGAAGGTGAAAGAGCCGATAGCCTCTGAGTACGATCTTATCAAAGAAGACCAGTTGCTGTTCACCTACTTCCACTTTGCCTCATCGGAAGAGTTGACGCAGGCGATGCTGGCGAAAGGAGCCGTTTGCCTGGCTTACGAAACCGTTGAACGTCCGGATCGTAGCTTGCCGCTGCTGGTTCCCATGTCGGAAGTAGCGGGCCGGATGGCTATTCAGGAAGGCGCTAAATACCTCGAAAAACCGCTTAAGGGCCGTGGCATCCTGCTCGGTGGCGTACCGGGCGTAAAACCGGCTAACGTACTGATTCTGGGTGGTGGCATCGTTGGTACGCAGGCGGCTAAAATGGCGGCCGGTCTAGGGGCTCATGTCACCATCATGGACGTTAGCCTGGCACGGTTGCGTTACCTGTCGGACATCATGCCGCCAAACGTGCAGACAATGATGTCGAACGAATACAATATCCGTGATATGATCAAGGTCTGCGATCTGATCGTTGGCGCGGTATTGATTCCGGGCGCGAAGGCACCGCACCTGATCACCCGCGATATGCTAACGTTGATGCGGCCTGGTACGGTACTGGTCGACGTAGCCGTTGATCAGGGGGGGTGCATTGAAACCTGTCGGCCAACTACGCACGAAGATCCTACGTTCATTATCGATGGCGTTGTGCACTATTGCGTTGCCAACATGCCGGGAGCTGTGCCCTATACCAGCACATTGGCTTTGACGAACGCTACGCTGCCTTATGCGCTGCAACTGGCCAATAAAGGCTGGCAACAGGCTTGTCGCGACAATATGGACCTGCAACTGGGTCTGAATGTAGTGGACGGCAAGGTTGTTTATCAAGGTGTAGCTGATGCGTTCGGTCTACCATTGACTCCTGTCAGTGAGGTATTATCGGAAGAAGAACTGGCCAACTAGACTCAGATTAAAGAATTCAGAAACAGGCTAAAGGGCGTTGTTTTACAACTTCCCGACCTGTTCTAACTTATTACTTATTCATCGACAGACGCAGGCCGTTCCCGTTTAGGGAGCGGCCTTTTTTTGCACCAAATCCACGTATCTTGTATGGAATTAATTAGTAACCAGATGGAAACAGGACCAAAAGCGACGATCCCAACTTTATGCGAATGGGCGGGCGGAATGGAAAAGCTTGAAGCAAGGCAGTCATTATGACATGATTCACCACCACCTTGGCAAGCACCTGACCGAATCGCAACGTCGTCGGTGGGTCACGCTGATTCAGGAAGCTGCCGATGAGGTCGGTATGCCCGACAATCCGGAATTTCGCTCCGCGCTGGTAGGTTATCTGGAGTGGGGCTCGCGATTAGCAGTCATCAACTCGAATACCAATACGATTGGTGAAGCAATCGATGCGCCAATGCCCAAGTGGGGCTGGGGCGAAACAGGTGGACCTTATGTTCCGTGAGGGCTACGCCAGCAATTGCTTGACCAGAATGGCCCACTCCTCTTCCAGCGATCCATCGAAGAACGATACCCCCGCCCGACGATACCAGTAATTAGCATTAAAACGGTCACCTTCTTTTCGGTGCAGATACGCATGGATGCGATCATAAGACTTTTCGCCTTCTCGGGTTTGGGCAACGTTATGGGCGGCTTCCCAATTTCCCTGCGCATCGTACCAGAGCGCCTGGAGCAGTGGCGACAGCCCGGCGGGTGGCTGTGGTTTGTCGAGTGTGGCGGTGAATTGATCGAACGTCATACTATCAGAGGATGCTACCGTTTAATGGAGTTAATACCAGGTGCCGCGCATGATTCCATTGAGTTGTTCATACGGCACCGTCACTTCAATTGGCCCAACAGCGTAGGCGGCTATCTCGTACGGATTATAGTAGAAGATCAGCCCATCACGACCCACACCAACATTAGCGGGTAGAAAGAACCGACCGTCCCGCAGGAAATAACCGCGCTCCTCCAGATTATACTGCGGTCGCAGATCCTGCTGTTTTCGGAACGCTTTTTCGACGACACCGAGCAAAGCCGTTGTATCGGAGATCAGATCGTTCAGCGCCAGTGTTTTGCCCGTTTCCCGATCGAAGGTATAGAAGGCCAGGTTAGAATTGGGATGCGCTCCGCCCGTGTAGGCAAACGTCTCCACTTTGATCGTAATGGCGTTTGGACCCGTGTAGACCGTATCAGCCGTGGTTTTCAACTCCCAGCAACCACCCAACTTATCCATATCTTTCATCATGGATTCGTAGTCGGTCGCAAATAAGGTCGCGGCTTTATTGATATCAGTACGCACGTCGGGGTTATTCGCGACAGTCGCGCTGTCGAGCCAGCCCACGATGCTGCCAGCACTTATCTGCTGCATACTATCGTTGATCGTACGGGCAGCCTCCGACTCTTCGCTAAGTACGAAATACGACACCGACACATCGACGCCTTTGTTAATGGTCGTATCACAGGTACTCGCTCCGGCAAGGTTATACTGTTTACGCTCCAGAAGTGGCGGTCCGGCTTTAAAACGCGTACAGGATACCGTTAAACTTACTGAGCTTAAAAGAAACGCAGCGAGAAGATACTTCATGCGAGGGAATGTGTAGTAATCAGGTGTTGAGTAAATTAGTAGTACAGCAACTGGGCAATACAGGCAATGCCCTATTTAGTAGACTAATAATCTAATAACCGATTACCAATAACCTATCACCACAGTCGCTCGACCTACAAACTTAATAAATCTTTAAATCGTATTGCCTGACGACGACTAATTTCAATTTTATCTCCTCCGCGTAACGTAACCAGTAAGCCACCACTAAACCAGGGTTCAATTTTCTCGATCCATTGCAGATTGATGATATGCTTACGGTTTGCCCGGAAAAATGTGGCCGGATTTAGCCGATCCTCTAACGCGTTGAGCGACTTCAGTACCAACGGTTTCTGGTCGTCGAAGTACAGACGAACGTAGTTACCCATCGATTCGAACAACCGCACTTTACCCAGCTTGACAAACCAGCACTTTTCCCCGTCTTTCACAAACACCTGATCGTTCTCACCCAGAATTTTGGTAGCGCCCCCAATAGAGGCACCAGGACCGGCCGCTTCTGCCGCATGTTGCTGCTCCTCTTCAACGCGGTGTATCGCTTCCGACAAACGGCCCAGTTCAACGGGTTTGAGCAGGTAATCGAGCGCGTTGAACTCAAAGGCTTTGATGGCGTATTCATCGAAGGCCGTAGTAAAAATAACTTCCGGTGTTTTGCCTTCGATGGCCTGTAACAACTCGAACCCATTTTTCCCCGGCATCTGAATATCGAGGAACAGCAGTTCTGGCTCCAGTTCTTCGATCATCGGCAAGGCTTCATCTGCGTTGGCCGCTTCACCGATAATCTGAATTTTGGGGAAGTTCTCCAGCAACCGGCGTAGTTCGTTGCGGGCCAGCCGCTCGTCGTCAATGATAAGGGTCTTCATAAGGGAGATAGTGAATGATAACGGCTTGTCTCGGGCGTGAAGGTGTCACCGGATCGAGTCATTCATCATTCGTGATTTATTAGTTATCGTATACTGCTGATAGCTGCTTATAACTCACCATTTTTTACTTTCTCACGCCGGAATATTCCCTCGGACTGAGTAGGAATGGTGATTTCGGCGCAAACAACCGGCCCGTCGTAGTGGTCTTCTTCCTGAAAAATCCGGAAGGTAGCTTCAGGACCATAAAGCAGTTCGAGCCGCTGAGCCGTATTGGCCAGTCCAAAGCCGCCCGATGCTTCCTTATCGCCTAGTACCCCCGTATTCCGGATAGAAATATGCAGTTTATCGGCCACAATCGTTGACTGAACCTCAACAAAACCTCCCCCTATTGCGGTAGAAACGCCGTGCTTGATTGCATTTTCGACCAACGTCTGAAGCATCATGGGCGGCACCTGCCAGAACAGTGTCCGGCTGTCTAGATTGATCTGGCAGGCCAGTCGCTCTTCATAGCGGACTTTTTCAAGGGCCAGGTAATCTTCGACCGTTTTGATCTCTTCACGCAGTTCAACCGTTTTTCGCCGGTCGGCCAGTAATGAATTGCGGAGCAGGCTCGACAACTGCGTGATGCTCAGCTGCGCTTTGGTGGGGTTTTCGTAGACCAACGCCCGGATGCTGTTCAGTGCATTAAACACGAAGTGCGGATTCAGCTGCGACCGGAGCACTTTGGCTTCCGTCTCCCGAATGCTGGTTTTAAGCAGAATACGCTCGATTTCGGCATTCCGGTTCTCTTCAACATAATGATAAGCCGTATAGCTGAGTACCCAGGCCAGCATGGTCTTGCCAAAGCTCATGATATAGCCGATCAACAGCCAGGGTTCTTCGACCATACGCTGCGGCACCAGCAGCCGATCGATTGGCAGGTTCAGCATGGTCATGATCGATGCCATAACCAGCACTGACAGCAAAACGCGGGGGGCAAGCCGAAAAAAGGGCAACCGGACCCAATTCCAGCGCCGAATCATGAGCCGGTACAGGTGGGTTAAGGTAATTCCAAGAAAAATGTTGGCAATGGCTAAATAAAGAACATTAATATCGAACCCATCCTGCAACAGATAGGCCAGATACTCCACCATGGTCAGTAGAAACCAACCGAAGAACTGGCAGAACCAATATATTTTTTGCTTTGATGTGCTCATTCCATCGATCATCCCTTGCCGGACGATGAGCGAATGTACAAGATTTTAACTCAACTTTCGGGATAACTACACCAAAGGAAGAGGAAAAGGAGAAAAGGAAATAAGGACGGATAAAAACAGGTTGACCTTGCTGCCCAATTTCGCGTCAGTCACCACTCCCGATCACTGCGGTCACACCAGAGCCAGCGTCAGCAGGTGCGACGTGTCGTTGGCGACGTCAATTGTAAACGTGTTGCTGCCGTACTCGTAGCGGAGTTTGTAAAGACACAGATTGCTATGCTCGAACTGATCCATCATGGCCAGGGGTTTTGCCGTGAGCCAGCAAAGTAAAATCCGCATGGCCCTGCCGTGCATCGCAACCAGCACCGTCTCTTCGTTTGGACGCGACAGAATCGCATCGATAGCCACCTTCTGACGGGCCGCCACCTCGTCGGGACTTTCCCCCCCATCGGTTGGTAGCGCCGTATTGCCCGACGACCACGACTCGATCAGATTGCGGTAATATTCGTTGTCGGTATTTCCCGGAACCTTGCCTTCCATGATGCCCCAGCTGATCTCGTTCAGACCGGTCTGTTTCTCGTATGGAATGCCAAGTTCAATAAAGGACTCGACGGTCTGGTAGGTTCGCTGAAGGCCAGAAATGTAAACTTTCTGGAAGGGAACGTGCTGATAGGCCTGGAAAAACGCCATGGCCTGCGCGCGACCCATCTCATTGAGATCGGAGTCAACGCCACTTCCCTGCACCACGCCCCGCCGATTAAAATCGGTTTCGCCGTGGCGAATTAAATAGATGGTTTTTTGTTGCAAGCTCTTAGCTTTGTCTTCCGTTGTATTCGGGTGCAAAATTAACAAAATTCGCGGCATTATGAAAGCAGGCTTTGACCTGAGTAACCTTGAGTTTGCTCATGCCGACTCAATCGTCAACCATCTGGGTATTGAGTTTACCGAAGCGGGCGAAGGGTATCTGATCGCCCGGATGCCTGTAGATGGCCGCACGCACCAGCCATTTGGCATTTTACACGGGGGTGCGTCGGTTGTTCTGGCCGAATCGCTCGGTAGCGTCGCATCGTACATGCTGCTCGATGATCCATCGAAACAGCGAGCCGTTGGGTTAGAAATCAATGCCAATCACATTCGGTCAGTCCGATCCGGCTGGGTATATGGCCGCTGTACGCCCATTCATATTGGCCGCACAACCCATATCTGGGACATTCGCATCACAGACGAAAACGGAAAGCTTGTGTGCGTCAGCCGACTGACTATTGCTATCATCAACGCGTAACCAGATAGTGAACCGACCGTATCGATTAAGCCCGTCCCCTCTGCCGTATGACCAGTCAAACCACTCGCCGGGATTTTATTAAACAAAGTAGCGCGGCTGCGCTTGGTTTTGCCCTCTTTCCCGGTCAGAAGCGCAACGTAGCGCCCAGCGACCGCGTGCGGGTAGCCCACATTGGCCTCAACGGCATGGGCACAAATCACCTTAACTGGTTTGCCAATCTGCCCGAAGTAGAGGTTGTCGGTCTGTGCGATCTGGACGAAACACACCTGGCCAAATCACTGGACACGCTCCGGAAAATAACGCCAAACACGACAGCCAAAACCTACGCCGACTTCCGTCACCTCCTCGACCGCTCCGACATCGATGCAATCACCTGCGCAACGCCTGACCACTGGCACGCGCAGATTGCGATTATGGCCTTTCAGGCGGGAAAAGACGTGTACGGCGAGAAGCCGCTTTCCTACAGCGTCCGCGAGGGACAAAAAATGCTGAAGGCGCTGAATCGCTACGATCGCATTTTTCAGCTGGGCACCCAAATTCACGCGGGCGATAACTACCATCGCGTTGTCGAACTTATACAGAGCGGGGCCATTGGCAAAGTGCATACGGTACGGCTCTGGAAAACTGGCTTCCCGCCCGTACTTGGACCGGCGACTTATCAGACGCCACCATCGACGCTCAATTGGGACATGTGGCAGGGACCAGCCCCCGTTTCGCTCTACACACCAGAACGTTGTCATTTTACGTACCGTTATTTTCTCGATTATTCGGGTGGCGTGTTTCAGGATTTCTGGTGTCACATCGCCGATGTTGTCTGGTGGGCCATCAACCCGACTGGTCTGAAACGTATTTCGGCGAAGGGTGAAGCGCCCGAAGGTATTGGCGACGCGCCCAAATGGATCGATATTGATTACGAATTCGACGGTCTGAACCTACACTGGACCAGCATCCCGCCCAACGTGCCGGGTGCCGAAAAACGGGGTATCGGCGCTTATTTCGAGGGTGACAAAGGAACGTTGCTCTGCGATTACAACACCCGCGAGATTACGATCAACGGCGTGGTCATGAACGACATTACCGACATTCCAATCACGCTCGAACGGTCGCCGGGTCATCAGCAGAACTTCATCAATTCCGTAAAATCACGCAAGCAACCGGAGTCGAACCTAGCCTACGCCCGACAAATGACGATGCCCATGCACCTTGGCCTGATTTCGTACCGACTCGGTCAGCCGCTGGAGTGGAACGCCCGCAAAGAGAAATTCAGACACAACGCAGCCGCCAATGCGCTGCTGTTTCGGGAATACCGGAAGGAATGGGACTTGATTTAACCGCTGACTGTCGAGAACGGTCAAAATAGAGCACTACCCAAGTAAAGAATCGCCAGTCTGGTTGGGATAAGCGCCAGATTCGCCTTAGTGCATGGGTTGACGGACTAAGCTGGCGATTGGCCCAGCCAAAACACTGCTCAATTCTTAGCTCCGGATTAACGCTATGCCGTATCGCCGAGATTCGGCTGATTTGGTGGTGCAGTGGCGGGTGTAGTCTTCTGAATGATCAGCATACGTTGCATGTCAGCATTGTCAATCGGCGGTAGCGATTCTGCATGGTCAACTGCCGGGGCGGACCAGGTACTCAACCAGTCGCGTAATTTACCAGCGTTTCCGGATTTCAGCCAGTTTGTTGGAAGCCAGTAGACAAGCTCACCACCCGGTTTGAGCAACTTCATACCTAACTCCACAAGCAGTGCATACGGGTCGGCTTTACTGGAGTATGCGTTAGGAAACGCTCGTTGAAAATACGTTTTCACGCGGGCGAAACCCTCGGAACGGATAACGGGCGGATAACCTAACACAGCGTCAAACCCCACGTAATTACCCGAATCATCGAGCACTTCGGGAAACACATAACGCCACTCAACTGCCTGCTCGAACAGCCGTCGTTTATCAGTCAATGCCTTCTTTTGTACGGCCAGCTGATTGACCAGTTTCTGTAATCGTTCCTCCTGACCCGCTACATCAAAAGGCAGGGCCGACTGCGCCAATCTGGCTTCGAGCCGACGAATGGCTACCGTTTCTTTTTGGTCAACGGGAGACAGCAGATGTAAAGCAGACTCAATTTCCTGAATATGGGTATGGATTTGCTCTTTTTCGGTCGCTTCCCAGCTTTGTTTGTAAGCCAGTGCAGCAGCCTTGTACCGCTTGATCTCACTCAAAAAATCATTCCGACTCTGCATCTTCAGACCATCCCCCTGAAAATTCGGCTCAAAGCGCGACACCAGTGCATCACCGATTTTTAGATTGGTGGTAATTTGTAGAGACCGGTCGGAATGCCGCATCACCGCCGGTGCGGTCTCCTGCGCGTAAGCTTTATTGTACGTCAGCAATGAAACCATCTGGTCAGGAGACCGTACTGGCGGACCGGCAAGGGATTGCCGCACTGGCGGTGATGCGGCATTCCGACCGGTCTCTACAAAAAATGTGCTTTTTAATAATTCAGTCCATAACCGGAATTGACAGAAATTGATTGACACCGCCTTACGATCAACACCGAAAAGGCAGTTTTCAAGAAGCGTTTGCTTTTCCCGAAAAATCGTTTGCTGAATACGCTGTCTTTCCAATGCGGAAAAACTCGTAACGGTATCGTCCTCCAAGGCATACGAAAACAACTCGCCACTCGCATTGGTGATCAGCAGTTCGTCGTCAACTACGCTCACGTCAAGCCGGTGAATACGTTGGCCATCATGATCGATCAGCAGGCCAAGCTCCGCTTTGAGGGCGATCAGTTCGTTCAGCGCTGAAACCAGAAAACGACCGCTACCAACGGCGGGGTCAACGATACGCAGACGATTGATAACCGCGTTGACATGCAACAGTGAATCCGGCTCGTGAAATTGCCCGATATAGGTTTTTAGTACATCAACGGTGGTCATTTGTCCTGCTTCAGCTGCCAATTCCGGAAGGGCGGAAAAGACCGAAACGGCCGCCTGGCGAATGGTATGGCGAACCATGTGCGTAACAATTCTGCCGGGAATCAGCGAACCGGTATACTGATTATCAATTTTCTCAAAAACGATGCCCAAAATGGCAGCACTAATTCGCGGTCTGTCCGTTTCCCGGACCACGAGTAACGGTTTCGTAGAGAAATCGTAGCCATCCAGAAACGTTAGCAGGTAGTCAAGCGTCGTCGTTTGCGCTACGTCACTATCGGCGTTAGCCACAACGGTTTGCGCAAAGCGGGGCAGTTCGAGCGTATCGGCAAGCGTACGGATGGTAATAGTCTTTCGCTCAAGCTCCGTTTCGATAAACAGCGGACAGTTCAGATGAAGAACCTCGCCAAAACGGGCACTCACATCGTCCGAGCGCTGCTCATCGGGCACAGTTATCACGTCGAAAAATAGCTCGTTCAGCTCGGCAAAATTGCGAACAGCAGGCAGCCCCCTAGGAAACAGTTGTTCGTTGACTTTCAGAAAAAACACGCGCGTAAGCCAGGTCAGACACAGTTCCAGACCGACCGCAATAAGCTGGTCCTCTTCGGCTTCTCCGTACCTATCGGCATCATCCAGACCCGCCAGTACGCTATGGGTCCGTAGTTGGGTTATGGTGTTTTCTAACAGCGAGCCTGCCGACCGTTCAGTTTCGGGCAATCGCTGTAAGCGGCTACCCGATTTCTTAACTGACTGTTCATGGATACCGATGATGTGCAGTAACTCTTCATAAAACCGTTGATTGAAGGCATCGGTCCCGCTACTGAACGGCTGTTTGAGCAGGTGCGCAGGCGAAAAAAGCTTGACTACAGGAACCAGTAAGCGGTTACTCTGTTCCGGCAAAAGCGTAAGCGTATCGGCGACTTCCCGCAGATTCAGGTAGGTAACCGGTACTTCAGCGTCGAGGTCACGCAGGATACGTGCCGTTTCGGTGAAGAAATAGGTATCGCTTTTTTTTTGCTGCTGCCGGATCTGGAACAGCTTTTTGAGCCGAACATTGTCGTAGAAGAACCGGCGAAAATCGAGTTCGTCGAAAAGGAACCAGTTATAAACGTCGGTGATAACTAATTGACAAACGGCATTGGGTGATTCCCGCTCAGCATTCTCGAAATAAGACAAAATCAGCTCATGAAGGGCTCTGACGTTGTTTTTCAGGGGTGTCATCATCTCACCCGCAAACACCTTCCGGGTTTCGATGACCGCCGTAGACACCGTTTCATTCGTCATTCCTGAGGGAACCGGCTCAGCCTGAACAATCAAGTCAATAGCCTCCCCGACAGCAACCCGATACGTGTTGGCGGGGACTAATTCGCGCAGAAAATCCGCGACGATCGTTTGCTGATGCGCTTCGGATTCGTTCTCGTCAACCCTCGCAAACAGCTTCGCCAATGCTTGTCGAAAACCATCCAGTTGCTCCTGTGGTAGGGGCTGCCGGGCATATGCTTTGTCGAGTGCCTGAGAAGGTTTACGAAGTTGGAGCCTCATAAAGGCAAATTTAATCGTAAACAAAGAGAACACAGAGAGTACGCGGTGTCCATAGCGTTATTTCTATCCGCTTCCGTCTACTCGCTGTGTTCTACGCGTCTAGCTGTTACTTACCAAACAGTTGACTCCAGATGCCTTTCGCCTTTTCTTTGGCTTCTTCGATCTGGAGCGCGGCTTCAGCTTTCAGCTCATCGAGTTTAACCTGGGCCGCTTCCAGATGCACGGATGCTTCGGCCTTCATATCGTCAAACTTATCCTCAGCGACATTCGACAATTCATCGGCCTTAGCAGACGCTGCCGCAAAAATCGTTTCGGCCTGGGCTTGCAGCGTAGCCAGATTCTCGGAGGTCGATACTTTGACGGCCTCGAAATGCTCCGTTGCTTTCGCTTTTATGCCGTCAACATCAATATCTTTTCCGAACTCCTGGGCTTGTGCAACCAGCTTCTCTTTCAATTCATCAAGCTGAACGGCAGCATCGTTCAGGTGTTTACCCGCGTCGGCTTTAAACGACTCAAATTTCTCGGCAGTCGTCGTTTTTGCCGCCTGTACGTCTTCAGCGGCTGCTTTTTGTGCGTTGTTTTCCATGCGATTCGTTGTGGGCTGTTGATACTGAGCGAAAATTGACGGGAAATAAACACAGAACCTACGAGAAAGGGAAGAAGGGAAAGAGTAGAACGGGGATGGCAATAACGCCGGAAGAAAGGCGTACACCCTACCCGTTCAGACATTCTTACCCCAACCGCCGAACAATCAGACCATTGACCAGCTCGAACAGGTTTGCCGGCTTTAAGGTCCGCCAGTTGGCAATGTCGAGCGTACCACCAAAATTGATGTAATAATCCAGGTGGTATTTCTTCCATTCGCGTTCAATAAACTCCGGCGAATGAATAGCCGCAATCCAGCCATCTTCCACATCCTCAAACCATTCCTCATAATAGCTGTCATCGGAACCGTGGAAGTTAAGCACATTTTCGCAGATCAGGATGAAGTACTTGATCCCCTCATACACGAGCAGGTCTACAACCTGTCGTTTCAGAAACATAATGTCGTTGTGCAGCGTGTCGTTCCACTCCCCGAAAAGCTCGATCACCACAAATTGGCGGTCGTAGTTGGCAAATAAAATCTTGCAATACAGCGTTTCCGAACCAATCTCGTCCCATAGCGGATGAATATAGTAGCCGTATATGTTGTTCTCATACTGCTGCATATTATACTCCCGTTCGTGAAACGGAGATCGCTCGTCGTCCGACGACGAATAATATTTTTCCCAGCCGTAGAAGGGTTCAATGTCCTGCATAATCAATCAAGTGGCGAAGTGCAAATTAATAAATTAGCCAAAGCGGGCGTCGAAAAACCAGTCGCCTGTTCCCTACTTTACTCAGTCATAAATTAACAGCATAACGTCAATTTTCGATCGTTTGTTGAGCCGGATTATGGGTATGTTTACAGCATGAAACCCGTCAGCAAAAACATTCTCATCACTGGTGTCTCAACGGGCATCGGCTATGGTGCAACCAGTCAGTTTGTTCGGCGTGGCTACACGGTCTTCGGAAGTGTTCGCCATCAAGCAGATGCGGACCGGCTACAGACTGAGTTTGGCGACAAATTCGTCCCACTACTCTTCGACGTGACCGATGCAACGGCTGTTTCTGAAGCTGCCCATTTGCTCACGGACCGGTTAGAGGGCAGCGGTCTGGGCGGGCTGATCAACAACGCAGGCATTGCTATTGGGGGCCCACTACAACTTCAACCGCTGGAGACGATACGGAGCCATTTTGAGGTCAACGTGCTGGGATTACTCCAGGTTACGCAGGCGTTTCTGCCCCTGCTTGGTGCACGCGCGAATCATCCCGTTCAGCCGGGCCGGATTCAGAATATCAGTTCCGTGAACGGGCAGGTCGCCATTCCGTTCATGGGTGCGTATGTCGGCTCAAAACACGCCGTCGAAGGACTATCGCATAGTTTGCGACGCGAGCTGAAGCTGTTTGGTATCGAGGTGATCATTGTTGGGCCGGGAGCTGTCAAAACCCCGATCTGGGCTAAAGGAACGGATATCAGTGCCTATAAAGACAGCATTTACTACCCGGCGATGCAATGGTTTTTAAAACAGGTCGAAGCCGCCGAAAGCCGGGGTTTTTCGATCGATTACCTCGGCGAACGCATCGTACATATTCACGAAACAGCGCATCCCAAAACCCGGTATGCGCTAGTGCCGGGTAAACTAACGGGCTGGATACTTCCCCGCTTAGTGCCCGACCGGTGGCTGGACTGGGGCCTCGGCAAAGTGAGTGGCCTGCAAGCGAAACGCGAATCGACGTGAGTCCAATATCTGCCGTAAACGCGCTCTTCGAAAAAACAATACACGGCCAATCAGTAGCGAAGCCACCAGCCCTTAACCGACTCATCCATGAAAACGTCCTTTCTTTTCCATCTTTCAGCCTCGTTCCTGTTCGTCGCCCAACTCAGCACGGCGCAAACGACCGAGCCTAATTTCAAGATCCAGGTAGTCGATAATCAGATCGATATTGGCTATGGGCTGGCGATTGGTGATGTTGACGGCGACAAGCGGCCCGATATTTTGCTCGCCGACCAGAAGGAAATCGTATGGTATCAGAATCCGGGCGACAAAACCAGTTCCTGGAAACGGCATGTCATGGCCGAGAACCTGACCCCGCAGGATAACGTCTGCATTGCCGCCCGCGACCTGGATGGCGACGGACGCGTGGAAGTAGCCGTGGGCGCTGGCTGGAACCCCGCCGAAACCAGCGACAGCACGAAGTCAGGAGCTGTCTTTTACCTTCTTCGTCCAAAAGATCCCATGCAACGCTGGGAAGCGATACGTCTGCCCCACGAAGTGACAACCCATCGGATGCGCTGGGCGAGAGTGGGCAAGGCCAGCTACCAACTGATTGTTGTTCCGCTACACGGGTTGGGCAATAAAAATGGTGAGGGACGGGGTGTTCGGATATGGGGCTACGAATTTCCGGCCAATCCGCGCGCACCGTGGAAACGTCACCTGGTCGACTCTACCATGCATTTGACCCATAATTTCGAGATTTGGGAGGATGGCGAAAATGGTTCAGCTACGGGCGTGATCGTTGCAGGAAAAGAAGGCGGAGCTATTTTCGCGTGGAAGGGGAAGATGTGGCAGGCCGTTGACGATGAAGCCGCCGGGAATACGCTGCCCCTCCTGAACAAGGGCGTGGAAGGCATCGGCGAAATCCGGCGGTTGAACGGAGGCCGTGCCATTGCGACAATCCAGCCAATGCACGGGAATGTACTACAGGTAGAAAGCGGGGCTTACTCGTTCAAAAAATCACAGGTAAGAGGGGCCGATAAAGAAGTCGATGTGCTCACCGACATACTCAGTCAGGGACACGCGCTTGTCTGCGGTGACTTTCTGGGCATCGGTAGTGATCAGATCATAGCTGGCTGGCGCAATCCGAACGCAGCGGAGAAAGTTGGCATTCGTCTCTTCAAGCCCAAAGATCCGGGAAATATGGAGGGCTACATACTGGACGACAGCGTTCGGATGGCTTGTGAAGACATGCAGGCTGCTGACCTCGACGGCGACGGTGATCTGGATATCATCGCATCGGGCCGGGCAACACTGAACGTACTGATCTACTGGAATCAACGGAAATAACGAGCCCTCACCGACCCGTCGGACCGCACCAAAACGGGAGAGGGATTGGGACGGTCCGACGGGTCGGTGAGGGGGAATTTTACTGGTTTCCTAATTGTCCGGACAGCGAGCGCAAGGCTGACGACAATCCTTCGAGCCGGGGTGCAATATCGCCTTCCGACCCCATAAGGGTGCTGAATTCAGCAGTTTGGGTAGCCAGCGTGTCAAATAACTGACTCAACTCGGTCGCGTTGACCTGTCCGCTTTCCAACTGGGTTTTTACCTGTTCAAGCGTAGCCGTTATCTCGGTGGCATTTTCGGCCTTCCGGAGTTCTTCCAGCCACTCGTCGATAAGACCCGTACCACTTTGCGGGGTTGATGTCGTACTGTCAGCTCCCAACACATCCATGGTGGAGTCGAGCAGATCAGTTGATTTTTCGTGTGATAGCATATCAGAGTTGGCTGCTAAAGTTTCGTAAGGCATTGACTAACTGTTTCAGTTGCCCCGCCGTTGTCAGATCGACCCGTGGTTCATGCGACAGGGTCGAGGTGTGACTGGCCAGGCTCAGGAGTAAATGACGAATTTTTTCATTGTCATAATCATCCTGCTTGATGTGGTTGCGCAATTCGGCCAGTTCAGCCAGGATTCGTTCGGCACCGATATCACCCTGTAAGGCATTCAGCCATCCTTCCAGAAGCAGAATGCCCTGTTCGGCCGATAAAACGGTTGTTTTTCCCTCACCAAATGCGCCCAGTGTATCGTTGAGCATCCGGTGCTCGAGTGTGGTTTGTGTTTCCATGTTGTAGTGAATTAACTATTGATTCTGACGAACAGATTACTTATAAACAGACCGCCACCGGTTAGATCTTGTCCGCGAAATTGCGCAGGATCTTTGACAGACTTTCCAGACCGCCCGTCCAGGTACCTTCCGAATTCGGCCCTTCGGCAACAGCCTGCGTTTTATCGGCCAGACTCGTCATTAACGTCCGCACACGCGTCTCGTCGGGTTGCCCGCTCTGTAATTCTTCCCGAAGTTCGGTAAGCTCAGCCTCAAGCAGATCCAGATTCGAATCCCCCTGCAACGCCTGTAGCCAGCCATCAATCAACATTACTCCCTGCGCTGTCGAAATAGTCGACTCACTCCCTTCACGGAAGGTAGCCAGCGTATCCTGAAGCATCCGTTCTTCTAATATGTTCGATCCCATTTTGGTCGGTCGTTTAATCGGTATAGTTTGTCGTTCATCGCCCAGGCACCGTACCCCGACAAAACCACAACCTGGTTCTAGAGTTGTTCGGCTAGTTTCTGAATCGAATCGACCAGACCTTCCAGCTTTTGCACGATGGGGCCTTCGATAGCCGATCCCTGCGAAACCAGTTCGGTATGATCGGCCAGATCGAGCAGCAATCCACGAACTCGGTCTGTATCGGGATTGGCAAATTGCAGCTGACTACGCAGCTCTTTCAACTTCTCCTCGATCAGTTCGGTGCTTTTCGTTCCTTCGATAACGTTCAGCCAGCCGCTGATGAGTTGTACCCCATCGGTGGGTGACGGGGCCGTTTCTTTATCAGCGATGCCAGCCGTCTGGTCGAACAGGCGTTGGTCTAATGCGTGTGAAGCCATGAACTTTGCGTTTTGAGGTGAAACATGGGTTACAGCGCCGAACAGGTGTTTCCACAAGGAACCGTTCGGCGCTGTAGCTTCGAAATTCGTTTATACGGCGGTCGAGATTTGCCCGGCGAAATTGCGCAGTGCCGTTGCCAACGTCTGCAATCGAGACTGCATATCACCTTCGGCCTTGGGAGCCGTTTTTTCGGTCTCATCGGCCAACTCATTGAGCAACTGCTTAAGCCGTTGTGGTTCGGGCGCGCCGGACTGCAACTCGTTATGAAGCTGAGTAAGGGGTTCCACGATATCCTCGGTCAGGTGATTACTTTTTACGGACGAAAACCAGTCCGTAATCAATGACATGCCTTCCTGTGCGGATGCAGCCTGACCCTGATCGAAAGCAGCTACCGTAGCGTCGAGCAGCGTTGATGCCGACGAACCGCCCGTTTGTGAATGTTGATGTGCCATACTCGTTGAGAACCGCCGAAGCGGAGGTTAATTGGTTTTGTTACTTACTGAAACCCGCCAATCGATGCTTTGTTTGGCTTTAACAAAAAGAGAGAGCCTGCCTTTCAGACAACGCTCTCTCCTGTATTTAGTAGCCTGTTAATACTGCGAACGACCACCCGACGAACCCGTGTCCGTTTCTGATTCGTCCCGGGCGTTGTGGTCAGGCAGCGCGTCACTCGATACCCCCGATGAGCGTGTCCCAGACGCCGGACTGTAGTCGTCATCGACGGTTCCGCCCGTGTAACGAGTGTCGCCGTCACCAATGGTCGTATCGTCCGTATCAGTGGCCGACGTACCGGTTCCGCTGTTTGTCGATTCACCACCAACGGTGCTGGTCATGGGTGCCTGTCCACCCGTGTTGGCGGGTTTTGACGAACCACCGAGCTGATGACTGAACCCGTCCAATGCATCGACCAGGGTGTCTAATTTTTCTTTTACATCCTCATCAGCAGATTTTGCCGTCTCCTTTACCTGGTTGAGCAGATTTTCCAGAATACCCCGAACATGCCACCCGTTCGGGTTACTGCTTTGCAACTCGGCCTTTAGTTCGCTCAGTCCATTGGCAACGGAAATATTGCTTTTATCGTCGCCACGCAGGGCGGTTATCCAGCTGTCAATGAGTGAGATACCATCAACGGGTGAAACACTTGTCGATTCGCCGTTAAAGGCATTAACGGTTACGTCAACCAAATTCGATGCATGCTGATCTAATGCCATGTTTGTGGGATTTAGGTGTTTATATTAGTTCTGAGTGCTTTCCTGTGCGACTTGCCGATGCAGATTTTCGAGGGTCGCAATCAGTTGCGCGAGTTCGGTTTGTTCGGCGCTGGCTTCGGCGGAAGCGGCCACTTTCCTTGTCTGGTCGATCAAATCCACCAGCAACGCAGCGATCCGCTGGTTATCGGGCCGGTTGTGTTGCTGCGCCGTATGCACTTCCGCCCGCAGGCTTTCGAGCGTATCGGCAATGTCGTCGGTGTCTTCATCACCCGCTACGTCGAGCCGGTTCAGCCACTGATCGATGATTGATAATCCATCCACGGCGGTTGTTTCACCGATACTACCGTCGAACGTATTGACTGTCTGCTCGATGAGCGATGTCTGGTTCTGATCCTGAGTAATCATACGTTTCGTTTGTTGAGTAAGTGCATCGTGTCAGGCTACTTCGCCGATCGTCGCGTACCATCGGTTACCGTTGTCGATCGTTCGGCAAGCCCTGCCCGTATGCGTTCTGCCTGACTCACGGATACGTCAACATCGTGGTGATTTTTTGATCGTGATGCGCCGTAACGTTGAATCAGTTAGTTTTGACCAACAGAACTTCCCCCCAGGGGGATTGTTCGCTCAGGCATCGTTTTTTGACTATAAATCTACCAACTGACTCGATTAAAGATGGACGTAACCCGCCTACAGCCCGACATACACTACCAGTTTGCCCGAAGCGGTGGTGCCGGTGGGCAAAACGTCAATAAAGTGGCGACAAAAGCTGAACTCCGTTTCAATATTCGCGATTCAGCTTTGCTAACCGACGAAGAACGGGTCATTCTGGAAGAAAAGCTGGCGAACAAACTCACCACCGATGGCGAGCTGGTGCTTACTCACCAGACCGAACGGACGCAGTTAGCCAACAAGGAGAAGGTAACCAAAAAGTTTTACCGCCTGATCGAGAAAGCGTTCGAGAAGCCAAAACCCCGCCGGGCCACCAAACCGTCGAAAGCCTCGGTCGAAGAACGCATCACCGGGAAGAAACGGAAAGGCGATATAAAAGAGAACCGCAAACGGGTCGATTATTAAAAAAGCGGATGGCTCAATGCCATCCGCCTGGAACTAGAACGGCGTGAAAGAAGTGAATTAACGACTGGCCACCTCGGTGGTTTTTCCTTTATCGACAGCTTTCATCACCCGAAAAAAGTTGCCACTCCATATTTTTTCGATGTCTTTTTTCGAGTACCCCCGACGGACGAATTCGACCGTAAAGTTCTCGTACTGACTCACGTCGAAGCAGTCGGCCAGTGCGCCCCCGCCGTCGAAGTCGGCACCCATACCCACGTGATCAATGCCGATGAGCTTGACAATGTGGTCGATGTGATCAACCGCGTCTTTCACCGTAGCCAGTTGCACCGGGTATTTTTTGTTGATGTCCATGAACTCGTCGCGGAGTTTTTTCTGATCCTCTTCCGACAATTTGCTCATGGCACCCATCATCGACCGACGGTCTTTTACACCCCATTTCTCCATCATCGCTTTCTGAGCTGCTTCGCGCTCTGGGCTGGCCGGAATGGTTTTCACGTAGTCGCTCAACAGATTCAGCTGAACGACACCACCGTTTTTCGCCAGTGCTTTCAGCATGTCGTCGGTTAGGTTGCGTGGATGATCGCAGATGGCCTTTGCTCCCGAATGCGACGCAATGATGGGCACCTTCGACAGGCGAACCACATCATAAAAGGTCGAATCCGATACGTGCGACACATCGATCATCATGCCCAGCCGGTTCATTTCGACCACGACCTGCTCACCCAACGGGCTCAATCCCTGATACTCTGCCCCTTTCGGATCGGTCGATGAATCGCAGATGTCGTTATTGCTCGAATGGCAAAGCGTCATGTAGCGAGCGCCTTTGTCATAGAATTGTTTGAGCAGCGAAATATCGTGGCCCATCGGATAGCCATTTTCGACGCCGATGAAAATAACCCGCTTGCCGGTCTTGCTGATCTGGACGGCTTCGTCCGGCGTCGTTGCCAGGGCCGCTTCAGAAGCGGTGGTTTTTAGGGTTTTGTCAACAGCGTCAAAAATGTCGAGTGCCTTTTTCTTCGCCGTTTCGTGCCCTTCGGGTGTGCGCGGCCCCTGCCCCAGATACACGGCCCAGAAAATGGCGTCTAGTCCACCCCGTTTCATACGGGGATAATCGACCTTGCTGTTGGTCGTGCGCGGATCATTATCTTTCGTCACGTCGAAGCCGCCACGCGATAACAGCATGGGCGTATCCGCGTGTGTATCAACCGTAAACGCTTTGTCGTGAATCTTATGTGCTTTTTTTAGCAGCGCCTTATCGTCCTGCGCCGAAGCCGAGAAGACGGTCGTAGCCAGACAGGCCAACAAGGAGGTAGACAACCAGTATTTCATAAAAAGAGGAAGGTTATGGTAACGCGGGTAGGGACCCGCACTACACGATTTATTTAGCGAACCATAGTTTGAGTCTCATGTCGTTTTTGCCGCCCTGCCGGGTAAGCGCTTCGCTGAAATTGGTAAAGTTCAGTGACTCCTCCGATCCGGGATAGGGAAGCCGGGTCGGAATGATGCCCCCATTTGTGTTGATCACCGCCGGTGATAAGGCCGGGATGCCCGTCCGCCGATATTCGGCCCATGATTCCAGTCCCTGACCGTACAGCGCAATCCACTTCTGCTCCATGATCTGCGTATACCCATCGGCACCGCTCTTCAGCGCGTTCGCAGCCAGATAAGCCGAAGAAGCCGTGAGCTTGTACTGACTGAATGACGCGTTTATGCCGTTGGTGTAGTTGGTCGCGACGACACCCGCCGATGCAATGCCCTTATACGCGAACTCGGCTTTGATGAACTGTAACTCGGCGTAACTCATCACAACGCCCGGAGCCGTTGGCGACACAAAGAACGTACCCACTTTCGAGGTTTTCGACAGCCCGAGCGCGTTAGCATCGGCATTTGACAAACCATTCGGAACGCCTTTATAATCACCGCCATCGGCTGGCGTATTGGCGTAGACCGCTAACCGGTCATCGCTCATGGCTTTGAGCTTGTTGATCAGCGTTGCACTCACCCGGTGATCATCGCGCGTTTTGCGGTTCTGGTTGATCGGGTTGTTGTTGTTCGTGGCATCGAGGTAGTTCAGCTGTACATTATCGGAGTTCGAAGCCAGCACCGGATACTTGGTCGGGTCACTCAGAATTCGGTTGATTTCCGATTTCACGTCGATCGGCGCGTCCGCTTTATTGAGCATCCGATTGAGTAACCGTAGACTGAGCGAGTTGGCAAATTTCTTCCACTTTGTCAGGTCGTTACCCAGCAAAATGTCACCTGCGATCGCTTTGCTGTTGTCGTTGAGAACAATCATGTCGTTGGCCGCTTTCAGCTCGGCGACCAGGCCTGCATACACATCTTTCTGCGCGTCGTATTTCGGCTGTAGCGTTCCTTCGATCCCTTTGATGGCATCCTTGTACGGAATATCGCCGTAAATGTCCGTCAGCAACGAGAACACCCAGGAGCGCATAATAACGGCTACGGCCTGGTAGTTCGGATTACTCGACTCGGCACCCATTTTATAAATGCGCTGAAAATCGGCCTGCGATTCGATGAAGAAAACCTGCCACGATGCCGTGCCGTACACATCGCTCGTGATGGTATACTGGTCAATATCGGTGTACTGAATGCGCGCCCAATATTGCGAAATAAGGTCACCCACATCCATGCCCAGCGATCCGCCCCAGTAGGCATCAACCGCGCTCTGAATGCCGTGCGGCAGAAACAGATCGGCGGTCGCAACGGTCGGCGCATTCGGGTTGGTATTGATCTGATCAAACTTTTCAGTACAGGCAGCCGTTCCCAGCAGCATGGCCGCAAACAGGGCTTTATAGCGGAAAGAAGAGACGATACGTTTCATAAAAACAGTCTATGAGTTTTGGGTTTGAAGCTATGGCGCAACCGTTCAAGAGTTCCCTGATCTGCTGAGCCACAGCCTCATACCTGCTTACAAGTTGAAGTTGAGATTAAAGCCAATCGTCCGTGTGGTTGGAATCTGCCCATTCTCGATGCCTTGCAGATTGCCGTCGTTGTAATAGCTGGTTTCCGGATCGATGTGCGGAATGTTGCTTTGCAGCAAAGCCAGATTGCGACCAACCACCGAGATGGCAATATCCCGGAACGGCAATCGCTTGAATACCTGACCCGACAGCATATAGGTCAGTTTTACCTCGCGCAGTTTGACGAAACTTCCGTCGAACAGGGTGGCTTCGTTATTCGATAGCGAGTAGTATTTTTTGTGCCACTCTTCCGATGAGATCCGAGTTGTATTTGGCGTGTACACCGGATTTTCGCTCGTTCCGGTATTGACGACACCCTGACCAACGATACCCTCTTCGCGGCCAACCAGCGTTTCTTTCAGTACGCCCGTATACCGACCGATGTTAACGGTTTGCGAGAATACATCACCCCCGTGCCGCACATCGATCAGCGTACTCAGCGACAGACGCTTGTAGCTGAATGTATTCTGGAAACCACCGATCCATTTTGGCGTAAAATTGCCCAGAATCCGGCGGGTCGGATCTAGCTGTGGATACCCACTTTTGTCGTAGATGATGCTGCCGGACGGATCGCGCAGGAAGCCCTGCCCGAAGAACGTACCGTACGGCTGACCAACCCGCGCTTCGACCGAAACACCCCGGAAGGAGTTGGTTGTCGTTGCGCCCGTCAGTGGGTTATACGAGGTGTTAAGCTGGTAGGTCGTCAACCCTTCCGAGAGTTCGAGCACCTTGTTCCGGTTCTGTGCCCAGTTCACCATGATATCCCACTTGAAAGGGCCCGCCTTGATCGGCGTTGCGCTCAACTGCACTTCAACGCCCCGGTTTTGTAATTTACCAGCATTCAGCAGTTTCGAGTTGAAGCCCGATGCCTGCGAGACGTTGACGTCCAGAATCTGATTGGATGACTCCTTGTCGTAGTACGTGACATCCAGCCCAACCCGGTTATTCCAGAGCTTTATTTCGGCCCCAATTTCGTAGGAATTCGTTATCTCCGGCTTCAGGAACGCGTTGAGCATCGCGTTGTTTTCTGACAGCGAAGGCGTTGATCCCCAAGGATTTTCGTAGCGGTACGACTGGATCAACCGGTACGGATCGGTATCGTTACCAACGCGGGCAATACCGGCCCGAAGTTTCGCAAACGACAGCACCGGCGAGTTCACATTGAACATATCGGTCAGAATGGCGCTCACTGCCGCCGACGGATAAAAATACGACCGGTTGCTGGCTGGCAGGGCACTGGACCAGTCGTTCCGGGCAGTCAGATCCACGAACAGGTAATTCCGGAACCCGATATTTGCCGACGCATAAGCACTGTTGACCGTCTTTTCGGTGTAGGTCTGTTCGGCCACCTTCGCCTGCCGTGAGTTACCCAGGTTCCACACGCGCGGAATGGCCAGTTCGGTAGCGCCCATGTAGTTACGCTGGGCGTAGTTGTAGCGGTGGTTTCCGCCGATATTGGCCGTCACGTCAAACTCGCCAAATTTATGCGTTGCGTTCAGCAGGAAATCAGAGTTGGATTCCCGGATGAAAATCTGCTCCTCGTTGTAGCTGTCAAATTGTTTGGCACCGTTGAGGTTATCGATGCGCGCGGCATTTTTCGTTTTGCGACGGTCTTCGTACACATCCGTACCGGTGCGGGCGGTGAGGCTCAGCCAGGGCGTAAATTTGTACGTAGCTGACATATTGCCGTATAGCCGATCTTTATCATTTGCCCGGGTGCTCAGGTTCAGGAAGTAATAGGGGTTCGTCCAGTAGTTGTAGTTCCAGTTATACTGGTAGATGCTGTTCGGTGCTTGGTAGTTCTGCAATTTCTCCATGTCGACCTGACGACCGAACCAGATGAAGTACAGCCCCCAGTTCGTACGGTTATCGCTTCCATCCCGCACGTAATTGCCGGTTGCACGCACGCTCAGTTTTGGGGTTAAGTTCCAGCCCGCATTGAGCGACACCGTCCGCCGTTTGTAGTCCGTGTTCGGCAGGATACCCGTCTGGTTCAGATCCGTGAACGATATCCGGAAGTCGCCTTTATCATTGGCTCCCGTAACCGAAATGTTATTAGTGAGCGTACGGCCCGTCCGGTAGAACTGGTTCACGTTATCGGGATGCGCAACCCAGGGTGTTGGCGTGCGGGTTCCGTCGGCGGCAATCGGCGAATCGAATTGCGGAATCAGACGACCGTCCAGTTTAGGCCCCCAGCTTTCGTCAACACCATCGTTGACCCCTTTACCGGTTCCATCGACAAACGAAAACTGACCCTTGTTCCCCTGACCGTATTCGTTCTGCCATTCGGGCTGACGGAACGGACTATCGAAGGCGGTGTTCGTATTGACCGAAACGCCGATGCCTTTTGTGCCTTTCCCGCTTTTGGTCGTGATCAGAATAACGCCGTTTGCCCCCCGTGAGCCATACAACGCAGCCGCACTGGGTCCTTTCAAGACGCTGACGTTATCAATATCGTCCGGATTTATGGACGCAGCGGCATTACCATAGTCGACGCCGGTACCGGAGCCAAAATTACTGTTATCAATAGGCACGCCATCGACAACAAAAAGCGGCTGGTTATTACTCCCAATCGAACTGGCTCCCCGAATCAGAATACGCGACGATGCGCCGGGTGCGCCATTGGAACCCGTAACCTGTACCCCGGCAATTTTACCCGACAAGGCGTTGACGAAGTTGGTCGCGCGGGCCTGCGTCAGCTGTTTCCCGCCCACTTCCTGAACAGAATAGCCCAATGCTTTCTTTTCCCGCGTGATACCCAGAGCCGTTACAACAATTTCGCTCAGGTTGGAGGCATCTTCCTCCAGCGACACATCAATGACGGACTTCGCACCAACGGCTACCTCTACGGGCTTGAACCCAATGTAGGAGACAATCAGAATCGCATTATCCGGACTGTTCAGCGTGAATTCGCCATTGACATTGGTCGTACTTCCCCGGTCAGTGCCTTTGATCAGGACGTTTGCACCCGGCAAACCCGCTCCATCCGATTTCGATGTTACACGGCCCTTCAGTGTTTTGTCCTGTGCATAACCGGCTACACTCAGTAGCAGGAAAGACAGCAGACACAATCGCGTAAAAATTTCTCTCATTGGTCGTAAAGAGTTAGTTAGAAAATGATAATCAGACGGTTCCGAGGAAGACCAGTAAACCAGAATAGGGCAGTTACGTATCCCATGACGATCGACCAATTAGCGAGGCAGATCGTACAGCCTTCTACGTATTCCTACAACGAATCTAATGCATTACTAATCAATACTTAATTTATATTCTATTTTTAATAAAAAATTCAAAATTTATATTGGCATATTACACAATAATCAATCTTTTAGATGGGTAATGAAGAAACAATCCCTGCTCCTAAACCGTTACGGGATTCGTTAGCGATCTTAATCAGGCTGGCTTGCCTCTTCGTGATAAAACACAAAAAGGCGTCATGAACGATCTCGATCGTTCATGACGCCTTTTCAGGAACTATTGGTTACCTACAACTCCCGAATCTGGATATTACGATACCAGACGCGCTCTTTGGGACTGTGGTTCTGTAACGCAATTTTACCTTTGGCGTGAGCCGTAGCGTACGGCCAGTTGGCAAATTTGCTCTTGGCAACCAGTTGCTTCCAGTTATCGGAGCCGTATTCGTAATCGACAACTTTCTTTCCGTTCACAAAATGTTCGATGTGGTTGTTATTGACTACAATACGGCCTTTGTTCCATTCGCCGGGTGCCTTTGCGGCACTCATATCGCCGGGAGGAATCATATCATAATTGGCTCCTGTTAGTTGGGTATCTTTCAGTTTATACGGTTTACCCTCACCATCCAGATACCCTTTATCGTCAATAACCTGGTACTCAGGACCAGACATGTACGTAGACTTAATATCGGGGCTGTCGATGATCTTGTAAACGACACCGCTATTGCTGCCCTTCGGAATTTTGAAGTCAAATTCGAGTTCAAAATTTTCGTATTCTTTATCTGTCACCAGGTCACCACCCGTTCCGTCGGGGGTCATGGCTCCATCCTCAACGCTCCAGCCAACCACGCCGTCTTTATGATAGCTGTGCCATCCTTTAATTTCTTTTCCGTCAAAGAGCGCCGTCCACTTTGGCTTTTTACCGGGGGGCGTTGCCACTGCCATTACGCTCAGCAGCAGGCAGGGAATCAGTATTTTTTTCATGGGTTCAAACAGATTTAGCGATCAAAAATAGGCAAAAAGTAATGCGGGTGGAAACCCGCGCCTGGTGTGTGCACGAACTGTGCTAACCAGGCGCGGGTTTCCACCCGCATTACTTTGTCGATTCTAGCTCGCCATATCGCGGGCCGCTTCGGGATCATTGTATTTTCGGTCGAGCCCATCGGTCGATTTCTGGTCGGATCGATCGGGTCCCGAAATCATGTCCTGAGCCGTAACGCTGCTTTCGTCCAGCATTTCGCGGGGATGCTCCTGCGTTTCTTTTTTCTCTTCCGGGCGTTCGCCGGGCTGATAGACATCCGCGTCTTTCGCGTTTACGTCGTAGGGATGGGCCGAATCGCCGGTATCCGGTTTTTCGTCCATGCCCTGATCATCGGGTCCGGCGGCCAGTCCTTGATATTGAGTGCCCGGTACAGCCGACTCCGGATCATTTTCATCGATCAGGCCCGACACCTCGGCGGTATAGGTCAGGAAGTTGCCCGTAGCCGTATGGTGTTGCGCGGTGGTCAGACCAGCGTTGATTTCGTGCGACCGGTCGGGCTGGGAAGGCTCCTGAATTTCGGGCGTCGTTGGATTCGGCGACCCCGGCAGATCAGGAATCTCAGGTCCCGGATAAGGTGTTGCCGGCGGTGTTTCCGGAATACCCGGTACTGGCTGGGTCGGATCGGGTGATGGTGGTGTCGTTGGCACCGAGTTCTGCACCGATATTTCTCCTACGCCAGCCGGAAATGACCAGGAGCCAAACGCACTGGTTGGGGTAGCGTCTGCATCCTTTTCGGTACGATCGTTCGGTGCATCTTCTGAAGGCAGCCCGGTATTGACCGTAGCCCCTGCATCCGGATTACCGGTCAATTCACCGACCGCGATCGGGTCATTCGGCATCACCGACGGATCGAACATCGTGCCCGCCCGCAACGCTGCCTCTGAATTTTCGTATTTCTTCTTATCGTCACCCGTCAAAGCCCGTTCTTCATCGCTGCCTAACCGAATACGCGGCATATCGTCAGAGACATCGGACTCTGTATCGCCGATTGATACTAGTTTGCCATCGACCAGCTTAACCATATTGGTTTCGGCTTGATCGGCACTGAACATCGTTTCGGCATGTTCGCTGGAAACGGTGTCGGCCTGTCTGGCTCCATCGGAAAGATTTGCGTTGTTTTCCATATTCATGTGAATGTTTTAGGTCTATGAAGAACCAATGGAAACGCAAAAGGTTTTTCGCATGAACCGGATGTGCGCGTTACCGGAGTGCATCGAACAGAATCTCGGCGGGGTGTTGCGCTTTGCGACCCGTTCCATCTTTGATCTGGTGCCGACAACTGGTCCCGGCAGCCGCAATGATGGCTCCCTCCGCCTGGCGAACCGCCGGAAACAAGACCAGCTCGCCAATTTGCATCGATAACTCGTAGTGTTCGGTTTCGTACCCAAAGGAGCCAGCCATGCCGCAGCAACCCGAGGGTATCAACTGGACCTGGTAGTTTTTGGGAAGGGCCAATGCCTTTTTCACCGGCACCATCGACGATAACGCTTTCTGATGACAGTGGCCATGTATTCTCACCTGCCGGGCCTCGGTCGTGAAGAAAGCCGAATCAATCTGTTTACGCTCGATTTCCTGCGCAAACCATTCTTCGAAGAGGAAAACATGCTGCGCGATTCGCTGGGCATCGGCTTTGAGTTCCGGGGGAACCAGATCTGGATATTCGTCGCGGAACGTCAGGATGGCAGACGGTTCCAGACCAATCAGTGGTGTCTGGTCCGTAACGATGTCGTTGAGCAGTGTAACATTCCGGATAGCAATCGTCCGGGCCTCCTCCACCAGTCCCTTCGATAAATACGTCCGGCCACTTTCTACATGCTCGGGAATAATGACGGTATAACCCAGTCGCTCCAGCAACTGAATCGCCTTCTGTCCGACTTCAACATCGTTGTAGTTCGTAAATTCGTCGCAAAACAGGTACACGGTCCGGGTCTGCTGACTGCCTACAGGTTTGGCATCAGTGCCTCGATTGGCTGATCGATGCGTCGAATACCATTTTCGTAACGTCGTTCCGGCCAGTTCGGGCATCGTCCGGTCGGGGTGAAAGCCAACAGTCCGGTTTGCCAGCTTACGGAGAGCGGGCGTATCGTATATCGCGTTATAGGCCCAGGGAACCAGGCTCGCCAATGACATTAGTCTGGTAAAATTGCCGACGAGTTTGGCCCGCATCGGAACGCCATTTTCGCGATAGGTCTGCTGGGTAAATTCAGCCTTCATCCGGGTCATGTCCACACTCGATGGGCATTCCGCTTTGCAGGCTTTACACGACAAACACAGATCCAGTACGTCCTTAACGGCTTCGTAGTCGTGATCCGTCGGTTTTTGGGTACTGCTGTAAAAATGGCGGAGGATGTTGGCCCGCGCCCGCGTCGTGTCGCGTTCGCGTCGGGTAGCCATGTAGCTGGGACACATCGTTCCGCCCGAAATAGCTGTTTTCCGACAATCGCCTGATCCGGAACACTTTTCAGCCAGTTCGAGCAGCCCCCCATCGTTCGAAAAGTCGAACACGGTTTTCGGCTGCGGAATCACCACGTCAGCTTCCGAGCGTAGCGACTCGTTCATGGGTGGTGTATCGACCACCTTGCCGGGATTGAAGGTATTCTGCGGGTCCCAGAGCGCCTTCACGTCTTTGCACAACTGGTAATTTTCGGGACCGAGCATGAACGCAATACATTCGCCCCGTAGTCGCCCGTCGCCGTGTTCGCCGGAAAGCGAACCGCCATATCGTTTCACCAGCTGCGCCGTATCCATCAGCAACGCCCGGAATTTAGCGCGCCCCTCCGACGATTTGAGATTAATGAGCGGTAATACGTGAATCTCCCCGGCCCCGGCGTGTGCCGAATATTCCAGCTTGAGACCGTGGTTTTCCCACGCCATCTGGTCCAGTTCGTCGATGTAGTCGGGCAGATCGTGGACATCGACCGCCGTATCCTCAATGACGTTGGCGGGTTTTTCGTCGCCGGGGATATTGTACATGATGCTCAATCCGGCTTTGCGAAGCGCCCAGGGCTTTTTGGTCTCTTCATCAAACAGGATCGGATACGCATAGCCCAACGCCTTCGTCCGAAGATCAGCCACGAATTGCTCGGCCTTTTGCTGAACGCCCGCTGCGGTATCATCGAAAAATTCAACCATCAGAATCGCCTTCGGATCACCTTCCACAAACGTGCGATTCTTCATCTGTTCGATATTGGTCTTCGTCAGTTGCAGGATATAATCATCCACCAGTTCCGACGCGTAGCACTGATGCGCCAACGCAACCAGATTAGCTTCCAGCGACTGCCGGATGGTATCGAAATGGGCACAGACCAGCGCGGTTTCTTTCGGAGGCAGGGGCAGTAAATTCAGTTTTGCTTCGATGATGAAGCAGAGCGTCCCCTCAGAGCCCGCAATCAGGTGCGAGAAGTTGAAGGTTTCCGTAACGTCTCCATTTCCTCTCTCCCGTTTCGGGCGGTTCGCCGTTGCGGGAGGGGTCGGGGCGGTCCGACGGGTTGGTGAAGACAGTTCAAAAAAATCAACCAGCGCATCAAGCGCGTACCCCGTATTGCGACGCGAAACCGTTGGTTTCGGATAACCGTCGCGGATATGGCGTTGAACGGTTTCGTCGATGAGCCAGTCGCGGAACTGCACATAAAGCCGTTGCTCCAACGGACTGACAACGTTTTCACCCCGACATTTGGCCTCGAACTGATCGCGGGTAAGTGACCCGAATGTTACTTCAGCCCCATCACTCAGCAGCGCCCGGACTTCGAGCAGGTGATCGCGGGTAGTGCCCCACACGATCGAGTGAAGACCGCAGGAATTATTACCGATCATGCCGCCAATCATCGCCCGGCTGGCCGTTGACGTTTCCGGCCCGAACATGACACCATACGGCTTCAGATGGGCATTCAGATCGTCGCGGATAACGCCTGGTTGCACCCGTACCCAACGCTCGGCGGCATTGACGTCCAGGATCTGCCCAAAATACTTCGAAATATCGACAACAATACCGCTACCCACGACCTGACCGGCCAGCGAGGTTCCGGCGGCACGCGGAATCAGGCCCAACTTGTGCTGCTGAGCGAATCGCAACAGCTGCTTGATGTCAGCAACCGACTTCGGCAACGCTACTGCAATCGGCATCTCCTGGTATACCGACGCATCCGTTGCATAGAGGATACGCTGGGCGGTATGTTCGGGCGATTCATCAAAATACAGGTCTCCCTCAAATGAGGGAAGCAGGCTGGAAAAAGGCGGTATAGGCGTATGACGAAACATACATCAAAGATACGACGAAAACTGGTTAGCGCTCCGCCGATAAGCGGAAGGCGTTGAGCAGCCCAACAATCGTACTCGCAAAAATCAGCACGATGAACAGCCAGGACGGCCACGGAATAATCTGTTTTTGTTTGTAGATACTCGCCCACATGATCTGGCTGATGACCCCCAAGAACAACCCCGTTATTATGACCCGATTGGTAGCCAGTAGCTCATCAATATTCTGCCGCTGTTGAGCCACATTTTCAGGTGTGCGGGGACCGGGAAAATTCATCTGCTCAGTAGGTATGCGCCGAATTAGCCAGAATAGCCCGACCACACAACTACAGACAAAGGCCAGGACCAGCAGCGTGGCCGGACTCCCCCACCGGTTCGCTTCCCCCTTGCCGTTAAAGTGGATGGGAATGGGGCCGGGTAACCAGACCGTCCCGCCAATGGATAGCAGCACCACGACGACAAGCAGAAAAATAGTCAGCCGGTTGGCCTTACGCTCATAGCTACTCATGTCGAAATCGATAATGGACTATCCTCTGAGGATAAAGGTAAAGACTAACTCGATTTTATGGCAATAAATAGAGTAGCCAGTCAATGATATAACCCAGTCCAGCAGTCTCTATCAGCTCCAGAGCGCATAACAAAGGCCCGTCAGCGAATCCGACGGGCCTTTGCATCCTTCGATGTATTACTTTGTCAATAACGACGTGCTTACTGGTTCACGTATACGCTACCGCTGCTTGCGGCAAGGGTTACAGGGATACCACCACCATTCAGGGTTCCTTTGATGCGATCTTTTTCGGTATCACCACTAAAGTTATGAAGGGGAATTTTAATATTATTACCGCTCAAATTCAGCGTAATGCCCTTATCTAACGGCATTTTGACCCGAACGCTACCCGCGCTGGTCGTTAACCGGACGTAACTGCCCAGTTTTGTAATGCTTACGTCAACACCGCCCGCGCTGGTGCTGGCGTCAATACTACCCGACACGTTGGCGAGCCGAACCGAACCACCCGATGTGCTTGCCTTGATGTCGCCGTCGACGCCGTCGCCACTCACACTGCCACCGCTGGTCTGGGCGTCGATGTCACCCTTCAGTTCGGTCAGCCGAATACTGCCACCTGATGTATGCAACCGCATTTTTCCCGACGACTCCCTGGCTTCAATCGATCCGCCCGATGTTTGCAGGTCAATGTCTTTATGGCAACGATCCATATGAATAGAGCCGCCCGATGTTTGTCCGTCAATGTCGCCTTCAATGTCGGTCAGGTTCAGACTACCGCCACTCGTGCGAAACTTCTGGACACCGGAAAGCGAAGTCAGCCGAATACTACCGCCCGATGTCCGCAGATCCGTGGCGACATTGCGTGGCGTGTAGAATTTAAAGCTGATGCTCAATCCCCGCTTCCAGTCGTCGTTGTTTTTACGCTTGGATGTAGCCACGATCGTGTTGTTATCCATCGCGATGGTAATGTCATAGTCTTTCAGCCGTTCTTCGATTTCAGCTTTATCGAGGTTGTTATTCCCATTATTAGACCGCACAAACATTTCGACTTTCGCATTCATATCCGTACCACCTTCGATGGTCAGGCTCCCCCCCGACGTTTCGGCGCGGACAGCCTTTATATTTCCCGAAAACGTCTTCGTCTGGTAGGGTGTATCCCGGTCTTGTGCCTGGGAGGTCAACGCGAGCGTGGCGACGCTCACAAGGGTAAGTAGAAACTGGGTGCGTTTCATATGATTTCTCTGTTTATGTACCAAAGATGCAGGCCGCATCAGGAAGGTTGCACGCGTCCCCAACAAATTACCGTACTCTTCGCTCAGTGGTTGATAGCCATACGCCGTATCTTCGAGATACGGCGTATGGCTATCAACCACCAACTAGCACTTTTCCTATAAGAAAGAGAGTTTGACGCTCTTGCTGATTCCTGCACATTAGACTGATGGTGAGCAGTCAGCGTGTCCGACAAAACCTGCTCAGCCTTTTTTGAGATTGCCTACCGATAGTTGACTAGTTCCGCGCTCAGGCTTGCGGGTACAAATAGGTTCGCCTTGTTAGTCCACGCACGTCTGGCTTGCATTTAGCCCTGGCTGAACGATAGCAGCAGTAAAACCAATCAGCAATTCCAGTGCATTAACCCATTATTTTATAGACACTTACCAGGAAAGAAACTGCTTGTGCCAATTGCGCTGAAATCAAACAAATTAGTGGCAAATAGAATCAAACTAGAATATTATTTCAACTATTCGATTTTTAAATATAATATAATCCGAAAAATAACTTTAATGTAATATTATATCTTGACTATGAATTAATAACAGTATTATATTTGGAATTATAGAAGACATACCTGTTCATTATTTTTCATCCAGACACGTTCGTATTCATTTACTTCTGATGCGCCTAGGCCAGCAAACAGCCGATATGTATTCGAAAACGCTCCACGAGCCCGTTCTGGTTTTAACCGTTGTTAGCACGAAACTAGCCCGTTGCCAACAGCTATAGGTTCCATTCTCTAATTAACCAAAATAGTACTTTTTCAATCCTAAAACGAAGTGAGATGCGAAACAGACATTTACTGCTAATCCTGTTATTCTCCCTCTATGTACCTCTCCAGCTCATGGCACAGAGTCGGGTTATTAAAGGGATAATTACATCTGGCGACGATAATTCCCCCACACCCGGCGTCAACGTGGTTGTTAAAGGCACAACAATCGGTGCATCGACCAATGCCGAAGGAGCCTATACCATTTCCGTTCCGGCGGGTATGACGAAAGAAGGTTCGCTGGTCTTTTCCTTCATCGGCATGAAAACCGCTGAGGTTCCGATTGGCAACCAGAGCACGATCTCGATCAGACTTCAGCACGACGCAACCTCACTAGATGAGGTAATCGTTAGTGCGCTGGGTTTTAAGGAGAATGCCGACAAACGGGGCGCTACAGCCTCTAAAATCGAAGCGAAAGACATCGTTCGTTCGGGCGAAACGGGCGTTATCAATGGTATGTCCGGGAAGGCTGCCGGGGTACAGATCACGAAATCAGCCGGTGACCCCGGTGCCGGTTCGTATATCCAGATTCGGGGTCAGAACACAATCACGGGGTCAACGCAGCCACTGGTTATCGTTGACGGTATTCCGATCAGTAATTCGACGCTTGGCGATCAGGCAGCCGGTGTAACGCAGCAATCCCGCCTGAATGACATCAACCCCGAAGACATTGCGTCGATGCAGATTTTGAAGGGTGCTTCGGCGGCTGCTCTGTGGGGATCGCGGGCGGCCAATGGTGTCATCGTGATCACGACAAAAAAAGGCGCAAACAGCGACAAGGTCAACATCTCGTATAGCTCTACCGTTTCGTTCGATAAGCCGAACCTGCTCCATCCGCTACAAAGCAACTACGGCCAGGGTTCCGATGGCGTCTATAACCCGACCGTCGCCAATTCGTGGGGAGATAAGATTGCCAACCGGGCCGGGGGCGACGATGTCGTCAACATGAACGCGGGACGCTTCGAATCGTACAGTGGTAAAACATATTATCCGATACTCACCAAGAACTCGAAGGAAACGTACAACGACGCGCGTAAAGACGCGGTATTCCGTACGGGTACGTACATCGATAACAACCTGGCGATCAGCGGTGGTAATGAAAAGGGAAATTTTTACATGAGCATTGGCGATCTGCGCCAGAAAGGCATCATCAACGGCCAGAGCGATTACAACCGGACCACGCTCCGGTTTAACTCCGAACGTCGTTTCAACGATGTGATTAAAGCCACGACCAATGCAACTTACGCCCGGACAACATCGAACCGGATTCAGCGCAGTAACAGTGTCAATGGCCTTTACATCGGCTACCTGCGCTCTGCTCCTGATTTCGACAGCCGCGATTACAAGGGCAATTATTTTTCGTCACCAACGGCCAGTGCCATCCCGAACCGGCAACGGTCGTACCGGAATTACCTCGGCGCTTTGGCGAACCCGATTTACAACGATCCACTTTGGGCCATTAAGGAGTTGACTAATTTCTCGGAAGTCGACCGATTCATTCTAAGCTCCGAACTGCTCATTACGCCCTCAAAATGGTTCGACGTAACCGTTCGTGGCGGTATTGACGCGAACACCGATCACCGCATCACGAACTATCCGGTCAACTCAGCCGTGAACAGTGGCCTGGGCAGTTTCGAGGAAGCGATCTACAAAGAGTCGGAAATGAACGGCGACATCATTGGTCGTGCCTTCGGCGATTTTGGCAAGAACATTACCAGCACGCTGATCGTAGGCTTTAACCTCAACGACCGGAAATACCTCAATCTGGGCGGCACGATGAATACATTCATTATTCCCGATGCACCAGCCAACTTCGGTAACTCGCTGACCTCGAACGATGCGCCGTACCGGACCACCACGCACCGCCGGATGGCCCGTCTCTACTCGACCCTGAACGTTGGGTTTTACAACCAGTTGTATGTCAATGCGTCGGTAGCCGCTGAATCGGGCTCTACGTTCGGTAGCCAGACGAAATCGACGTTCTATTACCCATCTGCCGATCTTGCCTGGCAGTTTACGCAATTGCCGATGCTGCGCGACAACCGGATTCTGTCATTCGGCAAACTCCGCGCTTCGTATGGTACAGTGGGCGTACAACCCGATGCCTATCGGAATGCCACAACGTACGTCAATGCGTCGTTTAGCAGTTGGGCCAATCCACTCAGCGGATCAGGCTATGGCAACGGCGCGTACGTACGCAGCAGCACGCAGGGTGACCCCTTCCTGCAACCCGAACGGAAGACGGAATACGAAGTGGGTGCCGATCTTCGCTTCCTGAACAACCGCCTGACCGCCGGTTTCACCTATTATAAAAACAACATTGATAATCTTCTGCTCAATGTCGCTGCGGCTGGTTCGACAGGTTATACGTCGAAGTACACCAATGCCGGTTCGATGAGCAACAAGGGCTGGGAGCTTGAACTGAATTACGCCATTCTGAGCAAGAACTCCTTCAACTGGAATGTTTTCGGAAACGTGAGCCGCAACATCAACCGCGTCACCAACCTGGCGGGAACGGACATCATCACGCTTGGCGGATTCAGCAGCACGGCCAGCACCGTCGCGAAAGTAGGCTACGCCATGTCGTCGCTCTACGGGGGTACGTATCTGCGTACAGAAACGGGCGCGTTGCAGCTTAACGCCAATGGTTTCCCACAGGTAGCCTCGCAGTTCGGCGTTGTGGGTGACCCGAACCCGGACTATCGGGGCGGTTTTGGTACCAATTTTTCCTACAAGAAAGTTACGCTGAACGTCCTTTTCGAGACCTTCCAGGGGGGGGATTTCTACAATGGCACACGCGGGGTTCTGTATAACTTCGGCACCCATGCCGACGTTGGCAACGAGGTAACGCTGACGCAGGATATGAAGAACTACGCCGGTAAAACCATCACAGCCGGTAGTACCGTACGCGGCAATATCGGGAACTTCGGGGCCGGGCCGGTGCTGCTTGATCAGTCGTATTATACCTCGATCGGGGGTGGATTCAGCACGTTGGTCGAACAGTTCATTACGGATGCCAGCTGGACGCGTTTGCGCGAAGTATCGGTGGGCTACTCAATCAGTTCGCCAAAATTTCGTCAGAAAACCAAGCTACAATCCATCGACCTGACCGTAACGGGACGTAACCCAATCCTGTGGACGAAAATGGTTGGTATCGATCCGGAAACGGCACTGAACGGAGCCAGCAACTCGCGGGGCCAGGACTACTTCAACAGCCCAAATACCAAGTCGCTGCTGTTCAGCGTAAAAATCAATTACTAATTCTCACGAAGAAAAGCGCTATCATGAAACGAGTCTATAAATCGATTGTCGCCGTTGTGCTTGGTCTCCAGTTTTTCGGCTGTTCGTCTATCGTCGAGAACCTGAACGTAGATCCCAACAACCCGACCAAATCAACGGGCAGTCTGCTGCTGACAGGTACGGAGCTTGCCAATATGGCCACGCAGGAAGGTATGGCCAGCCGACTGACAACCATCTGGAGTGGGTATGCCACGGGTGCTGACCGACAATGGCTGGATTACTACAATTACAACGTTACTGCCGGCGTTTACGATGGCGACTGGAACCTGGTCTTTCAGGCAACGAACGCCAACGCGCTGCTCACCATCGAGCAGGCAAATGCGCTCGGCAATCGTAAAATGGTCGCTATCGCCAAGATCCTGCGGGCCAATGCACTGGCTACCGGCACTGAACTGTGGGGTGATATTCCGTTCGATCAGGCGGGTGATATTGCTAAGTATCCAAATCCGGCCTTCGAACCGCAGGCGACGGTTTACACAAAGTTGCTGGCGTTGCTGGACGATGCCATCACCGACCTGAAATCAGGCGTAGGCACCGTTACAAACGATGATATTCATTTTGGTGGTGATGCGGCCAAATGGTTACAGGTAGCCTACACGCTGAAAGCCCGGTTATTGACCGATACCAAACAATACGATGCTGCGTATACGGCCGCCCAAAGCGGGATAAGTACCTACGCCAATTCGATGTATGCCCCCCACGGCAACATCGCCAACGTAAACCAGAATTCGTATTTCTCGTTTCTGGCCAGCGCACGAACCGGTGATATCAACGCCGTTGGTGCCTACAATGTTGGCCTACTGAATCCTGCCAGCACCAGAAACCGGAACAACGCAAAAACCATCGAGACAGCCCGGTTTAAGTTTTACTATCTAGAAGTAGGCGTCAACAGCCCTGGTAAAATTGAACCAAATACGACGGGTACAACCGGCTTTTTTGCCCAGAGTGCCAGTTTCCCCCTCGTCACGTATCAAGAGAATAGTCTGACGCTGGCGGAGATGGCTTTGCGCTCCGGAAAAGGGTTCACGACGGCCTTGGGTCACCTGAATGCGTACCGGGCATTTCTGGCTACGGGCGGCTACATCAACTCGGCGTATCTGACCGCTGGAGCGTACAAATATGATCCTTACGTAGCGGCTGACTTTGCGGCTGGCGGCATCGAAAATACGGATGGCATTACGGCGGATAACGCCCTGCTTCGCGAAATTCTGGAGGAACGCTATGTTTCATTTTATGGACAGCACCTTGGCTGGAACGATGAGCGCCGTACCCGTGCCGAAGCCTACGGTATCAAGCTGACCCCTAACAACGGCACTCAGCTTCCGTGGCGGTTCATTTATCCACAGAACGAACTGAACTCGAATCCGAACGCCCCCAAACCAGTACCGGCTACGTTTGAAGCACCCGCTATTTACAGGTAGAGACGCATCATTGCGTCTCCTGTGCGTCAGCAATTGTCCGTGCGTCAGCAATTACCTGTGCGTCAGCAACTAGCTACGTATTAATTGCTGACGCACAGGTAGTTGCTGACGCGAATGAGACGCAATGATGCGTCTCTACATTATCGAACTGTGATTGCTACGCGCCGGTTTTTGACGCGTTCAGTTTCGATAGCGTTGTCGGCAATGGGTTGTGAACCTCCGTATCCTTTCGTCTCGATACGCTCTTCAGCAATGCCGTGCCGAATCAGGTAGGTAGCAACCACTTTCGCGCGATTTTCGGAAAGCGCCCGATTTAGTCGCGGATCACCTACGTTGTCGGTATGGCCAGCGACGTCAATACGCCATTGCGCGTTTGTTTTCAACGCAGCAACCAACTTATCCAGCTCTATCGACGATTCGGGTAACAGGCTATAACTACTCTGTTCAAACTGAACGTTACGCAACACAACGGTTTCTCCGGCCGTTAGTCCCGATTGAGGTTCAGGAGCCGATGCCGGTTGGGGAGTAACGGCGATCACTGTTGTTTCCGAAACAGGTTTGGGCACTATCACGGGCTTGGCAACAGGCGATGCCGGACTGACTGGTTTTGGCGTTACTTTTGCGATGTCGCGTACAGGCTTACCGATTGGTTGCGCAGGCTTGGGCGGTGGTGGTATAGGAGCCGGTTTTACTGGTTTGGCTTCAACAGCAACGGGTGGGGCTGCTTGTCGAAAATACTGCGCCGTTATCAGATCACCGGAATTATCAGAAAAACGAATCAATGGTTTTTTCTGATCGGGGCGCTTCCAGTGAAGTTCGAGTTCGCCCCCCAGCATGGCATTGAAGTAATCGACCCGTAAATCGTAATAACGACCTGCTTCCAGCAGTATCGTACCACTGTAGTTTTTAGAGTCGTTGAGCTGCCAGGAATCCATCACTTTTTTATTGCCGACCCAGACGCGTATACCGTCATCTACTTTGGCAAAAAAACCGTACTGCCCCGTAACCGGTGCCATAATTTTACCCGTCCACCGAATCGAATAATACGAGCGAGGCATGTTTGTAGCAGGGCCATTTCGATTCCAGTGAAAATTAAGTTCCGGGTCGACGCGCGTCAAAATCTTCCGCTCGAAATTGGTTCCGGTGTAGTAGTCGCCCTTCAGGCCCGGCTGAGCTTTAGCGTAGAGGACCATAACCAGGTAAGCAGCAAGCCAAATGGCTAGTCTACCAACGTTCAGGCTAGTATGTTGCCTGTTTCGACTCAGATTCCGAAGCATCGTTAGTCAATCTAGGTAGAAACGCCACGGAATGCCGCATCCCGGTGCGGCATTCCGTGGCGTTTCTACTCACTTCTTAAACTTTTCACCGGATTCATCAGAGCCGCTTTCACACTCTGAAAACTAACGGTTAGTAAGGCGATACCAATCGCTAGTACACCCGCTACCGCAAAGACCCACCACTCGATATTCACTTTATAGGCGAAGTTCTGAAGCCAGCGGTGCATGGCAAACCACGCAACGGGCGTAGCCAACACAACGGCAATAAGAACCAGCTTCAGAAAGTCGCGGGAAAGCATCACGACGATGCTACTCACCGATGCACCCAGCACCTTGCGGACGCCAATTTCTTTGGTGCGCTGTTCGGCGGCAAAAGCAGCCAGCCCAAACAAGCCCAAACACGCGATCAGAACGGCCAGCATCGTAAACGTTAGCAAAACTTCACCCTGCTTCTGCTCTGCTTTATATTGTTTGGAGAAGTTCTCGTCAAGAAAGTGAAAATCCAGCGTAGCCGTCGGGTCAAAGGTCTGATAAACCGATTTGATGAACGCCAGGGCGTCAGTCGTTTTGGCGGGCTGAATCCGGACGTACACATTGTCTCTGTCAGCCGGTGCGGGCATTTGTAGAACCAGCGGCTCGATCTTGTGCTGAAGTGAATAGGTGTGAAAATCGGCGATGGCGCCCACCACCCGTGCTTCAGCCGTATGTTTTTCGTTATCGATGTAGTAGCGAATGCGTTTCCCGATTGGGTCTTTCCAACCCATTTTCTTTACCAGCGTTTCATTTACCAACACCGCATTCGTCAAGTCGCTTTTAAAAGACTTCGAAAAGCTACGACCGCTCACTAATTTGATTTCTAGTGTCTTGAGGTAGTCTGAATCAACCAGAAACCGCTGCACTACCTGCGCAGATGACCCCATTACTCCGTTCTGTTCGAAAAACATACTACCACCACCAATATTGTTATTGCCAATTGGATTACTGGCGGTAGCGACGCTTTCGATCAACGGACTTTGCCCCAGCCGTTCTTTCAGGGCCTCAACCCGTAGCCGAACGTCTTCGTTATCAATGTGAAAGGTAAGTACCTGCTCTTTGTTGAAGCCCAGATCTTTATGCCGTACAAATTCCATTTGCCGATAAACAATACCCGAGCAGGCAATCAACGCGACGGTTGCCACAAACTGAAACACAACCATCGACTGCTTAAACGTAACACTCCCGAGCTGGCTACCGACCAATCCCTTCAAAGCCGCTACGGGTCGAAAAGTAGACAGCAGCCACGCGGGATACAGCCCGCTCAACGCTCCAATGACCAGGGCGAACAGCGTCACGATAAACAGCCGCTGACCGGTTCCACCGATTGACAGCGTTTTATCGGCCATCTGATTAAAGTAGGGCAACGTCATTGTCGCCAAAGCAACACCAACCAGACCCGCCATAAACGTCATTAGCACGGACTCGGTCAAAAACTGCCCGACAAGCTGCAATCGGTGCGAACCGATTGCTTTCCGAACGCCAACTTCACAGGTCCGTTTGAGGGAGCGGGCGGTGTACAAATTCACGTAATTGATGCAGGCAATCAGTAAGATCAATGCTGCCACCAGTCCGAAAATAGATACGGTAGCCATGTTGCCGTTTGGACCTAGTTCATAATCCAGATGCGAATGCAGGTGAATCGATGTCAAGGGTTGAAGCTCCATGCGGTAATTGATCTCACCCATTTCTTTCTTTACATATTTTTGATAGAAACCGGGCAGTTTCGCTTCCAGAGCCTTGTAATCGCTTTCTTTCGTCAGCAGCAGATAGGTGTATAATTCAAAACTCTGCCAGCCATTGGTGTAGTTCGAGGGTAGGGAACGCAACGCCCTGAACTGGAGATGCGAATTAGCCGGAACATCATCCATAACACCCGTGACGGTATTCGGAAAGTGGTTGTCGAACTCAACGACCTGACCAATCGCTTTTCGAGCTTCACCAAACAGCGTTTCGGCAATGCTTTTTGTCAGAACAATACTTTGCGGTTTTGCCAGCGCGGTTACCGGATCGCCGTAAAGGAACGGAAAGGTAAAGACATCGAAGATCGTTTTATCGGTGAAATAGATATCCCCTACATCTATTTTTTTGTTCTTGACCGTTAGCGTGCCGCCCCCTTCCGGAACGATCCGAACGGTTTTCTCAATTTCCGGATAATCGTTTTGCAGCGCAGACGCGTACGGAGCCGATGTTGAAGCTAATTTGAGGTTACCTCCGGGCCATTCGGCGAAATGCGTTACCCGAACGATGCGATTAGCATTCGTATGGAACCGGTCGTAGCTCAGTTCATCGCTAACGTACAACACCATCAGCCATACGGCCGCCATCCCGATGCCCAGCCCAACGATGTTAAGGCCACTGAAGAGTTTGTTTTTCCAGAGTGTCCGGACGGTTATTTTCAGGTAGTTGCGTAACATACAGCGCGTAGTTTAGGTAAAACGATAACAGGAATCGCCCAAATGACGTACCAAAACATCAACTAACTCATTATCTTGCAATTACATTTATGAAAACTAGCAGATTGTCCGCAAATGGACGGTTTCAATGACCAATTACGGACAGCGATTCCCTTGTAGAGACCGGTCCGCCGGTGCGGCAATCCCTTGCCGGTCGGAATGCCGCATCACCGACAGTGCGGTCTCATTCGCGTCAGCAATACCATCCGGCCAAGAGACGCAAGGGATTGCCGCACCGGCGGACCGGTCTCTACTACTAAGGTTTCCCAATGGTTCAGCATTATTCACTGCGTAAACTCTTCACCGGATTGACCAGCGCGGCACGAACACCCTGGAAACTGACGGTGAGTAAAGCGATCAACAGTGCTAAACCACTCGCCAGCACGAAGACCCAGGCATTCAGGCTGATCCGATACGAATAGTTGTCCAGCCAGTTCGTCAGGAACACGGCAGCTATGGGCGATGCAATCAGACAGGCAATCCCGACCAGCCAGACAAACTCCCGCGCCAAGAGCCCCCATACACTCAAAAAACTTGCGCCCAGTACTTTCCGGATGCCGACCTCTTTGGTACGTTGTTCAGCAAGGTGTGCCGCCAACCCGAATAAACCCAGGCAGCTGATAAAAATAGCCAGCACAGCGAACACGCCAGCGAGCTTGCCAACCAGTTCTTCCTGTCTGAATTTGCGCCCGTACTCATCATTGACGAACTGGTAATCGAAAGGATAAGCGGGGTTGAACTTTTGAAAAATCGGCTGAATTTGCGCCAGTGCACCCTGCGTAGTTATCCCGTTCCGAAGCCGGAAAATGATGGTATTCTCAAACGATGGGTTGTAGGCGAGTACAAGCGGATTGATCGGGTCATACGGCGATTCGATCACCGAGTTTTCGACTACCCCAATGACCCGAAGTTTGCGACTGGGGTCCCAGACCATCGTCAACTCCTGGTTGAGTGGGTTTTGCAGGCGCATGGCCTTCACCGCAGCTTCGTTCAAAATCACAGACAGCGAATCGGCCCCATCCGTACGAAAGTCACGACCGGCGATCAGCTTCGTATCCATTGTGTTGAGATAGTCAGGCGATGTAGAAACCAGGTTAACCCGCATAATTTCGTCCGATGCTTTACCGGCCCAGTCGATCCGGGTATCGTTCAGAATCGTCGTTGCCGGGCTTGATGCCTTCGTCACACGTTCGACCACACCCGACCGGATCAACGCATTCCGAACGGCTTCATAATTCCGACTCAGATCGGCGGTCAGCGATACCATCATCAGGCGGTCAGGATTGTAACCAACGGGTCGCTGCTTGGCGTATTGAATCTGCTGATAGACTACAACCATACTGATAATGAAGGTAATCGACACCGTGAACTGCGCAACAACCAGTAACTTTCTGGGCCAGTTAGCGCGACGACCGGTGTGAACGCTTCCTTTTAGTACGCGTATGGCCTGAAATGAGGACAGATAAAAGGCGGGATAACTACCGGCCAGCAAGCCCGTAATTAGCGTAAAGCCGAGCGTTAGTAGCCAGAAAACAGGTTCACGCCAGGGTAACGAGAGTTGTTTTTGCGTCAACCCATTGAACAGACCCAGCGTTGCCAGAACCAGTAACAAACTCAGTACAAGTGCCAGACCAGCCACCAACAACGACTCGATCAGAAACTGCCCGATGAGTTGCGACCGCAGCGACCCCGCCGACTTGCGAATGCCCACTTCTTTCGCCCGCTTTTCGGAACGAGCCGTGGAAAGATTCATGAAGTTGATACAGGCAATCAGCAGAACGAACAAGCCAACCAGACCAAACAAACGCACGTAGCCAATAAAACCGCCTACGTTCTTACCGTTCTGAAATTCGTCGTACAAATGCCATTTCGATACCGGGTGGAGAAATACCTCGAAGATCGATTCGGGATAATGGCGTTTGATGATGCCTTTGAGCTTCGGAGCCAGCGCCTTATCATCTACGTTTGGCTGTAGCTCAACCAGCAGATTGATCGCGTTATTGTTCCAATCCATTCGGCTACCTGACATCCAAGGCGTATTGAGTTCATACTGTCGGAACGGCACCAGAAACTGAAAATCCCAGGCGGTGTTAGCGGGTAGCTTGGTCAGTACACCCGTCACTTTCAAATCGAACTGATTATTGAGCCGGACGAGCTTACCCATTGGGTCAGCTGCACCAAATAGCGCACTGGCGGTTTCTTCCGTCAGCACAATTGAGTTAGGGTCACGAAGCGACGTGGTCCAGTTGCCGTGGCGCATCGGGAAACGGAACTGTTGGAGAAATTGCTCGCCCACATGTTGCCGCTTCCGCAGAATCTTCGTTTCACCCACCTGTAATCCATCATCAGCCTGTAATGATGTTGTCAGGCTCTCGGTAACGGACTTAATTTCCGGCACCTCGTTCCGCAGGGCATCAACCAGCGGCAACGGTCCATTGGACTGCGTGGTTGTGGTGCCATTCGCCGTCCGATTGAGCATGACCCGATACAGACGCGATTCATTGTCGTAAAACCGGTCGAACGTCAACTCATCCCATACCCAAAGCTCAATCAGCATGGCAACGGCCATACCAACCGCCAGGCCGGTGATGTTTATGAAGCTGAACCCTTTGTTTTTGCGCAGACCGCGCCAGGCAATCTTGAGGTAATTCTTGATCATCGTGCGTACGTAACTAATTGTTGGTCAAGGTACGTACACACGAAGAATTCGCTCTGTTAAAAAAAGTTAAGGTTTTGTTTGTAGAGATCGCACCGGCGGTGCGGTCTCATTCGCGTCAGCAATGGTTACCATCTGCTTCGTGCCCTTGTTCCTCGTCGGGGTGGTCATTGCTGACGCATGAGAGACGCAAAGGATTGCGTCTCTACGTTAGTCGCTGCGTAGGGATTTGACGGGGTTCATTAAGGCCGCTTTGATGCTCTGAAAACTGACCGTGGCAACGGCGATCCCGGTGGCCAGTAAAGCGGCCAGTGCAAAAATCCACCATTCGAAACCTACCTTGTAGGCAAACGTCTGTAGCCAGCTATTCATGCCCCACCAGGCCAGCGGAGACGCGATACCGATAGCAACCAGCACTAGTTTTAAGAAGTCTTTGGAAAGCAGCGCGACAATACTCGTGATCGATGCGCCCAATACCTTCCGAACCCCGATTTCTTTCGTGCGTTGTTCGGTAGTGTAGGCTACTAGACCAAACAGTCCCAGACACGCAATAAAAATAGCGAGTACCGATGCCAGCGTAAACACCTGTCCATACTGCTGTTCGCTTTGGTATTGTCTGTTGTAGTTCTCGTCGGCGAAGTAAAATTCGAACGGATTACCGGGGTAACTGGCTTTGTAGAGTCGCTCCAGTTCAGCCAGTTTATCCTGAATACGGCCACCCTGCGTGGGGTCCGTGGTCAGCTGTACCGTCAGGTCGCTAACCGATCGGCGCGGCATAAAAATGACCGGATCAATGGCTTTTTGCAGGCCCTGATGGTGGTAATCCTTCACAACGCCAACGATTTCAAACGGCTGTCCCCAGTTGATAATCTGACCGACCGCTTTCTCGGGAGACGCAAAACCCAGCTGACGCGCACTGGTTTCGTTGATCATCAGTTTAGCACTTTTCTCATAGCCTAGTTCGGCCTCGCGAACGGTAAAATTCCGACCAGCCGCTAGTTTAATTTCGTAGGTTTTCAGGAAACGGTCATCGACGATACCCATCGAATAGCTTTTCTTATCATCGCCGATCCGGGGATTTTGTTTGGCAATTCCATTCGCCGTGAAGTTGTAGAAATTACCCGGCACGATGCTTGTCTGGCAGAAGTTTTTCACGTACGACAACTGGCTAAGCTCGTGCTCAAGGGCTTCGGTTCCGGGTTTGAACGACCCATTCAGATTGACCGATGGGCCTTTGATAACGACTCGCTGCGCCAGCCGGACACCGAGATCCTTACTCTGCATATACTGCAACTGCCGGTACAGCACCAGCGTGGCAATCACCAGTGCTATCGACGCACTGAACTGTGCAACCACCAGCGTTTTACGTAACCACCCGCCTTTACCAGCCTGATACGTGCCTTTCAGCGTCTGAATGGGCTGGAACGACGTTAGCGCGAAGGCAACATACCCCCCCGATACGATGGCCCCGACCACCAATAGGACAGCCCCGACCAGCCAAAAGCCATCCGTATTCAAAATACTCAAGGACAACTCTTTCCCGACAAACTGGTTGAAAATCCCTTGCAGCGCCATTACCAGCAGTAACGCAGTCACAAATCCGACGACATTCAGCAGGAATGATTCGCCGAGGAATTGCCAAATGAGTTGCCCCTGCCCGGCACCGATCACTTTTCGAACACCGACCTCTTTAGCGCGCTTCAAAGCCCCCGCCGTGGACAGATTTACGTAATTGAACCAGGCGATCAACAGAATCAGACCGGCAATACCGCTAAGCAGGTACACGAACCCCAGACTGCCGCTCGTTTGATACACATCGCTCAAAGAGGCTGCCAGATGGATGTTGGCAGCGGGTTGCAGCAGGAATAGATTCTCGTCTTTAGGGTTTGCTTTTTTGTTGAACGCATTAAATTTCGCAGCCAGAACGCTGGCGTCGAACGGTTGCGCCGGTAGCTGTAGAAATGTCGTCAGGTACGTACCGTAGAAACTGTCCAGTCGGGCCCAGTCGTTGCCATTCAGGTTAGCCGGATTAGCCAGTGTCTGAAGCGAAAAGATCGCATCAAAAAACAGATCGGAGTTTGGGGGCATATCGGCGTACACCGCCGTAACGGTATACAGCGTCTTTCCAAACTGGTTGTTAAGCGTCAGAGTGCGGCCAAGTGGTTTTGCATCGCCGAAATACTTCCGGGCCTGCGACTGCGACAGCGCAACCGTGTTGGGTTGAGTGAGAGCCGCCGATGCCGTGCCCTTGATGAGCGGAAATGTGAAGAGCGTGAAGAAACTGGCATCGGCATACGCTAGTTTACTTTCCCGGAACGACAGAGGTACCTGAGCATCACGCCCGTTTGTCAGGCTTACGATGCCATTTGCGGAATGTTCGGCGATACGACAGTAGTCCTTGACTTCCGGAAATTCGCGTTTAGCCAGTGGTGCCACGGCCGGGGCCATATCAACCCAAACATCACCCTCCGGCGTTTGCGTGGACAGCCGATACAGGGTGGCTAGTTTCTCCTGAAACCGGTTGACGCTGCGTTCGTAGGCAACGTATTCCAGAATCAGGACGAAGGCCGCGATGCCCAGCGCCAGCCCGGCAATGTTGATCAGGGAGAACACCCGATTTTTCCGCAGATTGCGCAGGGCGATTTTCAGGTAGTTGAGAAGCATAGATCTAGTAGCTTAGGTAGAACGATGATACTATTCACACAAACGGCGCACCAAACTATTAAATACCTAAATATCAACATCTTATACTTTTAACAATAAGCCTATTGTCCGCAAATGGACGATTTTCCCGACCAGTTACGGACAGTAATGTTGGTGCAAAGTAGAGACGCAATCCCTTGCGTCTCCTGACCGGATGGGTTTGCTGACGCACAGGAGACGCAAGGAGTTGCGTTTCTACTCAAGACAACCGCCGGAACAGCACAGGATCATTCACTGCGCAAACTTTTCACCGGATTCATCAAGGCGGCTTTGAGGCTTTGGAAACTGATGGTCAGCAGCGCAATGCCAACCGCCAGAACCGCAGCCAAGGCAAATACCCATACGCTGAGCGAGGTATGATAAGCGAAACTATCGAGCCATTGCGCCATAGCCCAGCCTGCCACCGGCGACGCAATCAAAATAGCAATACCAACCAGTTTTAGAAAGTCCTGCGATAGCAACGCAACCAGACTCGACACCGACGCACCGAGTACTTTACGAACCCCGATTTCTTTCGTGCGCTGCTCGGCCATGAACATGGATAAACCAAACAAACCCAGACAGGAGATCAAAATGGCGACGCTGGCAAACACCGTAAACAACGTCTGCTGCGTTTGCTCCAGGGCATAGAGTCGGCCAAAGCGTTCGTCCAGAAATTGATAATCGAAAGGACGTTGCGGAAAAAATCGCTTCCAGACTGCTTCCACTCGTTTGACACCAGCGGGAACGTTTCCCTTGATCGGAACGGACAGCCAGTTGAGGTTTTTGGTTGACATGACCATAGCAATGGCACCTACTTTCTGATGCAGCGACTCGAAATGATAGTCCTTCGTCACGCCGATAATTTGACCCTTAGTCGGGCCATATCGAAACGACTTGCCAATCGCCTGCTGCGGTGTCCAGCCCAGGAGCCGGACCGCCGTTTCGTTCAGTACGATCATGGATGTATCCGTGGAAAAAGACCGGGAGAAATTGCGACCAGCCACCATACCAATCTGATACGCCGGAATAAAATCGTAGTCGATCTGCAAACGACGCAGGTTGACCGTAATCGGGGCCAGGCTATCTCCTTTCTGCGCAGCGGCATCGTATGAATCCAGCAATCGGCCCGACGGAATCCGCGAGGAACGCCCCACCTCACCGACCACACCCGTTTCGGTCAACTGCTGCTTGAACGTCTCGTAGTTCGTTGTCGAGTCACCAATGTCGGGTAGCAACAAAACCTGATCTTTCTGAAAGCCCAGGCGATAATCCTGAATATAGGTCATCTGGTTGTAGACTACCGCCGTACTGATAATCAGCGCAACAGCAATGGCAAACTGCGTAATCACCAGCGTCTGTCGTAATGTACCGGTGCGAACAGCCGCTGTGATCTGCCCTTTCAGAACGCCGAGCGGTCGGAATGATGTCAGGAAAAACGCGGGATAGCTACCCGCTACCAGGCCCGTCAACAGCGTAATACCGATCAGAATACTCAGGAAAACCGGATCGACAAGCTGGTTAAAATCGAGCTGTTTGTGGGTGAAGCTATTCAGCGCGGGCAGGCACAGCATAACCAGCACTACGGCAACGCCCAGCGCGAACAGAACCACAATGACCGATTCACTCAGAAACTGACTGATGAGCTGGCTGCGCAAGGCCCCTACAACCTTGCGCATACCAACCTCTCTTGCGCGCCCAGCCGAGCGAGCGGTTGCCAGATTCATGTAATTGATGCAGGCAATGAGCAGAATGAATAAACCGATAGCCGAAAACAGGTAAACATACCGGATATCGCCGGTTGGTTCTACTTCCGAATCAGTGTGTGAATGCAAATGAATAGCCGCCACGTTCTGTAGGTTCAGCACCGACCAAGTCGATGGTTTGCTGCCCTCTCCGGCGCCCATGTGCTTGTCCTGAAACGCCGGTAAGGCCGCTTCCATCCGCTGTGGACTGGCACCAGCTTTCAGCAGCACGTAGGTGTTAAACGCGTTATTGCTCCAGTTCGTCCGCAATCCTTCGGCGCCATAGATGCGCGGGTCGTTCAGCGTAGAAAAAGACAGCAGAAACTGGGGATGAACGTGCGCCTGCGCAGGCAGCGGCTCGTAAACGCCCGTAACGGTCAGATCATACTGGTTGTCGAGCCGAACCGTCTTACCAATCGGGTTTTCGCGGCCGAAGTATTTCTCCGCCATTGGCCGCGAAAACAGAATCGAAAATGGATTTACCAACGCCTGGTCGGGATTGCCGCTCACAAACTGAACATCAAACACCTTGAACAGATTATGTTCTGCGAAGAACATGTCCTGTTCGTTGAACGCGTGTTCGCCGTACCGAAGCAGCCCACCATTGTTGAGGGTGCGAACAACCTGTTCAGCCTCGGGAAAGTCCTGTTTGATCAGCGGCCCAAATGGCGGAGCAATCTGCGCCAGCTTCAACGAAGCGCTTCCCTGCGACGACAGGAATGTCCGCGAAATCCGATAAATCCGGTCGACGTTTGTGTTATATCGATCATAACTCAGTTCGTCTCTGACGTAGAGCGCAATGAGCAGAAAACACGCCAGTCCGACAGCAACACCCGTGATGTTGATAAAGCTGAATGCTTTATGTTTCGTCAGATTACGTAAGGCAATTTTGATGTAGTTGCGGAACATGGCCTTATATTGATATTGATGGAGTACTGTGTTGATCGGCTATACGGCTCCAACCAGTAATTTACGCTGTACCTCACGATCGCCTTTTTTCATAAAGGCAATCGGAACAAAATCGTCCGTTGGCGCGCCGATGTAATAGAGCGACCAGTCCTGATCGTACTGCGACAGCATTTCCCGCAGACAGTCCACCCGGTCGAAGGTTGGTACGGTACAGTCGCCCCAATAGAAAAGCTCGACGCGGTAGTGCAGTTCGTGCTTTTTACCGTTGATGGTCACGTCAATTTCGATGTCCTGTTTGCCGGGTGCCGACGGGATGGGAATAGCGATGTGTGCCATAGTAGTTTAGATCTAGATAAGAAGAAACTTGATTTTCACTTCATTACTTACTCCGTTCGTAAACTCTTTACCGGATTCGTCAGCGCGGCTTTTAACGATTGAACGGAGACGGTCATGAGTGTGATCAGGACAGCCAGCCCAATCGTCAGCAGAAACATCCACCCCTCAAGTCGAATACGGTAGCTATAATCCTGTAACCAGGCATTCATCAGCCACCAGCCCAGTGGTGCCGCTACCAGAAAACCCAGTCCTATCAGGCGACCGAACTCACGACCAAACAACCAGAGAACTTGAAAAGCACTGGCTCCTAAAACCTTGCGGACGCCAATTTCTTTGCTCTTTGTTTCCACCATGAACGACACCAGCCCGTACATACCCAGGCAGCCGATCAGTATGGCAATCAGCGAAAACACTTGCGTCAACGCCAGCATGATGCGGTCCCCCCGGTAAAACTCATCCAGAATTTCGTCGACGAACTGGTGTTTGTAAACCTGCTCCGGGAAGAATTCAGTATAAATCGCTTCAACGGTTTTCAAGGTCTGAGGCAAATCGGCTGCGCTAACATTCAACGCAACTACGCGGTTTTGAACCGGGTCATTGACGATAACAACGGGCTTTACGGCGCTCCGTAATGAATTGGTATAGAAGTCATTGATGACCCCAACAATTGTTTTGTCCGTATTCCAGATGCGGAGTCGTTTGCCCAGCACACCGCCGGGCGAACGTACACCCAATCGGTTGACGACCGCTTCGCTCACGATTACTTCCTGATTGGTCGTGTCGTCCGAGCGAAAATTACGCCCCGCCAGTAATTTCATACCGAACAAAGGCAGGTAGTGCTGATCACCAATTTTCGCCTGAACCTCGAAGCCTTCCGGTTTTGTCCGCGTGTCGTACGAAAAAGGAAACTGATTGATATTGCCTGATGCGGGCGGCTGATTGCCCAGCGCTACCTCCCGTACCCCTCTGACCTGAGCCAGTCGCTGCTGTAAGGTCTCCTGTTTAAGCGGATCAATCAGAGTGGCTTCACCCTTTGGCAAGTCCACCAGCATAATTCCGTCTTTTTTGAAGCCGAGATCCGCCTGCCGGACGTGATGCAGTTGCGCCATCACGACAACAACGCCAATAGTGAACAACTGGGTGATAAAAAACTGAACAACAATCAATCCTCGGCGCAACGAAAAACCACCAATCGCCTGCGTTGTTAGCCGACCCCGCAGTGCTGCTATAGGATTGAAGCCAGCCATCATCAGCGATGGATAAAAACCAGCCAGTACCGTAACCAGCAAAACCGATGCGCTCAGAATCAGCAGCGGTTCTGGGTGCATCAGATCCATCAGCGACATGTTTGCGTTGAACACCGACATGGCACCATTCATGGCTGGAAGCCCAACGTTAGCCAGCATCAGCGCGACAACGACCGCAATCAGCACAATGATAGCAGTTTCGGCCATGAACTGACTGAACAACTGCCAACGGGTACTACCCATCACCTTCCGAACACCCACTTCTTTCGAGCGTTTCAGCGCATGGGCCGTAGCCATATTGACGAAGTTGATACAAGCCGAAATCACCAGAAACAAACCAACCAGGCTCATGGCGAACAAAATCGTTTTGTTCATTCGTCCGCCGTATTGGGTGTTAAAATGAATATCGCGGAGCGGTTGCAGTGCGAAACTATAGACCTTCTGATTATCAGAGCTGTAGTGCGTTTTCTGAATAGCCGGAAACACACCAGCCAATCGGCCAAGGGGTACATCAGGCGGCACAACAACGTAACACATAGCTTCACTATTGACGTTTGTCCAGTCTTGCAACGACTCACGGGCTCCCGTCATACCAGCAATGGTACTGTACGAAATATAAGCTTCGTAGTTGAGATTCGTATTGGCCGGATGGTCTTTGAGCACACCCGTTACCGTCAGATTCAGTTGGTTATCGAAGCGCAGTATTCGGCCAATCGGATTGGCATTACCAAAATATTTATGCGCGTATTTTTCGGTCAATACCACCGAATTCGGGGCCGATAAGGTTGATTTTGGCTCACCGATCAACCAGTCATAATCAAAGATGCTGAACAACTGCGGCTCCGCGAAGCAAATCGTTTTGGTCTCGTCAAACTTCGTGTACCCATTACCACGGGCAATTGTTACACCGACGGTTCGATTATGCAGACGCTCCAGGCGGGCGACCTGCTCCAGCATCGGATAGTCCCGACGCAGTACGTTACCCAGCGGCTTGGGTGTTCCCCGCGAGAAACGCACTTCCTCATTCCTGATCTGCGTGACGACGCGATAAATACGATCCGCTTTAGCGTGATGTGTGTCGAAACTAAGGTGAAATTCCGTTGTCAGATAAATCAGAATACCGCATGTCAAACCGACCGCCAGGCCCAGGATATTGAGCAGGCTATACGTCCGGTAACGCACCAGATTACGCCAGGCAATTTTGATATAGTTATAAATCATGCTAGTCGCTTTTCAAGGATTTGACCGGATTCATCAGGGCGGCTTTGATACTCTGGAAACTCACCGTCAACAAGGCGATGGCAACGGCCAGCAAACCCGCCAGCGCGAAAATCCACCAGTCGAGCTCAATACGGTAGGCAAAACCCTTTAGCCATTGGTGCATGGCAAACCACGCGACGGGTACGGCCAGAACGACGGCGATCAGGACCAGCGTCAAAAAGTCTCTGGACAGCAGGGCGATAATGCTGGTGACCGATGCGCCGAGCACTTTACGCACCCCGATTTCTTTGGTGCGTTGCTCGGCGGTGAACGCAGCCAGTCCGAACAGGCCCAGGCACGCAATAATGATGGAAATCGCGGCAAAAATGGTGAACAGCTGACTTGTTTTCTGCTCGGCTTCGTACATAAACGCGAAACGCTCATCCAAAAACGAATATGTGAACGGAGCCGGTGGGTTAAAGGCGTCCCATTGCTTCCTGAATGCATCAATGACAGGGGCCGCGTCGGCAGATTTTACTTTCACGATAATGGCCCCGGAGTTACGCCCTGACAGCATCATCAGAGGGCCGATTTTCTGCCGCGCCGACGCATAGTGGAAGTCTTTGACAACACCAATGATGGTAAACTCGCGCTGTCCGGAACGAACGATGGTTTTCCCCAGCGGGCTGTCAGTTCCCAAACCCAATTCGCGTGCCGCCGTCTCGTTGATGATCGTAGCCGCCGAGTCAGTTGAAAAGCCTTTCGAAAAGCTCCGGCCTTCTTTGAGTTGCATACCCAGCGTTTTCAAATAGTCCTCGTCGACCTGGTAAATCGCCGTTTGAATCTCGGCGTTGTGTTCCTTCCCATTCTCCCGTTTGACGTAGATCTGCGTTCCGGCCATATTGCTGGCCCCCACCGGAATACTGGACGATAGACTGGCCTCAAGTACTCGGCTATCTTTCTGAAGCTGCTGTTTGAAAGCCCGTTCGTTCTGTCCCAGCATGTACGAATCCTGAATGACCAGCACCTGGTCTTTATCAAAACCCATTTTCTTGTTTTGCATGAACCGCAGCTGCTGATAGGTCACCATCGTAGCCACGATCAGCGTTCCGGAAACGGCGAACTGGAAGATCACTAACCCATTTCTGAGGGTACTGCGACGGCTTGTCTGCACCGCTGATCCGCCTTTTAGAACCGCCGTAATTTTTGAGAAGGAAAGCAGAAACGCCGGGTAAGCACCCGCCAGCACACCAACAAAAAATCCGAATGCCAGCAGGGCAACCAGATTTCTTACCGTCAGCAGTGTATTAACCGAAATGTCTTTCCCCGCCAGATGGTTGAAATAAGGCAGCAGCAACACAACGACAACAACCGCCAGCAGTAAAGCCATAAAGGTGAGCAGCGTGGATTCGAGCAAAAACTGCTTTATCAGCTGGGCTTTGACCGAGCCCATCACCTTGCGAATGCCAATCTCTTTCGACCGACTTGCAGCCCCCACCGTCGAAAGGTTGGTGAAGTTAACAATGGCCAGCAGCAGAATAAAGACCGCCAAAATACTGAATATATACACCGAATTGATATCACCGTTGGCAGCCAGTTCATACTTCGTTGCCGAATGCAGGTGAATGTCAGTCAGGGGCATCAGGAAAAACCGGAACGTATTCACCGACTTCTGCGCGTCGGCCAAACTCACGCCCATGTCCCGCTGGATTTCCGGCACGACGTATTTGGCGACCAGTTCAGGGAATCTGGCTTCCAGTTTCTTCGGATCAGCTCCTTTGTTGAGGACCAGGTAGGTGTAAATGCCGACGTTGCTCCAAGTTGGTGATTTTGTTGTTAGATCACCCATGCTCAGAAACGCATCGAAATGGAAGTGTGTGTTGCTGGGCACTTTGTCGATTACACCCGTCACTCGGCGCGCTTCCTGTTCTTTACCGAAAAGGATAGTCTTCCCCATCGCCGAACTCGTCCCAAAGTATTTCTGCGCGAAGGCTTTGGTTACGACAAGCGTCCCCGGCTCGGCCAACGCCGTTTTCAGGTTGCCTTCCAGCAACGGAATAGAAAAGATTTCCAGGAAATTAGAGTCGGCCATAGCAATGGCTTGTTCTTTGAACTGCTTATCCCCGTAGCGCATAAACACCTCTCCCCACGGCAGCAGACGGGTAGCCGCCTGTACATCCGAGAACGCCTGTTTAATACCCGGCCCAACGGCCCAGTCAACATTCGAGAAATCAGTAAACCCACCGTTTTCGGTCAGGTGAAGTTCGACCCGGTACATCCGGTCTGCCTGCGCCGGATAGTGGTCGTAGCTCAGTTCATCGGTAACGAAAGCGGCAATCAGGATGCAGCAAGTCATTCCGACCGCCAGCCCCACGATGTTGATGAACGAAAAAGCCTTTTTCTTCATCAGATTGCGCCAGGAAATCTTGACATAGTTTGTCAGCATAGTTTTAGTTTTTTATGTAGAGACGCAACCCCTTTCGTCTCTACGGTTAGTCGCTTCGTAAACTCTTGACCGGGTTCATCAAAGCCGCTTTGATACTCTGAAAACTCACCGTCAATAAGGCAATAAGTGTTGTAAAGCAAGCCGCCCCAACAAACAGCCACACACTCAGCTGTACGTGAAATGGATACGTGGCCAACCAGCGATTTATGGATAACCAGGCCACCGGCATAGCTAGCAACAGTGACAACAGAACGAGCCAGCATAGATCGCGGGATAGCAAAGAGACAATCTCACCCGTTGAAGCGCCCAGCACTTTGCGAACCCCAATTTCTTTCGTACGACGCTCGGCGGAGAACGTTGCAATGCCGAACAAACCCAGACACGAAATGAACAGACAAAGCCCGGCGGCCCAGGTGATGATTTGCCGAAGCCGGGTTTCGAGTTCGTATTGTTTGGCAAGGATCGTATCGAGAAACTGGTAGTGATAATAATGTTGCGGAACGACCTGATGATACACGCGATCGAGCATAGCCATTGTCTGAGCCACGCGTTGCGGGCGTATACGAACCCAGATTTCTCCGAATGTCAGCGACGCATCGCCAATGAAAACCTGTGGCCGGATGTCTTCGTGTAGTGACGAAAAATGGTAATCCCGCACTACCCCCACAATAGTATAGATCTTACCCGTCCCGTCCGGAAACGTAACTCGCTGACCGATTGGCTTCTTCCAGCCCGCTTCCCGAACAAAACGTTCGTTGACCAGCGCATTGTCGAGCGTATCGGACGCATAAGCCGTCGAAAAATTACGGCCCGCAGCCAGGTTGATACCCAGCGTTGGCAAGTAATTTTCGTCGATGCGCAGGTAATTAACGTCGATTTCTTTGTCCTCCGTCCGTACGGTGGTGTATTCATCGAGCCGGTCTTTGGCGGTCACACTAACTACATCGGGCTGATTGGCGAGCTTCTGTTTAATTAGTTTTACCCGATCATCATTATCGTTCCGAATGGTCGGCAGCTCAATCCGAACCAGTTGTTCGGGGTTGTAACCAAGCGCTTTAGTGGTTAGAAAATCAAACTGGGCAAAAACGGCCAGCGTTGCCACGATCAGAAAGATCGACAGCGCGAACTGCACCACGACCAATCCCTGACTGAGGTGGTTTTTGCCCTGAAATCCAGCCCGTCCAGCCAGCACCCGAACCGGATTGAACCGCGATAGCACAAAGGCCGGATACGCGCCAGCCAGCAGCGTCGTGATGACGAGTAAACCGACGTAAAGCGCAATCAGGCGCGTATCGAGCAGGTACGACAGGCGAAGCTCCGTTCCGGCAATAGCGTTAAAGAAAGGCAGCACCAACTGGGCCAGTCCCAGCGCCAGCCCAAAAGCAATTGCACTCAACAGAAAGGACTCGCTCAAAAACTGCCCGATCAGCTGACCCCGTTGGCCGCCCATCACCTTCCGAACGCCCACCTCCCGCGCTCGGCGCAGCGACCGGGCCGTCGTCAGGTTGACAAAGTTGATGCAGGCAATCAGCAGAATAAACCCCGCAATTCCTCCCAGCAGATACAGTACCATTGGCGTATTGGGAGCCGCCAGTTCGTTTCCTCCGCCGTAGTCAAGCGTCAGGTGAATGGCCGACAGGGGTTGAAGCCCAAAGTGTCGCCGTTCTTCATATCCCCGTTCTTTGGCGGCCTTCGTCAGTTGTTCTTTACCCAGCGCCGTGAAAACCCGCTCAAGTTGCTGCTCAACGCGTGCGATTGACGCGCCAGGTCGTAACACAAAAAAGGTAGCCAGATATTGACTAAGCCACTGATCGTCCTGGTAGTTCTTGAACGGTAACACCATCTCAATTTGCAGGGACGAATTGGGCCGTGGGTTAGCCGCAACCCCTGTTACCGTGAAGGGTTCGAATTTTCCGTTGATTTCCAGGCTAAGTCGTTGACCTACTGCGCGCGTCGTTCCGAAATATTTCTGCGCCATTTTTTCGGTCAAGACCACCGAGTTGGCCGATGCGAGTGCCGATTGGGGCGACCCATCCAGCAGCGGCAACGTAAACGTCTGAAAGAAATTAGCATCGACATAATGAGCATCCTGATAAAACCCCTCGGTACCCCGCCGAACGTTAAACGACACACCCATCATCCGGGTCACAGCCTCAATCTCAGGGATACTGGCGGCAAACGCGGGCCCATGAACGGCCCCGGTATTACCCGTTCGGTTTTTGATTTCGGAACCACTCTTGTTGGTTGTTGTGGTTGTCAGTCGGTAGATGCGATCAGCGTTAGCCTGAAACCCATCGAAGGTCATTTCATTTTTCAGGTACAGCGTAACGACTAGCACACAGGTTAGACCAAGGGTCAATCCCGATAAATTAAGCAGGCTATAAACCCGTTGGTTGGCAATCGTCCGCCAGGCAATTTTGAGGTAGTTTCTAACCATAGTGTTGAGATGGTTATTTCTTCCCTGAGCGGGCGGTTTAAACCGCCCGCTCAGGGAAAGCTATTTATTCGCTTCGTAAACTTTTCACCGGATTCATTAGGGCGGTGGCAATCGTTTTGCTACCAATCGATACCAATACCAGCAACAGGATCAACAGAGCGGGCACCGCAAAAAGCCACCAGCTCAGTTCAATTCGAACCGCGTAATTGGCCAGCCAATTGCTGACCAATAAATACGTAATGGGCAGCCCGATCAGCATGGCTAGCAGGACCGTTTTTATGAAATCCTTCGAGAGTAGCAGCATCAGATTCGTGGTGCTGGCCCCGATTACTTTGCGAATGCCAATCTCCTTCGTTCGCTTGGAAACGGTAAACGTGGCCAGGCCGAACAGCCCTAAGCAGGAGATCAGAATAGCGAAACCCGTTAAGGCCCCAAACACCTGCTGAAAGCGATCATCGGCTTTGTACTGCTTGTCGTACTCGCTATCCAGAAAGAAATAGCTGAATGGCGAATACGGGAAATTAGCTTTGTAAACCTTTTTTAGCAGGGCGAGTTGCTCCGCCGTGTTTCCCCCCGTAAACTTCACACTGGCAAACGCGTCAAAAGTGGGCGAGTACATATGAATGATCGGAATGTAGGCCGCTTTGGGCGATTCGTAATGGTAATTTTTGACAACACCCCGAATCGTGGCCTGCTGCCCCCAGATATCTACCCGTCGGCCAATGGCTTCTTCGGGTGTGGCAATGCCCCAAAGCCGGAGGGTTTCCTCATTGACAATGAGTTGCCGGTTTGTCGCATCCGGGAAAGCCGCTTTCGTGGTGGCATCAAAGTTTTTACCCGCCAGCAGCGGAATACCCATCAGGTCGAGAAATGACGTATCGATCTGAGTCAGGTAGTAATTGTACGATGTTTTCTTAACAGCGTCCGACAAATTGATGCTTGTCGTCGTACCCATCTGGGCCGATCCCATACCCGGTACGGTGCCGGAAAGCGATACGGCCTTTACCTGTGCCTGATTGAGTAGCATTTGCCGAAACGTACCATAGTCCTTCTGAGCATTGCTTCCCACCGGGGCTTTCACGACAAGCGTATGGTCTATAGATACACCCAGGTTCTGTTCCCGCAGAAAATCGACCTGTCGGTAAACGGCGAACGTCTGCACCAGCAGAATCAGAGTAATCGCAAATTGAAAAACCACCAGCGACTTGCGTAGAAAGATACCTTTGGTAGAGTGCGAGAAATTGCCTTTGAGAACGGTGATTGGATCGAACGAAGACAGAACGAACGCTGGGTAAAACCCCGACAGCACAATGCTCAGCGACAGAAATACCCCGACGCTGCCCCAGAAAAATGCGTCCTGAAATACGGTAAAGCCTTCGGGCAAACCCGCCACCTCAACAAATACCGGACGTAGGACCGCGACCAACCCCACCGCCAGAAGCCCGGCAACGACATTGATCAGGACGGTTTCCGTGAAAATCTGTGCTTTTATCTGGCGCTGGGTAGAGCCAACAACCTTTCTCATCCCAATTTCGCGCGCCCGGTCGAGGGCTTTGGCTGTGGTCAGGTTCACATAGTTGACCAGAGCACTCAGGAGTACCAGAAACGCTACACCCAGCAAGAAATACACCGACTGTGCTTCGCCATTCGGTTCCGTTTCGAAGTTTTTGTGGGAATACAGATGGATATCGCCGATTTTCTGACCGATCACCCGATGATTTTTGAGCTTTTTTTCATTGACCAACCGCTCGTTGAAGGCCACCAGCGATTTTGTAAACCCTTCGTAACTGGCGTTATCGGCTAGTTGCAGGTAGGTCAGGGTGTTGTTTCCATTCCAGTTGTCTTCCCGCTCGCCAAAGTCGGACAGCATCGTCGGGTACGAGACCAGCATATCGAATTTCATGTGCGTGTTGGCCGGACTGTCCGGCACGACGCCAACTACGTCGAACAAGACGTTACCTTCCGATTTCGCAATCTTCAGGGTTTTGCCCAGCACATCCAGGGTATTGAAGTAGGTCAACGCCATTTTCTTCGTCAGAACAACCTGCCGGGGTCTGGTGAAAAGACCGGCGCGACTTCCCCGAAGTCGCGGATAGTTGAACATGGCAAAAAAGGACGAATCGACCGCATACACTTTGTCGACTAGGTAATAGGTCTCCCCAATCTGAACCGTCACGTTAGGCTCGCCAATCGGATAGGCGCGGGTGTAATTCACGACCTCACTCATTTTCCGTTTCGCTTCAGGTCCAATCGGAGGGTTCGTTTCCGTATCCTGCGCGTCGACCGTGCCACCATTCATGTAGTCCAGGGTAAGACGCACGAGCCGATTCGCCAACGGGTTTGTAGTCTCGTAACTCAGCTCAAAGCGCACATACTGAATGATCAGCAACGCCACGGCCAGCCCCGTAGCCAGCCCCACTACGTTGATGAGCGTGAACGTGTTGTCTTTCCTGAAGATTCGCAGGGCGATTTTTAGATAGTTGGTGAGCATGGTTATTCCGTTTATGGCTGCCCTATTCGCTTCGTAGACTCTTGACCGGATTCATCAAAGCCGCTTTGATACTCTGGAAACTCACCGTCAGCAGCGCAATGCCAACCGCCAGCACACCCGCTAACGCGAACATCCACCACTCGATCGTAATTTTATAGGCGAACGTCTGCAACCATTGATTCATGATGTACCAGGCCAGGGGCGAACTAAGCACCAGGGCAATTAGTACCAGCCTGACAAAATCAAGGGAGAACAGGCCGAATATGTGGCCGGTGGTCGCTCCCAGCGCTTTACGGATGCCTACCTCCTTGGTTCGTGTTTCGACCATAAACGATACGACCCCATAGAGACCCAGACAACCGATAAAAATGGCAATACCAGCCAGCAGTTGAAACAGCGAATACATCCGCTCCTCGCCCTTGTAGAAATTAGCCAGTGTTTCGTCCAGGAAGTTGTATTTGAACACGAAATCCGGGAACGTGTCATTCCAGCTGGCTTCAATTTTCTTCAGCAACTGGCTAACGGATTCGGCGCTTTGTCCCGCCGAGAGCTTAATACCCAAACTGCGGTATTGGTCCCGGTAGGAGGTTAATACACTGGGCTCAATTTTCTGATGCAGCGAAAAGGCGTTGAAATCTTTGACAACCCCGACGATCGGCTTTTTCACCGTTTCGCCATTAACCGTCATCAGCTTACCAATTACCTGC